>JBEHXA010000017.1:0-28877 GCA_048498935.1 Myxococcota bacterium
GGTGAAGGGCGAGGGCAGGCCCGCGACGGACGGATGGCTCACGGGTTCCGGCTTCACGGCCGCCGGTACGACGAGGCTATGCCCGCCGAAATAGGCTCCAACGAGCTCGCCGTAGAACGGCCATGCGTACTCGCAGTCCGCGGCGGCGTGCACGCCCACGTAACCCCGACCAGTGGCGATGTAGCGCTCGAAGCTTGCCTGCCCCGCCACGTCGAGCACGTCGCCCGTCGTGCTCAGGAACAGCACAGCCGCGTAGGGGGCCAGCTTTTCGTCGGTAAACTCGGCAGGATCTTCGGTGGCGTCGAGGCCGAGGCCGTTGGCCTGCGCGAGCTGCGTGATGGCCGCGATGCCGTCGGGGATCGAGTCGTGCCGAAAACCCTGCGTGCGCGAAAAGAGGAGGAGAGTGGGCTTGCCCGGAGTCGGACTCACGAGAGTCTCGGTGCCCGACGGCTTCGCAGGTGCGGGAGGCGGAGCCTGACCGCAGCCCGAGAAAACTACGACGACGGCGGCAAGCGCGGTGCGGGCGAGGGGGCGGCAAAGCGGTCGATGATCGGGCACGTCCGAGAGCTACTGCTTGACGCGAATCTCGTCCATACGCCACCAGTGATCGCCGCCCTGCGCGAGCGAAAACTTGATGTACCTGGCCACCTGAACCTCGGGAAAGTCGAGCACTAGCGCCGTGGCGCCGGGCACGTTCTTGAGGGTCTTGGTGGTGAAGGTGCCGTCGTCGGACAGCCAAACGTCGAGCGCTACTGCCTTGTCGTCGGGGCTGTTCAGGCAGTCGATCTCGACGCTGAAGAACGCCTGCGGCGAGCCCATATCGATGACGAACCACATGTCGAGCTGTTGGGCTTCACCCGTGGTCCAGTCGGTGCCTTTGACGCCGTCGATCGCGTTCTGCGGCTTGGAGTTGCCGAACGTGTGCGACGCCGTCGGCACCCAGCCCACCGGCGACAGTACTGCACCGGTCTCGCTCGCTGGGACGCACACGTCGTGCGCGCACGCCTGCGTGACGCAGTCTTCGGGGACGCGGCAGCCCTGGAGCTCTTGGCACTTCTTGGTGCATCCGCCGCCACAGTCGACGTCAGGCTCGGTGCCATTGCTGACTCCGTCGCTACAGGTCGGCGCGGCACAGAGTCGCGCCTTGCTGGGGCACACGCCGCTCACACAGTCAGCACCGACCTTGCACATCTCGCCGTCGGCGCACGGGTCACAGCTGCCGCCGCAGTCGAGGTCGGTTTCGTCTTGGTTGAAGATCTGATCGGCGCAGCTCGGTGGCTGGCAGACGCGACGCGAGCAGGCGACACCATCGCAGTCACTCTGAACTTCACAGCTCTGCCCGGCACGGCAGGGGTCGCACTGGGTGCCGCCGCAATCGACGTCGGTTTCGAGGCTATTTTTCAGGCCATCTTGGCAAGTCGGGGTCTGGCACTGGCCACTCGTGCACGCGCCACCGTTGCAGTCGGTCACGCCGTTGCAGCGATCTCCCACGGTGCAGCGATCGCAGCCTTGCTCGCCGCCGCAATCGGAGTCGCTCTCGTCCCCGTTCTGCACGCCGTCTTCGCAGCTCGCCGCCTGACAGATCGCATTGTCGCCGCAGATGCCGTCCACACAGTCGGCGTCTTCGTCACAGCCTTGCCCGACTGGGCACGCGACGCTGCAGGCCACCATGCCGCAATCGATGCCGGTCTCGTCGCCGTTGCGTGCGCCGTCGCTGCAGCTCGGCTCCGTTTCGCAAGCGCGACAGCTGCCCCCGCAATCGATGCCGGTCTCGTCGCCGTTGCGTGCGCCGTCGTTGCAGCTCGGCTCCGGCGCGACGTCGAACTTGGGAAATGTGCACGCCCCTAGCCATGCCAGGCTCAGGAGGGCTGCCGACCATTTCGTCACAATCCCTCAGCTTAGTGTCGACGCCGGTTTTCTGCCAACGGCGCTGTTTTACGCTCAGTGCGGCGCCCACAATGTGTGCGTGGCGCCTACTCGTGAACGCGGAGCGATTACTCGCTGATGCGGCACGCGCTGCGAAGGCGCGGCGCAAGCGGCGAGCGCGGTGCGTGCTCGATGAAGCGCTGTGCTGCAGCCGCGCTGCCCGACGCACCCAGTTGGCACTGTGCAATCGCGCGCAAGCCTTCACGCTCGTGGGCGAGCGACGCGCGCGGATGCTCGGCCTGATGCTGAGCGAGCAGCGTGAGCGCCTCGCCCGAGCGACCGGCGCGCAGCGCCGCATCGGCGCCGCGAATCAGCTTCATCTCGGCTTCGAGATCCGCCGGCGTCGGCTCCGGCTTGGCGGGCTCGACCTTCTCCGGCTCCACGCGAACCGGGCGCGGTTGAACGCGCTTCACCGGCGTTACCTCTTCGACCTTCGGCTCGTCGACGACAGCGTGTTGAACCGGCGCGACGACTGGAACCTGCTTGGGTGCCAGCTTGACCGGGGCGGGCGCTACGACCGGAGTCGGCACCTGATCGCGATGCACGTAGTCCCAGCTGGCCGCTACACCACCGGCCGTCACCGCCAACACGGCCGTGAGCTTGGCCGTGAGAGACATCACCGAAGCGGCCTTCGCTTGCGTCGAGCTGGCCGCAACCACCGCCGCCGTGATGCCGATGGCACCCACGCGGGTCATCACTGCACGTCGCACACGCGCCGCATCCTCAGGACTGGGATCGTCGTAGGTTTCCGCCGCCATCAGCAGCGAGCGAGCACCCGGGCTCAGGTCATCCATCACGAGCCTCCCTCCGAAGCGCGCGCTGCTTCAGTGCGCGTTCGAATTCCTTCCGCGCGGCCCTCAGCCGCGAATAAACCGTATTCACATTGGTGTCCGTTGCCTCGGCAATCTCTGGCACGCTCATGCCTTCGATCTCCGCCAGCACGAACACGGCTGCTTTGCTCTCGTCGAGCTTGTCGAGCAGCTCATGCAGGATACGGCCGGCTTCGCTGCGGCTCGCGAGCTCGAGCGGGTCGGCGCCGTTGTCGACCACCACGTCCGGATCGCCGACCACCGACGAAGTCGCGTGCGCCGCGCCTTTGCGGCGGCGAGTGCGGCGGTAGTTGTTGACGACGCGCATCAGGATTCCGAAGACCCAAGTCTTCAACGCGCAGCGCCCCTCGAACTGGTCGAGTCGTCTATAAACAGTGACGAAAACTTCTTGGACGACGTCGTCCACGGCGCTCTCGACGACGCCGAGTCGGCGCGCGGTGCGCCAAACTGAAGGGAAGGTTTCTGCGTACACTTGGTCGAACGTCGGGCGGACGAAGTCTGGCCGAGACGAAACTCGAGAGGGGAGCTCGCCTGCCGGCTCCGGAGCGCTCTCGCCTCGCGAAGCCGCAAACATCGAAAGTCTGGCTGTCAAAAGCTCGGTTTCGCGGCTCATTCAGCTGCGCCGCGCCTCACTCGGTTAGTTGGTGTCCGGGAAGTCAGGCGGCCATCTTGGATTTCACTTGTGCTGGGAGATTGGTCCCCTCCTGGATGGAGAGGAGGCAAGTCGGCGATTCGGAAGAGGAAAACCAATTGGGTCGACACTGTTTCCTAGTCACCAAGACTGACATGGTGACAAAGCGCAGCAACTTCACGCCGCCTTGCGCGACCCGGTTCGCTTGTTAGCGGAACACGAGCGAGCCGAATTCGGCCCCGGAGCCACTGAATCAGCCAGCTAGCCGATTTTCAGCGCCGGCCTGCGTACTGGTAGATGTCCACCCAGTCGAAGCGAGCCGCCACCGGTAGGACATTGTCGTCGAAGGTGCCGGTCCAGTCAGCTCGCGACGGGTACGCGCTCAGCACCAGGCGCTGGTATTGAGAAAGGCCAGTCGTGGCGTCGCCCGTCACGGTGCTTTGCAGAACGCCGTCGAGATAGAAGCGCACTTCGGTGGGCGTCCAATCGAAGCCGAGCTCGTGGGTGCTGAGGCTCGGATCGAAATCGAGCGAGCGCAGCGCGGGCGGCGTGTCGTGCTGGGGTACGACGACGAAGAAGCGCAGCAAGTGCTCGGGGTCGTTCGCAGCTTCGATCACGATTTGATCGTCCGAGTCGGGCGCGTTGATCGCGTAGTGATCGTAAAAGCCCCAGAACGAAGTGATGATGCCAACGCCGGGCGCAAGGCGTACTCGGGTGCGAAAACGGCCGTACAAAAATAGCGGGCGTGAGCGCAGCTCGGCGGCTGCGTAGGGTTTCGGCATCTCACCCGCAGCGGGGGCTGCCGGCGTTGCTTGTTTGGTGATGGTGAGCACCAGCTCGCCCTGCTCGACCTGCGCGTTCTGTTCGCTAAACCACGCCTGGTTCTGATCGAACGTGTGGGTCGCCCGCTCCCAGAACTCCAAGTCGAGGGCGTCGAAATCGTCGTGTCGAACTTGCACCCAATCGTTCGAGCCGATCACGAGGTCTTGCTCGGAACCGCAACCCGCGAGCAGCGCGGCGCACAGAAGGGGCGCACGAGAACCGATTGCCATCGTCGTCGTCGCGGCAAGCTTACGACTGGATCCACGCTCGCAACAGCCGACGACCGGCGCGGGTGCTGTGCCCCAATTGTTGTTGCCAGACTGCCAAAGGACCCCCGACCCGGTTCGGCCATCCCCCGGGCTTCGCCTACCCCGGGTAGGGTCAGATCCCGGCGCGGCCCCCTGCGCGGAACATGCTCGGGCAACCCACCGACCCCCAGCAACGGGCCAACGCGAGCCGTGCCGGCGAGCCGAGCGCGCCGGCGAGCCGATCCGCAAGCGACGGGATGAAGGGACTTCCGTTGGGACGCCTGAGGATGCGAGGATCTCCCCCCTCTTGAGGTGCCGGTGGCAAGCTACGCTTGGGACGCTTTGGGTCCTTGTTGGAACCGTGCGCGTTGCGGCTGCCGACGAACCGTTTTCGCTCGTTTGGCAAGCGCCCGAGGGATGTCCCAGTCAAGCGCAGGTCGAAGAGGAGATTCGTAGCGCGCTCAGTCATCTGCGTGGCAAGGGCGCCGTGCAGGTGAATGCCGAAGTGATGCTCCGCTCGGAGGAGCCTGGCTTTCAACTGCGCGTGAAGGTGACGCACGCTGGGCAGGTCGGTGAGCGCGTACTGCCCATCGACGACTGCAATGACGCTTCACGTGCCGCCGCTCTGCTGGTGGCGCTGTCTGTCGAAAATCCGCCGCCGCCACCGCCGCCGCCGCCACCGCCGCCACCGCCGCCGCCGCCGCCGCCACCGCCGCCACCACGCTGGTCGATCGGACTCGGGCCGCGCCTCGTGCTCGGTATTGCTCCCGAGCTCGCTGCGGGCGTCGGTCTATCGGCTGCTTACAGTCGCTCGTTCTGGCGCATCTCGGCGCGTGGAGCTGCGTTCGCTCCGTCGCATCACACCGTTCCGAATACGCAGGTGGGCGGCACCTTCAACCTCTACACCGCGGGCCTCTTCGCGTGCGCCGGTTACCCCGGCAGTCCGCTGACGTTCTACGGCTGCTTGGGCGGTCGCTACGATCACTTGAAGGGGTCGTCTTTCGGTGCGACCACCAACTCGAATGCTTCGACCCAAATTGGCTCGATCGACGCGGGCATCACGCTCGAGTGGAGCCTGACACCTCGCTTCACGTTGCGTACGGAGCTCGAGGCTGGCTACCCATTCGGTGACGCCAAGTTCGTGATCCAAAATGAGCCGACGCCCGTGCACGAGGTCGACAGCCTGCGCGGCGAAGCGGCGCTCGAGCTCGCCGTCGTGTTCTGAATACTCACTGCAATTTTGCGCCGTCATTCCGGTGATCAGGGCGGGCTCGTGCGCACATTGCGAGACGTCGCGCGAGTTCTTGCCCGTGTCGCGCTCACCAGGACATTCAAACAAACTCCATCATGCCGGTCCCTCGTTCGTGTGTTGCTGGGTGTGTGGTTGTCGGCGTTCTGTTCGGCACCGGGTGCTCCGAAGCGCCCTCGTCTCCGTCCAATCCTCCGCTGACTGGTGCCTCGGGTAGCGCGCAAGGTGGGAGCAGCAGCCCCACCGTGGGCGGCGGTGGAGCCGGGGGTATGCCCGGCGTCATGGGCGGAGCTGGCGGTGCGGCGGGCTCGTCCTCGAGCGCTGGCTCCGGTGCTGGTGGTGAGGGTGGGGGAGCGACGGGCGGAACCGGCGGCGCTGGCGGGAGCGGCACGGGTGGCGGTAGCGCTGGCGGCCCTGCGGGTGACTTTCAGTTCGATGGCGGCGCCGTAGCCGCGGTCACGCTCACGTACGACGATGGCCTCGACCCTCACCTCGCGATCGTGCAGCCGGCGCTCGAAGCGGCCGGCCTGCGCGGCACCTTCTTTCTCTCGAACTTCGAGGGGACCGATCACCGGTGGGCGCTGCCGAACCCCAACCCTGCCCAGGCGCTCACGCCCCGCCACTTGGCTTGGCAACAAGCCGGACAAAAGGGGCACGAGCTCGCCGACCACACGGTGAATCATCCGTGCAACTCGGCCAGCAAGGCGCCTGGTTTCAAGCTGACCGACTACGACATGGCGCGCATGGAGGCGGAGCTCGACGACAGCTTGAAGCGCCTGATGCGCCTCGGCGCAACTGCTCCCATCACCTTCGGCTATCCCTGCTCGAGCGACACGGTCGGGCTCGGTCCGGACGGGACCGACTACTCACCCCTGGTGGCAACGCGCTTTCTCGCCGCTCGAGTATCGAAATCGGGCATCGCGGATCCCGCTACCGTGGACCTCTTGCATGTGCCGGAGCGCGACGCCGGTAAGAAATCCGGTGCGGAGCTCAAGGCGATGGTCGACGAGGCGATCGCGGCGCACGGCTGGCTCGTGGTGCTCTTTCACGGCGTCGGCGACAACCCGGACCAGGACGACTCGTGCCCTGGTGATTTGGTTTACGCGCCCCAAACCTGCATGATCAACTACCTCAAGACGAGCAAGGACGCGCATCAAGAGCTCGTCTCGTACCTGGCGGAAAAAAAGCCCCAGGTCTGGACGGCGACCTTCAAAGAGGTCGCCACCTTCATCAAGAGCAAGCGCTAGCGCTACTCAGTTGATGGGCACGAGAGCGGCGCCGCATTCGCCGCAGAAGCGATGCTCGCCTTCGAACTGTGTGCCGCACATCGGGCACACGGCGCGCGTGATCACCGGTGCCGGAGCGCGCGCCGCGAATGCGCTCGCCGGAACGAGCTCTTCGTGATGCTCGGGGCAGTTGGTCGTGCCCGGGTTGAAGCCGCGCCCGCACACCGGGCAGACCAACCCGCCGGGGCTGAGCCCTAGCGCTCCTTGCTCGACCAGTCGATTGCCGTCGCTGGGGCAAAACTCGGCTTCGGCGGGGAACTCTTCGCGGCACGTCGGGCACACCTTGGCGCCCGAGCTCACTGCGCGGGGCCGGGAGGGTGAATCTTGCAAGTAAGGGTCGGCGCGTTTGCCGCGTCGCACGAGCACGAACCCGGTCAAGCCGAGCACGAGCGCCAGCGCGCCCGCGAGCGCCACGAACCAGCGGGTCCTGCTCGGCGATTCGTCATGCGCGACCACTTCGCGCGCTCCCATCGATTCGGAAGCGACGCGCAGCACGGCGGCTTCGCGCGACTCACCGCTTTGATCGAAGCCCCGCGACTCGAGTAGCGCGTCGTAGCGCTCCTTCGAGGCGATTTCGACGACGACGCGCACGGAGCGATCCCCGAGCGTCACCTCGAGCGTTACCTCCGACTCCGGCGCCGCCGGATTCACGGCGACGCTACCGGGCGCAGTGACGCTGATGGTGTTGGCGCCATGCAGCACCGTCCAGCTCGGTGTGACCGGCAGGGCGCAGCCCTTGGCGTCGACCACCGCCGTGCGGAACGTGAACGACTCGCCTGGTCGCATCAGCTTGCGCGAGGGCCGCACTTCCAAGCGCTCGGGCAGGCCGGTGCCCTGGCATTCGCCCGCGGGGCGGCTCGCTGGTTTGGCGGCGGGTGTGGCGGGTGTGGCGCTAGCCTTGGTCTCGGGCGCGCTTTCGCCATCGCGGCGCACGAGCGAGTAGACGCGCGTACGTCGCACGCTGGCCGTGCAGTTCTGCCCTTCGATCACGAACTGGTATTGACCGGTCTCGTCGAAGTTGATGCGCGTGTCGGTGGCGCTGAGAGTCGTGACCAGCTTGGCTTGACGAGGATCGCCCGCGCTCGTCTTGCACACGTTCTGATAGCTGCGCGGCGCTGCGCTGTGGCTGATGCGCGAGAGTCCGGGGTGCTGCTCCCAGCATTCGACGGTGCTGAAGGCGCGCCCAGCGCCGCTGAAGGTGAGCTCGCTGCCGCTCTGAGCAATCGTGACCGGGCCGCCCGCTGCCCCGCCGCCGCTCGGCTGCGGGCCGCAGGCTTTGCCCCAGTCTCCGATTTGCCAGGCCACCGAAAGTGGCGACGCGCTCCACTGTCCGGCCAGTGTCGGCACCTCTGCCCGAGCCTTTCCACTTATCGAAAGCAGAAGCGCCGAGGACGCGAATGCTAGCGCTGCGCTCGAACGAGCCCAGCGCCGGTACTGGAAAACACGCACCTGGGTAAACAAGCTGGTCAGCAAAGCGATGACCTCGCGGAGCCTACGTTGACACGCCAATTTTGGCGATGCTAGCGTGCGCAAACGCTGGAAAGGTCAGCTTTTCCGCGTGGGTATCGCGATCATCAGACTGCCTGACACATGGAGAGGACCCGGATGCTGAAGGCGCTCGAACGCTGCCGCGCGAACACGGCCCGAACTGCCGTGCTGCTTACCGTCTTGGGCCTGCCTTCAATCGCTGCCGCTCAGGAGCGCGTGCCCGAGGGCAACGGTGATGGTCTCGACACGCACCTGTTTCGACCGGCGGTCGACTCCAAGGGTTTCTTCTCGGTCAACGGCTCCGACATCCTGGGCGCCAACAACATCAGCTTCGGCCTAGTTCTCGACTACGGCAAAAACCTGATGCGCACTCGCGCGGACCAGGTGCCGCAAGGGACCAACACCGACTCGTCCGGCACGATGACGCAGGGCGAGTGTAAGGACGAGTCGTGCGTCGTGATGGGCGACGGCACGGGTGTGCCCGCGTTGGTCAAGGACTCGCTGCAAGGCACCTTCGGCTTCAACTACGGCATCGCCAACATCGGCGTCGTGGGCGTGACCGTTCCGGTGATCTTGATGAGCGGCGACGCCGCCTACAGCATCGGTCCGACGGGCAATACGTATAACTCGGCCCCGCTCGACGCGCAGAAGATCGAGACCATCGCGCTGCACGGCAAATTCCGCCTTACGCGCGTGGATCGCATGGTCGGCATGGCCGCGGTGATTCAAGCCGGTATTCCGATCGGTAACTCAGAGCGCGACCTCGGTGCAGATCCCGGCTTCTGGTACTGGCCGCAGTTCGTGGTCGAGAATCACTTCGGCTCGACGCGGAAGTTCCACGTCGGCGTGAACGTCGGCTACCGCGGGCACACCGGCGAGAACCCGCGCTTCGGCACCTATCCCGACGGTCAATTGCAGCTCAAGGAAGGTCAATTCGAGGGCTCGAACCTCGGCACCTTCAGCCTGGGCTTGTCGTACCGCGTGCTCGACGCGCTCGATCTGGTCGCCGAAACTTATGGCTCTTATCAGCTGGGCGGCGACTCGGACAGCAAGCAGAAGTGGTCGGAGGAGTTCGTCGGCGGCATCAAGCTGTTCGTCGAGAAGAACAGCTACTTGATGATGGGCGCCGGTAGCCGCGCCTTCAACAAGGGCTTCGAGGCGGCGGACCTGCGCCTGATCTTGGGCTTCGTGTTCGAGCCTTCGATCGGCGACCGCGACGGCGACGGCTACAAAGACGATCAGGACCAGTGCCCCGACGAGCCGGAGGACTTCGACGGCTTTCAGGACGGCGACGGTTGCCCGGATCCGGACAACGACAATGACGGCATCCTGGACGTCGACGATCGCTGCCCGAACATCGCCGAAGATCGCGATGGCGATCACGACGAGGACGGCTGCCCCGAGGCCAACCGCGAAGGCGATCGCGACGGCGACGGCATCCCGGACTCCAAGGACAAGTGCCCGGACGACCCCGAGGACAAGGACGGCTTCGAGGATCTCGACGGCTGCCCGGAGTACGACAACGACAAGGACGGGATCCCGGACAAGGACGATTCGTGTCCTGACGACGCCGAGGACAAGGACAAGTTCGAGGACGAGGACGGCTGCCCCGATCCCGATAACGACAAGGATCAGATCCCGGACGTGCGGGACAAGTGCCCGAACGACCCCGAGACCTACAATGGCTTCCAGGACGAGGATGGCTGCCCCGACAAGGGCAAGGTCATCATCGAGGGTAGCGACATCGTGATCCTCGAGAAGGTGCAGTTCGAGACGAACAGCGCCAAGATCCTTCCGCAGTCGAACGAGATCCTCGACGCCGTGGCGGCCACCATGAAGGGGCACCCGGAGTTCTTGGTGATGGAAGTCGCCGGCCACGCCGACGAGCGTTCATCCGACGAGCACAACTTGCAGCTCACCAAGGCGCGCGCTGCCTCTGTGATGGAGGCGCTCCAGAAGCGCGGCGTGAAGACGAACCGGCTCGTCTCGCAGGGTTACGGCGAGTACTGCCCGCTCGACAACGCTTCCAACCCGGTCGCTTGGGAAAAGAATCGCCGCGTCGAGTTCAAGATCGTGAAAACCGAGGAAGGCGACACCGGCGTCGCCCGCGGCTGCGACACGGCGCGGAGCAAGGGCGTCATCCCGCCGGTCGTGCGCTGAGACGGCCGCCTCGCGCGCCACGAGATCGCCTACGCCGGGACGGATGTCGTGGAGGCTTGGGGCATGGACTCGCCCCAGGATTCGACGAAGCGCGCGGCGAAGGCTTCGCGGGCGGCGGGGAGGCGCGAGGTGAGGTTTTCGGGCAGCAGCTGCAGCATGGCGTCTGCGACTGCCGGTGCGAGCCCGTACATGCTCCAAGCAAAGCCCTGTGCGTACTGGACCGCCTCCTCGTCGGTGGAGGGGGCGGGGAATTGCTTGGCGGGCCGCAGCAACGGAATGGCTTCGGCTTCTTCGAGCGCGAGGTGCTCGTCGAGCAGGCGCTGGAGCGCCGCGACGGTCGCGCGCGCGCCCGCCGGGTCGAAAGCATCGGCGAAGGAGCGGTCGCCTTGCTCGAGCAGCGGGTCGATTGCTCGATGATCGGCCGCCAGGCGATCGAAAGTGGCGGAGAGCTCCGGATGCTGCTCGCGCATGAACGGAAACATTCGCGTGTCTTCCGACTCGTGATGCCCGTGGAGCGCGCCGCGGAACCACTGCCACTCGCGACGCAGCACGTCGAGCTGGCCGGCGTTCGAAGCCTGATGCGCCGCGAGTGCGCGGGCCAGGCGCCCGAGATCACGCCGAAAAGCGTGATGTGAAGAGAGAATCATGGTCGCCATCGAGGCGGTCCCGTCGTCGTTCAGCAGCTGGGGAGCAGGCATGGCGTCCCCCTCATAGGGCTGGCGCGCAGCTTGACCAGCCCTCGCTCCGCCGCGCCTTCGAGCGCCCCAAGCCGCGCTCAGGCGAGCGCGTCTTCGACACGAGGGCCAGGCGGGGTGCTGGCTGGGGCGAGCGCGGAGGTGATGCGCCAGCGGCCAGTCCGCCAGCGCCGGTAGTTCACCACGCCGCGTACGGCCTCATCGAGCGCCATGGCCATCCATACGCCGGTCAGGCCCAAGCCCAGGGCGCCCCCCAGCAAGTAAGCCGACGCGACGCCCACGCACCACATCAGTGACGACCCCACGACTGCCACGTAGGCAGCATCGCCCGTCGAGCGCAGCGCGCCACCCGCCACGATGTTCACGCCACGGCCCATCTCGACGATCACCCCGAGGGCGAAGAGCGGGGCCGCGCGCCGCAGAATGTCGGCGTCGTGGGTCAGCAGACGCAGCAGCGGCGCGTGAAACAGCGCCAGCCCCACTGCCAACGCAGCACTGCCGCCGACGGCGTATGAGAGCGCGCGGTGCAGCTCGGCATTGGCCTCGTCGAGCTTTCCGGCTCCTACCCGGTGCGCGATCGTGATCTGTGTGCCGATGCCGAGCGCGATGGACCACAGCACCGAGCTGATCGTGACGAAGCTGAGCACGTAGGTGCGAGTCGCGAGCGCGGCTGCGCCCAGCGAAATTACCAACAAATTGATGGCGATCTGCGCCAGCTGGTAGGCGATGGGCTCGCTCGCCGACGGCAAACCAATCTTCAAGATCGGCTTCAGCGCGCGGCGCAGCTCGGCCATGCTGCAGCGCAGCGGAAACCGCACGCCGAGCCGCAGGTGTACCACGCCGATCGTGAACAGCATGCCGAAGAACAGCGCGATCACGGTCGCGCTCGCCACGGCTCCCACGCTGGGCTTCATGCCCAACAGCCCATGCGCGATCGCCAGGTTGAGCCCGATGTTGGTCACGTTGGTGGCCACCGCCTCGACCAGCACCCAGCGCGTCTGTCCACGCGAGTTGAGGATGTTGCCGTACGCCAGCTGGACGGCCTTCAAGAACTGAAAGCCGCCGAGCACCGCCATGTAGGTCATGGCAGCGCTCTCGGCTTCACCCCGCAGCCCGAACCACCCGGGCACGTAGCGATGGAGCGCGAACAAGAGCGCGCTCACCAAGAGCCCAAGCGCGAGGTTGAACGCGAGCAGCGCCAGGTAGGTAAGTGGCAGCTCGGAGTGACGCTTGGCGCCGAGCAAGCGCCCCGCCACACTCGCGCCGGCTTGGCCGACCGCCGAGAACAGCACGAGCGTCGCGCCGAGCATCGGGTTGATCGCGCCGGCAGCTGCCGCGGCCGCATCCGAGATGTGGCTCAGGAAGAAAGCGTCGGTGAAGCTGAGCGACAGCGACAGCGCCAGGCTGATGAACAGCGGCCAGGTTACACGCCAAAGCCCGAGAGGCTCGGCGCCGCGAGCGGTCGAAGGCGCTATCGCGCCGGCAGCGACTGGGCTGCTACTTGGAGGTTCCGAGGGAGCTTGCAGCATGAGGTCGGGCGGCGTTGGGCGGCCTAGTGTGCCGCAACGGCTCACTCACGCAAAAACTTGCTGGTTAAATCCCTTGGTGAACCAAACGGCGCCGATTCATGCGCACAAAACGCAAAGGCCGGGAATTGCTTCCCGGCCTTCTCATGCCGCCAACGGCTGGTCGCTCAGAGCGACTTGAGGAACGCCAAGAGCGCGTTCTTCTCGCCTTCGGGTAGCGCCTCGAACTTCTCCTTCGAAGCCTTACCTTCGCCGCCGTGCCACAAGATGGCTTCGGTCAGCGTGCGAGCGCGGCCGTCGTGCAGGTACGACTCGGCGCCGGCGGTCGACGCCGTGTAGCCGATGCCCCAGAGCGGCGGCGTGCGCCACTCGAGGTACGTGGCGTCGCCCTCGGGCAGGGTGTCGGCCAGGCCATCACCCATGTCGTGGAGCAAGAGGTCCGTGTACGGGCGGATCGTCTGCTCGCGGAGCTCCGCGTGCATGGCGAACTTCGAGGTCTTGAACTCCGGGGTGTGGCAGCCGCCGCAGCCCGCAGTCATGAACACCTGCTGACCCTGGACCACCTCGGGCTTGGTCCAATCGCGCTGGGGCTTGATGCCCAAGAGCGAGATGTACGCGGTCGCGTTGTCGAGATCCGCGTCCGAGAGCTCCGGCATCGAAGCGCCGCAGTTCTGCTGGGCCGAGCCGCAGTCCGGCGTCGGGAACACGGAGGTGAGCACGCCCATGTCGGTGCGCAGCGCGCCGGCGACCTGGTACTTGACCGAGGCCTGCCCGGCCTTCCAACCGAAGCGACCGAGGCGCGTGATGTTCGGATCGATGGGATCCGCGACCTTGCGCACGCGACCAGAGATGCCGTCCGGCGTGATCATGTCGTCCGGATCGGCCAGCTTGAGGATCTCCACCTCGGGGATCGCCTCGAGCAAGCCCATGCCGACGAGCTGCGGCGAGACGCGGGGCGAGTACGTTTCCGGCGTGCCGCCGGTGAAGGCGAACACCGGCTTACGCAGGCCGCCCTCTTCGGTCCAGCTTGCGATGTTCACGCTAGGCTCGCCGCCGGTGGGCTGAAGCACGCCACCCCACTGTGCCGTGGGCTTGCCGTCCTTGTCGCCGATCTTGAACACGTACTTGTTCAGCGCCGTTCCGTTGGCAGCCGGCACCGCGCGGCTGTTCTGGAAGTGGCACTGGTTGCAAGAGAAGTTGATCGACAGCGGACCGAGCTTGCCGGCCTGCTCGTTCCACATCGGGTTCTCGGCCGACTCGTCGTGCTTGCCGGTCGTGAAGTCGGTGTGGATCACGCGGCGTCCCATCACGAAGTGCTGGGCGTTGATGGGCGCGAGGTTGCCGGCCATCTGCATGAACACGTTTTCGGGCTCGCCCGACGAGAGGTCGTGGCCGGTGGTGTGACCACCCAACCAGGCCATGTCCGGGATTGGCTCGGAGTCGCGGCAGACGGCTTCGTCGCCGTTTTGGCACTGCTTGCCAGTCTGGGCCCAGGGCACGAGGCCCTTGCCGACTACGTACAGCATCGTGGTGCCGTAGTAGTTGTCGCGACCGCTGAACTCGGCAGCCTTGTAGTTCTTGTCCAAGAACTGGCTGAGCTCGAACTCCATCTTGTCGCCGACCTTGAGCGCGCCGCCGGTGGTGGCGTTCTGGGTCACGGTGCGGGTGTAGGTGAAGTCGTCGACGTTGCCGGTCGGCGTCATCGGCCGGTTGTCGCTGTACTCGGCCACGGTGCCGATACCGCGGAAGAAGAAGCGCAGCTCGGCCTGCTTGTCATCGAGCTTCCACAGCGTCTTCACGTTGAAGGTAACGCTGCCGCCGTTCGGGTCCTTGCCGACGGTGTCGACGATTTCGACCTGTGCGGTGCGGCGCTCCCAGTAGATGTGCAGGTAGTGCTCGTACGAGTTGAAGCGCGCTTCGCGGGCGTGACGATCGCGTGCGCGATCCGCCCAGTGAGTGATCAGCGCTTCGGGCGTGTCGACGACGACCGCCGGCTCCAGCGTGGTGGCTTCGCTGAACAGCGGGGTGATGTCACCGAGGCTGGGATCCGGAATGGGGTTGGGCGCGGTGCCGCCGGTCGTGGGCGAAGTGCCGCCGGTCGTGGGCGAAGTGCCGCCCGTTGCGGGGCTGTCGCTGCCGCCGGTGCTCGGGTTGGCACCGGTTCCGGTCCCCGTCCCTGCGGTGTTCGCCGCGCTGCCGCCCGCACCCGTGGGGGTGGAGGTCGCGCCGGCCGTCGAACCCTGACCTGGTGGGTTGCCCGGGTTGGGCTGCGAATCGCCGCACGCCAGGGGCAGAGCTGCCAAACCGAGCGCTAAAACCGACGTATGTATCGAGAAGACACACTCACCCCGAAAAGTTCTGCCGAGCATGTTTGTCTAGTGTCCGCACTCGGCGCCGCTTATCAATTCTGAGCTGCATTCTCGCGTCAAAGTTGGCGCGGACGGGGGAATGAATTTCAGCGCAGCGCTACAATTACGGAATCAGGAGAATCTCGCGACGTGCCACACCTTGCGACCCCGCCGGATGAGTAAAACCTCGCCATGTAGGAGCCAGTCGGAGTCCAGCTTCGTCTCCGCGTTCGGGGTGCGAGCGTTGATCAGGATCGCGCCATTGCCCAGGAACTCGCGCGCCTCGCGCTTGCTCTTCACGACACCCGCGTCGACCAAAAGATCGACCGCCGCGTAGCCGTCGCCCGCGAGCTTCTCCTTAGAGAGTGATGCGCTCGGTGCTGCGCCGAACAGATCCGCGATGCTCTCGCGTGACAGCTCCGAGACGTTGCCGGAGAAGAGCGCTTCGGTGGTCTTCTGGGCTTGCGCCAAACCTTCGGCGCCATGCACCAGCTCGGTCATGTGCTGAGCGAGCGCGCGGTGCGCAGCTCGAGCGCCCGGATTGGCGGCGTGCTCCGCCTCGAGCTCCAGGATTTGCTGGTGCGAGAAGAACGAGAAAGTGCGGAGATATTTCGACACATCCGCGTCGTCGGCGTTAACCCAGAACTGATAGAAGTTGTAGGGCGAGGTGCGCTCCGGGGTGAGCCAGATCGCGCCAGTCTCGGTCTTGCCGAATTTGCCGCCGTCGGACTTCGTAATCAGCGGTGCGGTGAGCCCAAACGCTTCACGCTGCTGAGTGCGTCGAATCAAATCCACGCCGGCCACGATGTTGCCCCACTGATCCGAGCCGGCTGCCTGGACCGTCACCCCTTGGTGTTGCATCAAGTAGGCGAAATCGTACGCCTGCAGCAGCATGTACGAAAACTCGGTGTAGCTAATGCCCTGATCGCGGTTCTGCAGCCGCTCGCGCACGCTGTCCCGCTGGATCATCATGTTGACCGAGAAGTGCTTGCCGATATCGCGTAGCGCTTCGATGAAGCCCAGCTTGCCGAGCCAGTCGCCGTTGTTCACGATTTGCGCGGCGTTCGGGCCGCTGAAATCGAGCAGCCGCTCGAAGCACACGCGCTGACCGGCAACATTCTGCGCTACTTGCTCGGGGGTTTGGATCTGCCGCTCGGCTTCCTTACCGGAAGGATCGCCGATCATGCCCGTGCCGCCGCCCATCACCACGAACGGGATATGGCCAGCCTGCTGAAAGCGCCTCAGCAGCAAGATGGCGACCAGGTTGCCGATGGTCAGCGAGTCCCGCGTCGGATCGAAGCCGCAATAGACGCGGCGCGGCTCACTCAGGTGTCGACGGAGGCCTTCGGCGTCGGTTTGCTGGTGGAGTTGGCCGCGAAACTCGAGGTCAGCGAGGAGGTCCATCGGGGGCCGGTACCCTAGCATCGAGCCAGTGCAGCGGTCCCTCGATCGCGGCTCCGGACGGGACGCCGGGCGCCCGCGCGGCTCCCAGCACGTGCCCTCGATTGCTGAGCGCGAGCGGCCGGTCGGTGGGGCTCGTCAGTGCGGGGGGCTCGGCGCCGAGCACCACGAACGGTGTGAGCAGCAGGGCCTGCCCGGTTTGAAGCAGGTCCGGGTTTCGCGTCACGCCTCGCGCCACGCTGCGCTCCGTCTTGCTGCGCGCGTCGTAGCTCGTGAGCTCGGTGCCACGCCAGAGTAGCGCGCGCTCCCCGGCGACGGCGACGACCCGCGAGCCCGCGGCGAGCGGCAAGAGCTCACGCCGTTCCATGTCGACCAGCGCAGACTCGCTACCCGGGTAGAGCGGCACGAGGCGCACGCCGCTCTGCGCTTGTCGATCCGTCGCTGTTTCGTACAGCTCTACGCGCAGGTTTTTTGCGTAGCCAGGACCGAACAGCCACACCTCGCGCTTGCCGGGCTTCTTCGGCAGGGTGCAGGTGACGAGCGCGAGCTGTCGCTGGGCGTCGGCGAATAGCACGCGCCCTTCGCAGCTGGCGGGTGCAAACGGGGCGCGCTTGCCGCGTTGCTCGAGCTTGAGGCTGCCGTCGGGGTCGCGCACCAACGCGCTTTCGCCGACCGGCGTGACTAGGCCCGGCACGTCACGCAGGCTGCCGTCGCTCGTTGCGAGCAGCGCGCGAGTCGGCCGATCGCCCCGCCCCTGATAGGCGAAGCTGCGAAACCGCGGCAGCTTTTCGGGCTCACAACCGACCTTGGCAGCGGGCTCCTCCGGTACTGGCCAGTCGAGCTTGCCGTTCTTGCTGGTGTCTTCGCGCAGAGCGTCGAAGCTCACGTAGCGAGCGTCGGCGCTGAGCTCCAATCGCAGGACGTCACCAGCAGCCGTCGGAAACGCGCGCTCGGTGCCGCCTTCGAGCTGGCGCAGCACGATCGACGCCTTACCGTCCTGATGTCGCAGGTACGCCAGGAGCTGTCCGTCGGAGGAGAAGCTGAGCGAGCGGTGAACGGCGTATTCGACGCGCGCTCGCCGCACATCGGCGCCGAGGGCGCCGAGATCCACGCGCTCCCCGGTCAGGGTATCGATCAGCCAGGCGACGCCGCCCAGTGAAGCGACCAGGTAGCGACCGGCCGAATCGGACGCATACACGTCTTCGACCGGCTCACCGGGCCCCGCGCCGAGCACGAGCCGCTTTTCACCCGGCTGCCCCTGACAGAGCAAAACCCAGCTGCCACTGCTCGAGCTTTGCAGCACGCGCACCGCGCCAGCGCTCCCGATGTCTCCGCGCGAAAGCGGGGGGCCGACTGGCGCTGTCGCCACCGGCAGCGCGACCGCTGGCGGCTCGCTCGCTTGAGTGCGCACGACACCAGCGGAGCTAGCGGACGAACCGGGAGAGGGACCCGATGCTGCGCGCGGCGTGGGCAGCGGCAGCACGGGGGCGGAGCTGCTCGAAGCACAAGACGCAGCGAGCAGAGCTGCGAAGCACGCAGCCGCTCGTGACAATCAGCCCTTGCTGCGCCGACGCACGGCCGGAATGGTCGACGGCCCCGCGTCAGGCGTCGGCGTACGCGGTGCGACCGGCTGAACCTCGGACACGCGCTCGATGTGGGACTGCGAGATCCGCTCCGATGGCGGCTGCGAGGCGCGGTCCGCACTGGGGCGGTGCGACTGCAGGATGCGCTCGACCTCCATGCTCAAGGAGGGCGGGCGTAACGACGATGTGGGGCGGCGCGCCGAAGTGGGCGGCGGCTCGCTCTCTCTGAAGGAGGCCGGCGGCTCGGAGCGTTGGTAATAGGCGCTGAGCGTCGCGCGATCGGCCATGAGCTCCGAGGCGAGCTTGAGAGCGGTTCCAGTTTCGCGCGCTGCGCGTTCGGCTGCTTGAACGGCACCCACGGCGAGGTGACGCAGCACGCGCGTGGCGCGCGGCCGCCCAACCACACCGACGGTCAGCGAAAACCCGAGGTCGGTCCGCTTGAGCTCGAACAGCGTCGGCGTGTCGACGAACGGGTGATCCAAGAATGCTTGGAGCCGCGCGACGGTGCCGTGCAAGTCGCCGAGGCGCGCCACGCCACCTTGATGGAGCGCGCGCGACGCCAGCTCGTGCCCGACCGCTTCGAGCACGCGGCCGCTGCCGTCACCCACCACCGCGTCGATGCAGAGCAGTAGCTCTTCGCCGTCGTCGAGCAAGATGGTGTCGAGCGCTGCGCTCGACTTGAGGCGATCGAGCGAAGCGTGCGGCAGTAGTCGACGCGGAACCTTTTCCGTGACGAGCGCGAGTGCAGTGCTCCCGTACTGACGCTCGAGCGCCTCCAGGACTCCTCGCAAAAACCAGCTTCTCAGTCGATGCGTCACCGCGGGATCCCCTCTAGGCAAGATGCAGCTGCGACGCGAGGCCCAACTGCGCTCTAAAAGTTACATCGCTCTGCGGCGCAGCGCGAGCCCGATGTAGGAAAACGTACGCGCTGTCTCGTTGTCGATGCGGGTCACCCGCTTGAAAATGCCCGTTTTGATTGCCCCTTCGCGCAATCTCGTCAGTGCTGGTGGCTCGTATCGAGACAGCGCGCATCTGGCGCGGCGCGTCAGGCTTTTTCCAGCGCGGCGAGCAGGTCTTGCACCAGGTCGTCGGTCTCTTCGATGCCCACCGATAGCCGAACGAGCGCTGGGTCGATACCGATCTTGCCGAGCGCTTCGTCCGTGAGCTCGAAGAAGCTCATGATCGCGGGTTGCTCGATCAGGCTCTCGACGCCGCCGAGCGAGGCTGCGATCTGCGGAATGCGCGCGGCATCGACGACGCGCGATGCCGCTGCGCGGCCGCCGCGCACCACGAAGCTGACGACCGCGCCGCCACCGTGCATCTGCGAGGTCGCGACTGCAAACGACGGATGCGTCTCGAGCCAGGGGTAATGCACGCTGGCGACCTTCGGGTGCGTGGAGAGAGCGCGCGCCAAGGCGAGCGCGCTCTTGTTCTGCTGCTCGACGCGCAGCGCCAGCGTTTTCAAGCCGCGCATGATCAGGAAGGCTGCGTGCGGGTCGAGCACCGAGCCCACCACGCCGCGCGTGTCGCGCAGGAGCGAGATCAGGTGAGCCGGACCGGCCACCACCCCGCCCAGCACGTCGTTGTGACCGGACAGGTACTTGGTGGCGCTGTGCAGCACCAGATCGATGCCCAGTGCGAGCGGCTTCGAGTTGACCGGCGTGGCGAAGGTCGAGTCGACCAGCGTGCGGATGCGGCCCTTGCCCTTCACCTGCGCCGACAAACGCTGCAGATCGACGCAGAAGTTCAGAGGGTTGGTCGGCGATTCGGTCACGACCAGGCGCGTGTTCGGTAAAATCGCGGCTTCCATCGCGGCCAGGTTGCCCGGCTCGACCACCGTGTGCTCGATGCCGAAGCGCAGCAAAGTCTGCGTCACGAGCTGGCGCGTCCGCCGATAACAGTCGTGGAACAGCACCACGTGATCGCCCGCCTTGAGCAGCGCCAGCAGCGTGGTCGTGGTGGCGGCCATCCCGCTCGCGAACGCCACCGCGTCTTCGGCACCTTCGAGCGCAGCGACGCGTCGCTCCAGCTCGCGCACGGTGGGGTTACCGTAGCGGCCGTACTCTTCACGCTCGGGATCGGGGTCCTCACCGCGCATGTAGCGCTCGAGCGTCGCGGTGTTCTCGAACGTGTAGGTGGCCGTCTGCGCGATCGAAGGCGTCAGCGTGTGGTGCGCGCGGGCACGCTCGATGCCGGCGTGCACTGCTTCCGTCGAAGTCGTCGACTTGTCTTTGCTTTGGGTCATGCTGCCTCGCCGGCAGCGGGTCGCCGAAGCGACTGCTGCACCAGCTGCGAAATCTCGGTTGCGGCTTGCGCGAGCGCCAGCAGGCGGCTCGCTTTGGGATCGGGGTCACTCCGGTGCTTGAGCTCGACCGAGCCGCTGGCGAGCGCCTGCTTGCCCAACGTGAGGCGGAGCGGGATGCCGAGCAGGTCGCCATCCTTGAACTTCACGCCAGCGCGGACGTCGCGATCGTCGACCAGCACTTCCAGGCCCCGAGCCTCGAGCTCTGCTTCGAGACGGTCGACGGCGGCGGTCACGTCGGGTTCGCTGCCCAGCTGCACCAGCAAAACCTGAAACGGGGCGACGGCGACGGGCCAAGTGATGCCGTGCTGGTCGTGGTGTTGCTCGACTAGCGCCGCCAGCAGCCGCGAGATGCCGATGCCGTAGCAGCCCATCACCAGGCTCCGCTCGGCCCCGGCTTCGTCCAAGAAGGTGGCACGCATGGCGTCGCTGTATTTGGTACCGAGCAGGAAGATGTGTCCGACCTCGATGCCGCGGAACAGCTCGAGTGAGGCGCCGCAGTTCGGGCACAAGTCGCCGTCCACCACGGTGCGGATGTCGGCGACCTGCCCGTCGAAGTCGCGGCCGTAAGTGACGTGGAGTAGGTGATAGTCGGTGACGTTCGCGCCGGTCACGCCGTCGCTCACGCTCGCCGCGTCGCGGTCGACGATCACGCGGCCGCTGAAGCCGACCGGGCCTGCGAAGCCGACGGCGGCTCCCGTCGCGCGCGCGACCTCGGTTGCGCTTGCCAGGTGCACCTCGTCGACGCCCAGCGCTCGCGCGAGCTTGACCTCGTTCAGCTCGTGGTCGCCGCGCACTACGGCCAGCACCACGCCGTCGCCGGCGACATAGATCAGGCTCTTCAGAAAGCTCGTCACGGGCAGCTGCAACAGGTCCGCTACGTCCGCGATGCCGCCGTGGCCTGGGGTGTGGACGCGCTCGCTCGGCACCAGCTCGCTCGGGCTCGGCCCCCGACGCGGGTAGGGCGGGCTGGTCGCCACCTCCAGGTTGGCGGCGTAGGGGCACTGCCGGCACGCTGCCAGCTGGTCCTCGCCGCTCTGCACCAGCACCTGGAACTCTTCGCTGCGCGAACCTCCGATCGAGCCGCCGTCAGCGCTCACGATGCGGTAGCGCAGACCGAGCCGATCGAAGATGCGCTCGTAGGCCGCTCGCATCGACTGGTAGCTCACCAGTCCCCGCTCCTCGTCTGCGTCGAACGAGTACGCGTCCTTCATGATGAACTCGCGGCCGCGCAGCAGGCCTCCGCGCGGGCGAGGTTCGTCACGGAACTTGGTCTGGATTTGATAGACGTGCTTCGGCAGGTCCCGGTAGCTCTCGATCTCGCGCCGAGCAAGAGTCGTCACGATCTCTTCGTGCGTCGGAGCGAGGTGATATTCCCCACCCTTGCGATCGGTCAGGCGAAAGAGCGTGTCGCCGTAAGCGTCCCAGCGGCCAGTCTCGCGAAAGTATTCCGCCGGCAGGAGGGCGGGTAGCAGCAGCTCCTGCGCTCCCGCTCGATCGAGCTCTTCGCGCACCAGGGCTTCGATCTTGCGCAACGTGCGCAGGCCCAGTGGCAGATACGCGTAGATCCCAGCGCCGATGCGGCGCGCGTAGCCGGCGCGCAGCAGCAGCACATGGCTCACGCTGGTGGCGTCCGTAGGCGCCTCTTTCAGCGTGGGGATCAGGGCGTGCGTGTAACGCATCAGTGAAGCGGCGTCCTAGCACGGGCGATGCTGAACGACACAAAAGGCGATTAATTTTAGTGAGTTAAGTCCATGTTTCGGCGCGGTGGCCGACGTCGGTTTTGCTATTCCCCAGTTGTCGCACCGGAAAATGGGAGTATCTTCCCCAGCCCCGATGACCCTGAGCATCACCTGGAAAGAGCGTCTCAACGGCAAAATGCGCGAGGAGTGGTCGCGCGAGATCGACGTCTTCGAAACGCAGATGGAGCTGCGTAAGAAGGGGAAGTTCGAAGAGAAGATGTTCGCCGAGACGCGGCTGCGTCGCGGCATCTACGGCCAGCGCTACGACAACGGCCAGCGTCACGACGGTGAGAAGACTCAGCAGATCAAGTTCCCCAACGGTGAGCTGACAAAAGGTCCCATCACTTACTGGGATGCGCCCGGAATGATGCGCATCAAGATCCCGTACGGGAAGATGACGGCGGCGCAGCTCGAGGCGATCTGTGAGCTGGCCGAAGAGTACTCCGATCAGATCCTGCACGTGACGACGCGTCAGGACATCCAGCTGCATTTCATTCACATTCAGGACACGCCTGACTTGATGCGGCGGCTCGCTGCCGTCGGCGTGACCACGCGCGAGGCTTGCGGTAACTCGGTGCGCAACGTCACCGCGTGCCCATACGCTGGTGTTTGCAGCACGCAGTCGTTCGACGTCACGCCTTACGCGCACGCCGCCACGTTCTTCTTGCTCGGTCACGACGACACCCAGGACTTCGGCCGCAAGGTGAAATTGGCCTTTTCGGGCTGCAAAGACGAAGCCTGCGCGCTCGTGAACTTTCACGATATCGGCGCGATCGCCAAGGTCCAAGACGGCAAGCGTGGCTTCGAGTTCTACGTTGGCGGCGGGCTCGGCTCGGTGCCGTATCCGGCCGCGTTGGTGGCCGAGTGGATCCCGGAAGAGGAGCTCCTGCCGATGTCGCAGGCGGTGGCGCGCGTGTTCGCCCGCTTGGGTGAGCGCGAGAATCGCTCCAAGGCGCGCATCAAGTTCCTGGTGAAGAAGCTGGGCCTCGAAGAGTTCAAGCGCCTGGTGTTCGAGGAGCGCGGCAAGCTGCGTCCGGATCCGCGCTGGACCGCGTTCCTCGCGGATCTGCACGCCGGCGACGAGAAGCCCCTCAAGGGGCCGAGCGAGCTCGCTGGCGCGCGTCCGGCGGGGTTCGACGCTTGGGCAGCGACCAACGTGGAGCAGCAGGCGCAAGCCGGCTACTCGACCGCGAAGGTGAACCTACCGCTCGGTGACTTCTCGCCGCTGCAGGGGCGCGCGGTCGCGGACATGATGCGCCGCTACACGGGCGACACGCTGCGCACCACGGTGGATCAAAACCTGATGTTCCGTTGGGTGCCGAACGGCGACCTGACGGCGCTGTACTCGGAGCTCGCGGCGGTGGGGCTCGCCGAAGCCGGCGCCGACACCATCACGGACATCACCTCGTGCCCCGGCACCGATACGTGCAAGCTGGGCATCTCGTCGTCGCGTGGCTTGGCGGGCGAGCTGCGCCGCCAGCTGAAGCTCGTTGAAGACGAGCTGCCGGAGGCGACCAAGGGGCTGCTCATCAAGTGCAGCGGCTGCCACAACAGCTGCGGTCAGCACCACGTGGCTGACCTGGGCTTTTTGGGCGTCAGCCGCAACGTCAACGGTCGTCGCGTGCCGCACTTTCAGCTGGTGGTCGGCGGCAACCTCGCGAACAACGCCGCCAACTACGGCTTGGCCATCGGCGCCATCCCGTCCAAAAACGTGCCGGCGGCGGTCAAGCAGCTCACCTCGTTCTACGAGCGCGACAAGCAACCGGGGGAGACGTTCAAGCAGTTCGTCGATCGCGTCGGCAAGAAGCCGATCCGCAAGATCGTCGACGAGCTGAACGCCGTCCCCAGCTACGAGCAGGACCCGAGCTACTACTCGGATTGGGGCGACCCGCGCGAGTACACCATCGGCGATCAAGGCGTCGGCGAGTGCGCCGGCGAGGTGGTCTCGCTGGTCGAGATGGGCCTGGCGGCGAGCGAGCGCGAAGTCTTCGAAGCGCAGATCTTGCTCGACGAGGGCAAGCCGAGCGACGCAGCCTCGCGCGCGTTCAGCGCCATGCTGGTGGCGGCCCGCGCGCTCACGCGGCAGAAGAACGAGAACCTGAGCGATCAGGCCGACGAGGTCGTGAGCGAGTTCAAGCGACTGTTCGTGGAGCCCAAGCTGTTCTGGGATACTTACGCGGGCGCCAAGTTCGCTCAGTACCTGTTCAAGGCCCACGAAGAGCCTGCCAAGGACCCCTCCAAGGAGAGCGCTCACCAGTTGGTCGAGGAGGCGCAGCTGTTCGTGGACGCCGCCTACGAGTGCTACACGAGAACCGGCAATCTGACCGGAACCGGCGCCAGCGCGTGAATCGAGCCTGAGATGCAATCCGAGAAGCTTCAGATCAAGTATTTCGCCAAGCCGAACCCGGCCTTCGAGGTCGAGGCGGTGGTTCCGGTGTTTCATCGCTTCATCCGCGAGCGCGTGCTCGACGAGCAGATGATCGACGTGGCCGACTACAAACACGTCAAGCATGGGCCCGGCGTGGTCCTGGTCGGCGACGCGAACGACTACTACCTCGACGAAGGTGAAGGTCGCCCCGGGCTCCTGTTCAGCCGCAAGCGACATGGGGCAGGGCCCGAGGGCAGGCTGCGCGAAGGTTTCGCGCGCACCCTCCGCGCCTGCAAGCTCTTGCAAGAGGCACCCGAGCTCGCCGACAAGCTCACCTTCGCAACCGACGAGATTGTGGTGAAGCTCCCGGACCGGCTGCGCGCGCCGAACGACGACGCGAGCTTCGCCGAGGCCTCGCGCGAGCTCGGCGAGTTGCTGGACAAGCTCTACGGTGCCGGCTCCTTCTCAATCGAGCGCGGCGCTGCGGCTCCAGCTCCACTGGAGCTGCGAGTGAAAACCAAGTCGGCGCCGGCGATTACGGCGCTTTTGTCCGCGCTCGGCGCCTGAGCCGGCGCTGCGACGCAAGTCCTCGACTTTCGGGGACTTGCGGAGCGTTCTGAAAGATCGTGCGGAGACGGTTGTCGAAGACAGGCCGAGCCGCGCGCGATCCGTGATAGTCAATTTTTATGCCGTCAGGCGGCTCAATGGCTTGGGGGATCAGGCTGTGTGTGCGCGTGCGCGCGCTGGGCGCGGCGCTCGTTTGGCCACTGCTAACGCTCGGTAGCCTAGGCAGCGCGGGCTGCGGGTCGGGTGACGGCAAACATGCGGCTGTCGAGTGTCGCCTCGACGAGGATTGCTTCGACGACGACCTCGGCATCTGCGACGTCGCCACCTGCGTCGAAGGGCGCTGCAAGCTCGACAGCCAACCCGACGGCCATCGCTGTGACGACAGCGATCCTCTAACGGGTGAAGACGCTTGCGTGTCCGGCATCTGCGCGGGCGTGGTGAAGAGCTGCGAAGACGACCTCGGCCCGTGTCTCAAGGCCGTGTACGACCGCGATAGCGACGAGTGCGTAGTGGAGCCCGTCGAAGACGGCGTGCCCTGCGACGACGAAGACGCCTGCACGCAGCTCGATAGCTGTCAGGCCGGTGAGTGCGTCGGCGACGAGCCGAAGACCTGCGCGGCTGCCGACGATTGCCACGTCGCCGGTGAGTGTGATCCCGAGACCGGCGAGTGCAGCGAGGCAAAGGCCGAAGACGGCACCGAGTGTGACGACGGCCTGCTGTGCACCAGCGACGACGCCTGTAGCGACGGTGCTTGTAGCGGCACCGAGGTTACCTGTGACGACGGGCTCGGTTGCTCCGTGGACAGCTGCGACGAAGCCAGCGGGAGCTGTGCTGCCGACGTCACGCACTGCAGCTGCACGACCGACGAGGACTGCAGTGACGGCAACTTGTGCAACGGCGTCGAGGTTTGTGACCAGACGAGCAAGCTGTGCCAGGCCGGCACGCCCACGGTTTGCACGAACAGCACGGATCCTTGCCTGCGCAACGTGTGCGTCGCCGCTACCGGCGCGTGCGAGCCGGAGGCGACGGCCAACGGCACCCGTTGCGACGACGGCAGCGCGTGCACGACGAACGAAACTTGTCAGGAGGGGGTATGCAGCGGGGGCGACGCGGTCGTGTGCACCGCCCTCAGCCAGTGTCACGTGGCCGGTACGTGCGATCCACTGACTGGAGAGTGCGCCAATCCGCAGAAGCCGGGCGGCTCGCCCTGCAACGACGCCGATGCCTGCACCGCCACCGACACCTGTCAGGCTGGTCAATGCGTCGGCTCGGGGCTCGCAACTTGCCCCCCCAGCGACCAATGCCACGAGGAGGGCGCCTGCAATGTTCAGACAGGCGCGTGCTCGAACCCAGTCAAGGCCGACGGCGTGGGTTGTGACGACGGGGACAAGTGTTCGAGCGGCGACGCCTGTCAGGCTGGTGTGTGCTCGTCCAGCACGCGCATCACGTGCGCCGCGCTCGACGACTGCCACGCCGCAGGCAGCTGCGACCCGGCCACCGGCAACTGCACCACCCCGCCGAAGCCGGACGGCTCACCCTGCAACGACAACTCGGTGTGCAGCACCGTCGACACATGTACCGGCGGAAAATGCGGAGGCCCCGCGCTCTCCTGCGATGACGGCGTGGCCTGCAGCGTCGACACCTGTAGCGACCAGCTGGGCGGCTGCAGCAACGACCGCTCGAAGTGCCCCTGCACCACGAACCAGCAGTGCAACGACGGCAACCCGTGCAACGGCGTCGAGACGTGCGATCTGCAAAACTCGCAGTGCGTCGCCGGCGTGGCCGTCAACTGCTCGGCGTTCGACAACGCTTGCAACATCGGTGTCTGTAGCCCCGCCACCGGCGCCTGTTCCGCGAGCCCGAAGCAAAACGGCTCCCCCTGCGACGACGCCGACGCATGCACCGCGGCTTCGAGCTGTCAGGCGGGTGTGTGCCAGGGCACGAATCGCAAAGTCTGCACGGCCAGCGACCAATGTCACGATGCCGGTACGTGCAATGCCGGCACCGGCGCTTGCTCGAACCCTGCCAAGACCAACGGCGCTCCCTGCGATGACAACAGCAAGTGCACGCTCTCCGACACGTGTCAGGCCGGAAGGTGCGCGGGGGCGAATCCAGTCATTTGCATGGCGAGCGACGCTTGCCACGACATCGGCATCTGCAACCCAGGCAGCGGCACGTGCTCGAACCCAGCCAAGGGTGACGGCGCTGCCTGCGACGACAACAGCAAGTGCAGTCGAACGGATACATGCCAGGCCGGCAGGTGCATCGGCAGTAACCTGGTGGTGTGCACGCCGAGCGACGACTGCCACGACGCCGGAGTCTGCGCGCCCGGCAGCGGGACCTGTTCGAACCCTGCGAAGGCCGACGGTGCCGGCTGCGACGACAAGAGCAAATGCACCCCCACCGACAGCTGCCAGGCCGGCAAGTGCGTCGGCACGGGGGCACCGACCTGCACCGCGCGAGGGCCTTGTTATCTGGTGGGCACGTGCGATCCGGGCACTGGCAGCTGCACCAACCCGCCCGCGGGCTCCGGCACCGGCTGTGACGACGCGAACGCGTGCACGACGGGTGACGCCTGTGACGGCAAGGGTGCCTGCGCCGGTGGTAGCGCTACGCAATGCCCGGCAGCCCCGCAATGCAAGGCCAGCGTTTGTGATTCGGTGAAGGGTTGCGGCTTCAGCAACCAACCGAACGGCACGCAATGTGACGACGGCAAGGTGTGTACTCGCGACGATCAATGCGGGCGCGGCACGTGCGTGGGCACGGTGCGCGACAACGCCGTGAGCGATTGGGCCGACGACCCCGGCAACGCCGCCCGAAGCGTGGACACCTTCACCACCGTGGACGGCGATGCCGCCATCGTGGGCCCGTA
This sequence comes from Myxococcota bacterium, assembly GCA_048498935.1. GTDB lineage: Bacteria > Myxococcota_A > Polyangia > Polyangiales > Polyangiaceae > PMG-095. Next base: position 28,045 of record JBEHXA010000017.1, read on the forward strand.
TTCGAGCACCATCTACTTCAACGACAAGAACAACAAGGATCCAGATCGCACGCCGCTGCCGCTTCCGGCCGGCGCTACGTCGGGCATCTACTGGGCCGTGTACAAGCAGCTCGGCGGTGCGATGGTGCGTGCCAACGCGATTGCGGGCGGATCGGGCACCGTCACGGTGAGTCATGTCGCGGTTGACCCGAAGGGCAGCTTCACGCTGCTCGGCACCGTGTTGGGTGAAATGACCTTCGGTCTGGATGGTAAGCCCGGCGTTACCGTCGGAGCTAAGGAGACCGAGGTTTACGTCGCGCACTACTTGCCCGACGGAACCTGCAAGTGGGTCGACGAGATGGTGATTGGTCAATCGGCATACACGGCCGACGCCATTGCTGCATACGACGACGGTTCGGTGATCGCGACCGGCAACATCAACGGGGTCATCAGCTTCCGCAATCCCAAAGGGGAGGAGTTCGCTAAGGCCGAGGGCCTAGGCGTGTGGGCAGTGCGGCTGGCCGAGGACGGAGGCGGTGCGTGGGGCAACCTCGTGGTGCGGCCGGGCGCTCGAGCCAGCACCTGCAGCGCGCAAGCGGTAACGACTCTCGACGACGGCGGCGCGGCGCTCACGGGCGGCTTTGGGGGTATTGCGTTGCTCGGGCCCACCGGCGCGCTCTCGGTCTCGGTGCAGCCCAAGGAGACCGGCGGGCGAGATGTTTGGTTCCAGAAGCTGGACGAGAAGGGCAACCTCAAATGGGGCGGGCGCGTCGGCGGCACCGATGCCGACGTCCCGGGTGACGTGGCGCGAGCCAAGGATGGCGGGGCGCGGCCGCCGCGAGGATAGCGATGCC
>JBEHXA010000018.1:0-28004 GCA_048498935.1 Myxococcota bacterium
ACCCGACGCTCGAGCTCTCGACGTTGCCGCGCAGCGATGAGCTGCTCACTTATCGCAAAGAAGTGCCGGAAATGTGCCGGGGTTGCAGGCACGAGCACACCTGTGGCGGCGGTTGCGGAGCCGCCGCGGAGTGGGTGCTCGGTCACGCGCGGCGCTTTCCGGATCCGCTGATTCAGCAGTATTTGGACGACGAGTTTGCGGAGCGCCTGTCTGCGGCTCGTCGCACGCCGCGCCGGCTTTCGCTCTATCAGGAGGACTCGCGATGACTGAATCGGATGACGAACGCGCCGCAGCGCGCGCGGCCATTTTGCAGCGGCGCGCCAGCCTGGTGGCCTATGCGGTTGCGGCGGGCGTCGTGACTGCGGCGTGCAGTGGGAAAACCTACTGCCTCTCGATCGCGGCCGACGGCGGCAGAGGCGGTAACGGTGGCACGCCCGCGACTACGCAAGGTGGAAAAGGCTACTGTCTCAGCATCTGGGTGGCGGGCTCTTCGACCGTCGGTGGCTCGATCGGTGGCTCGACTGGCGGCACGCCCATCTCGGTCTGCCTCAGCACGGGAGGCACACCTCCGTTGGGCGGTTCGGGCGGGACCGGCATCGGCGGCAATGGGGCGACCGCCGGCGAGGCTTTCGGAGGGGTCGCCAACGGCGGCGAGGGAGGTGAGGCGATCGGCGGCGAAGCGAATGGCGGCGCCGAAGCTGGCGGTGAGGGCGGCGTCGGGCAGGCGGGCCACGCCGGCGGCGGCACGGGCGGCTTGGGCCCGTGCTTGTCGCCACCGATAAAGTAGTCGGCGCGCCGGGATTTTTGCTGCGCTCAGCGCGTTGTCTCGAGCCAGCGCGCATATTCGCGCTGCTTGCCCGCGGTTCGCGCTGCCTGCGCTAGTTGTTCGATCGCAGCTGCCTCGACAGCGCGCTCCGTCAGCTCGAGGCGGGTTTCGGCGATCGCGACGACGGTTGCTTCGTGCGCTGCCTGCCATGCGGCGTGCTCGATCGAAGGGGCCACTTCAGCGGCTGGGTGTCCGAGCCAGATCTCCCGACCCCAAACACGCCCGCAGCGATCGAGCGCCCGCACGCAGCCCACGTGCGCGGTCGTCAAACGCGGAGCAAGCGGCGTGAGCTCCCGTAGCTCCACGAGCAGCGCCGGCGGCACAGCTGCAACCAATGGCAGCTCGAGAAATGCGGGGAGCTCCAGCGTGAGCGCGCAGAACGCGAGCTCCGCCGGCTCCCCGAGCCGTTGTAAATGCGCAAGCGCGCCTGCGGAATGGACGTCGCTTGGCGCGAGCTCCGCGAGTGAGCGTGAGCCGACGGCGCTCAACGCCGCAGTGGTATCGAACAGGCGCGCTAGAACCTGGATCTCGGCAAGCGCCGCGTGCGTCGGGAAGGCGCCTGCCAAGAGCGTCGCGTCCTCTGCCAAGGTGCGCGAAGCCGGATCACCGAGTGCTTGTCTGGCCCATGCGATGTAGCGCGCGCTGTACACCGACGCAGGGAGTTCGCGCGTCCCTTCGACATGAGCGAAGACGTGAAAGAACAACTCAGCGCAGCGCAGCCTTCCCGGCTCAATCAGCTCCACCACCCAGTCATTGTGACTCAGGCGGCAGGGCGCGGGCGAGGGGCCTTCCAGCCCACGAGCAGTTTGCTATAGAGCCGACGTGCCCAAGCTGCCTTGGTTGGTCATTTTGCGGGTGGCGACGCTGGTTGCACTGGCCGCGAGTGCGGCCCTACTCAGCGATTACGCGACCGACGCTCCGAGCTTTTGTAGCCCCCACTCCGGCTGCGGAGCGGTCCGGGCGAGTGACTACGCGCGGGTGCCGCTTCAGGGCGGCTCGTTCGTGCCGCTGCCGGCGCTGGGCCTGCTCGGTTTTGCAGTGCTGTACGCTGCTTCACTCATTCAGCGGCGCGCAGTGTTGTCGATCGCCAGCTTTGGGGGCGCGGTCGCCGTGTGGTTGCTTTGGGTGCAAGCGTTCGTGCTCAAGCAGTTTTGCTGGCTGTGCGTCACCACAGACGTTTCCATGCTCGTGGCGGCTCTGGCGGCGTGGGGTTTGCGCAGCGCCGATTTCGACGAAGGTAACGCGCGGCGCCTACGCTCGTGGGCCTGGTGGGGTCTCGGCACGGTCGCGCTCGCGGCACCGCTACTCTGGCCCAAGGTGAAGTCGGGGCCGGCAGTGCCGACCGGCGTGCTTGCGCACTTCCAGTCGGGCAAGATCAACATCGTCGAGTTTGCCGATTTTCAGTGTCCGGCCTGCCGGCGCTTTCACCCGGTGCTCAAGGGCACCCTCAAAAAGCACGGCGATCGCGTGCATTTCGTGCGCCTAAACAAGCCGCTCGAATCGCACGCATACGCGCTCGACGCCGCCCGTGCCGCCATTTGCGGCGAAGAGCAGGGTCAGGCCGAGCCGATGGCCGACGCGCTCTTCAACGCTCGCGATCTCTCGCCGGCCGGCATCGACCGGGTCGCCCAGGATCTAAGGCTCGACACCGAGCGCTTCGCGCGCTGCCTCGTCGACCCCGCGACCGGCACGCGTATCGACCGCGAATCCGCGCTGCTCGGACCGCCCGAATTCGAGGGTCTACCGACCACCTACGTGGGCGGCAAGCGCCTCCTGGGCGTCCGCACCGCCGAAGAGATCGAAGACGCCCTAGATCGCGCCGCCCGCGGCGAAGGCGTAACCGGTATCCCCTGGTTCCTCTACCTCCCACTCACCATCGCCGTTCTCTCGCTCCTAGTCTTGCGTGGTCGCGAGCGCAGCGAGCGGTGACCGCACAGGAACAGCCGCGGTCGCGAGCGCAGCGAGCGGTGACAGCACCGTAACAGCGACCGCACGGTAACAGGCGACCACCATGTAGGCGTCGCGCGCCGGCTGGGCGTGGTCGAAGTTGGCGTGCTACGCTCCTACAGGGCCACTTTGTCCAATGACGAGAACCTGGTCCCCGGCGCAGGACAGGTGCCTTTCGAGGTATTCCGTGCGCTCCCCAAGACCGACCTGCACGTCCACCTGGACGGCTCGCTCAGGTTGGAAACCATTCTGGAATTGGCGCGGCAGCAAGGGGTCGAGCTGCCCGCCATCGACGTACCCGGGCTGAACGCGGCCATCGGCTGCGGGAGAAACTTCGGGTCACTGGTCGAGTACCTGCGCGGCTTCGACATCACGCTGCGCGTGATGCAAACGGAAGAAGCTCTCGAGCGCATCGCCTTCGAGCTCGCCGAAGACGCGCACCGCGAGAACGTGCGCTACATGGAGGTGCGCTACGCGCCGATGCTCCACACGCGGCGTGGGCTCAAGCTCACCAAGGTGGTGGAAGCCGTGCTCGCCGGCTTGCGCCGCGCGCGTGAAACGTACGGCATCAAAGCCAACGTGATCGTGTGCGGTATCCGCAACATCTCGGCGGAGTCGTCGTACCAAATGGCCGAGCTCGCGGTGGCGTACAAGGGCCGCGGCGTGGTGGGTTTCGATTTGGCCGGCGCCGAAGCCGATTTTCCCGCCAAACATCACCGCGCGGCATTTCAGCTGGTGCGCGACAACAACGTGAATTGCACGATTCACGCGGGCGAAGCGTACGGCCCCGAGTCCATCGCGCAGGCCATTCACGTGTGCGGCGCGCACCGCATCGGCCACGGCTGCCGCTTGCGCGAAGACGGGGACTTACTCCACTACGTCATCGATCATCGCATCCCGCTCGAGTGCTGCCCTTCCAGCAACGTGCAAACCGGTGCGGTGAAGGACCTGGCAACGCACCCGCTCAAGCTCTACTTCGACCTCGGCGTGCGCGTGACCGTGAACACCGACAACCGCCTGATCACGGATACCTCGGTGAGCAAGGAGCTGTTCTTGGTGCACACCAAGCTGGGGGTGCCGTTCGTCGACATCAAGAGCATGATCTTGGCCGGTGTGAAGTCGAGCTTTCAGCCGTTTCACGAAAAGCAGGCGTCGGTGCGGCGCGTGGCGGCTGAGCTCGACCGCTACTCGGACGAGGACGGCAGCTTGCTCGCAACGCCAACCAGCCCAGAAAAGCCGCGTCGCAGCTCTGCCAGCGTGATTCCCGCCGCCGAGTAGCGGCCGCGCCTCAAGGTTGGGGGAGCTGCGCCTGAAAGTTCCGTAGCGACGACGCGTACTGAGCGAGCTTGTCGCGGTCAGTGCCGTCGACGAAGCCGTTCAGCAATGTTTCGGTCTCCTCGATGGCGTGATCGAGCGGGTCGAAAGCGCTGCTCACACCCAGCGCGGTCAGCGGCGGCCCGGCCATGCGCGTCATTGCGTCACTGACCGAGATCACGCGCGCTAGGGCGTTCAGATCGAGATCCACGCCTTCGGGCTGAGCCAAGCAGTCGAGCGAGAGCTCATCGTTTGCCATATCCAGCCGGCGCTCGAGCAGATGCTCCAGGTAGTGGCGTCCCATGCATTCCTTGCCGCTCGTGCTGGCGGCGATGGCCTGGCCCAGCTCCGGCGGCCCCGCCAGCGGGAAGGGCTCCGAACTACCCGGCAAACGCAGCTCTCCGCTCGTATCGAAGCCGGTGAGGGCTCCGTTCTCGTCGAACGCTTCGAGCGCAAAACCTGCAGGATCGATGATGCTGTGGCACGCGAAGCACTGTGCGTTCGCCGACGTGGCATTCAAAATCCGTTCGCGCGGCGTCGCTCCGACCAGGTCGACTGGTGGCAAGTCCAGTGGAGGCGGGGGCACCGGGGTGCACAGCAGGTCGTCGTAAATGCGAACTCCGCGGAGCGTGGGACGAGGGCTGCGAAGGAGCCACGCGCCTTGCGTGAGCACACCCGCGTAATACGTCGGGTTCAGCTCGACGAGCTCCATCGCCTCACCCAGGTCGAGATCGATACCGTAGCGCGAAGCGAGGGTATGGTTCAGCGGTTGGCGAGGGCTGCTCAGCAGCTGGCGTAACGAGCCGCTTCGGTTCGTGAGCACGTCGTCGATGAAGGTTTCGACCTGCACGCGCAGCGCTAGCAGCTCGGGATCCATGCCAGGCGGCGCGCCGATCTCTTCGAGGTGCAACAGCTCCGCGTGTTGAAGCGCCCGTGCGGTGCGCACTTCTGGCCCTTCCAGTAGGCGCTGGGTGTGCGCCGTGAGGCCCGCGCTCTGCAAAATTTCGCCCGTTGTGGCGCCATTCAGCAACGCCAAATCAGGCGCCTGGCGCGTGAGAAAGTGGCTGAGTCGTGCCGCCACTTCGAAGCCGGTCAACGCGGTGCCGCGCGGTGGCTGCGGGGCCACGGGCGGGGGGAGCGGCGCGGGCGCTCCCCCACCTGGTCGGGGCGGAGACTCGCGGGTGCGAATCGCGCTGTCGCCGAGCTCGATCCGGAACACGAAGTACGGCGACAGCAACATGGCGAAGAGCACGAGGCGCGCCCCGTCGAGCGGCGTCGCCGAAGCGGCGGTCTGCGCGAACTGATTCACGTATCCGGAGAGCTGCTCGGGGCTCAGCGGTCGGCGGTAGATGCGCAGGCCGCGCTCGCGGATCCATTCGTCGACGCAGCCCTTGCGATCGCTTTGAGCGTCGGGGCAAATGGTGAGCGCGCCCTCGTCGATGACGGCCGCTTGGGTGCGCGATCGTACGACGTCCGTCAGGTTTTGAATGAAGACCGGCGTGGTGCTGCGCGCGTAGCCGAGGTCCGAGCGATCCAGACCGTCTGGCACCAAGCTGGTTCCTTTGCCGATGATCGCGTCGAGGGTGCGATTGAGATCGATCGCGGAGTAGCGCACGAGCGGTGCGGCCGGACCGCCTGGAGCACAGCGCCAGAACGGCTCGTTGCTGCTGCCGCCTTGGGAAACCCCAGCCATTCCGAAGGTCCCACCCGAGCTCGAACCACCCACCCCGCCGACAGCGCTCGAACCACCCGACGCGACGGACCCGCCCGAGCCGGGCACGCCAGCCTCGCCGTCCGAGTCCGTGCAGGTGCGGCACGGTCGCTCCGTGCGCCCGCACGCAAGCGCAAGCCACGCTGCGACCAGCATGGATGCCATCCGTTTCGAGGGAACACGACCCATCTGAACCTCCACCGCTACCAATGGCCCCGAGCCACCGCACTACTTGTGCCCGAAGCCTAGCGCGTCCGCTCAGAAATGAATGGCAGCCCGCACATCCCCGGCCATGGCGGCCTCGAGGGTGGTTACGGCAGCCTCGATTTCCGGAGAATCTTGCGCTGGCACTTTGATGAGGAAGCGGACGTAGAGGTCGCCCTGCTTGGCGGCCCTTTTGACGCCTTTGCCCTTGAGCCGCAGCTCTTGCCCGCTTTGTGCGTGCTTGGGGACGCTCAGCGTGACCGGGCCGTCCGGCGTCGGGACGCGCACCTTGGAGCCGCGGTGGGCCTCGCCGATGGTGATGGGTAGATTCAGATACAGGTCGAGCCCATCGCGCTCGAAGTAGGGGTGCGGGTTGACGCGCACCGTGATCACCAGGTCGCCCGGGGGCCCTCCGGCCGTCGAGGGTGCGCCGTGACCCGCCACGCGAACCTTGTCGCCTTCACCCGCGCCCGGCGGGACCCGCACGGTGACTTCTTCGCCGCCCTCGCTCACGCGCAGGCGCAGCTCTGCCCCGCGAATCGCCGAGACGAAATCGACCGAGACCTCGCTCGCGACGTCTTGGCCGCGCACCATGTTCACGCCGCGCCGGGAGCTGCGGGCGCCACCGCCGAACAGCTCACCCAGCAAGTCGCCGAAGCCGCCGCTGCCGCCGCCCTGCAAGTCCTCCAAGTTGATGCCACCGCCCCTCGCGCGGCGGGCGCCGACGCCTTGCGCGGCGTTGCGGTAGGCGCGCGTGGCAGCAGCGTTGAAGCCCTCGCGCATCGATTCCTCGCCGAACTCGTCGTACATGCGGCGCTTTTCGGGGTCGCTGAGGACCTGGTAGGCGCGATTGACGGCCTTGAAGCGCGCTTCGACCTTTTGGTCGCCCGGATTGCGATCGGGATGGAGCTGACCGGCGAGCTTTTTGTAGACCTTTTTGATTTCGTCGGCGCTCGCGCCCTTCGAAACGCCAAGCTCCTTGTAAAGATCGGTAGCCATCGCCGACCTCGCAAATTAAGCGCGCCTGACGGGCCCCGCAAGGCCCTGGCTCTCGGAAGGCGCCTTTCGACGCCCCTGTAAAGGCGCGGCCTCTACACGGCGCAGTCGACGACCATGGAGTCGACGTGCTGATCCGCGGCCTGGTCCGTGAAGTCGGCCGTGAAAAAGATCTCGCTGAACCCGTTGTAGTGGAGCAGCGCCTCCATCTCGCGCGGAAAGTACTGGCGGTGGGTGAGCGGCACCGTCCACGGCTTGCTCTTCCCCTCGGGCGAGAACTCCATCTTGATGAGGAGCAGCTGCCGCAGCCGATCGTATTCGAAGCGCTCGGCGTAGCGGGTGAGCTCGCCGGTCGTCGGGTGCCGAATGCGCGGCGCGCCGTACGCCTTTTCCGGATCGCGGCTGAGGTCCTCGCCGTGCGGGACCGAAAAGTCGAATACGAAGCGGCCACCCGGAGCGAGGTGCTCACGGACGCGCGCCAGGAACGCCTCCATGTCGCGGCGCTCGTACAGGTGCAGCACACAGTTGAAGGGCGCGATGACGAGCGGAAAGCGCTTGCCGAGCCGGACTTCGCGCATGTCGCCATGCGTGTAACTCACGCGCGAACGCAGCTGTTTCGGCGCCCGTTCGAGCTGCTCCGCGAGGCTGACGAGCATGGCTTGCGACAGGTCGATGCCGGTCACGGCGATGCCCGCTTTGGGGAAGGGGGGTGCCTGTTTTGGCGATCGCGATCGCCACGCGCCCGTTGCCGATGCCGTACTCCAGCACCGGGCCCTTCGAGCGCCGCGCACGCCGGACGTAGTACTCCACGTCGTGCGTCCGGTCGGCGTACGTCTTCGTGTAATACGCAGCGTCGGCGTAGTGCTCGGTGGCACCAACGTCGCCGACGTGTCCCAGCGATTTGATCTTCACGGCCGCAGTCCGTTGCGGCGAGCGCGGCTCAGTAGTTCGCGCGGCCGAGCTCGGTGATGTACTCGAGCACCGCGTCGTTCGTGGGGCGGTTGAAGCGCACCTTGCCGGCGGCGATTTCGCGCAGGCTGATGACCAGCGGCTTGTTCTTCGCGTTCACGAGCGAAGGGTTACCCTTCATCAGCGAGCGAGCGCGCGAGGAAGCCAGCACCACGAGTGCGAAACGGTTCTCTTCCTTCTCCAAGCAATCTTCGACGGTGACGCGGGCCATGTGCTCTCCAGGCGGAACGAAAGGGAGCGGAAAGTTAGTCGCATCCCGCACAACCTGCAACAAGTCGCAGAACTATCTGAAATTATTAAGGATTGTTTTTGCGCTGGGCGGGCGCTGTCGCGGAGGGCGCTCTGGGCGGCGCGGCTGAGGCGCTCGGCGGGGCCGAAGCCGGCAGCGCAACCACCGGTGCGGGCGGGAGGCCGGCCGAGACCGGGGCTGCCGAATGGACCGTGAGCTGGGCCGCTACGACGATCCCGATACCGACGGCGAAGCCCAGGCCGACGTAGAGCGAGAGGGCGCTCCGCGGCTCGGCTTTGGCCAGCAGGGGTTGGGCTTCGGCCTTGGGCGGCGGAGGAGAGCTCGGCTGCCGCGGCGCGAGCGCGATCGGGGCGAGCGAGTTTGGAGAGAGGGAAGATTGCGACTCGGGTACGCTCAGCTCTTCGCTCGCTGCCAAGAGCGCGAGCTGCATCGAGCGCGCGTCGGGAAAGCGCTCAGCTCGATCGAAGGCGAGCGCGCGATCGATGACTGCGATGAGCGGGCGCGGCAACGAGGCCACCTCGCCGAGCGACGGTACCGGGCGAGTCATGGCGGCGAGCAGGTGCTCGGTGACGCTGCCGCGCGGCCGCACCGGCTTGCCCGAGAGCATCAGGTACAGCGTGGCGCCGAGCGACCAGAGATCGCTGCGGCCGTCGGGGGCGACCCCGAGCGCTTGCTCGGGCGACATGAACGCGGGCGTGCCGAGCGCGCTTCCGGGTTCAGGCGTTGCAGCGTGGCCCGGTAACCGCGCGATGCCGAAGTCGAGCAGCTTGACCCGACCGTCGTCGAGGAGAAACACATTCTCGGGCTTGATGTCGCGGTGGACGACGCCGCGATCGTGCGCTTGGACCAACACCGCGAGCAGCTGCCTTGCGATGTCGAGCCCCTCGCGTACGCCACAGGGCGCGCCAGCCTGGAGTCGCTCGGCGAGGGTGCGTCCGTGCAGCAGATCCATCAGCAAGAACACAGCGCCGTCGTCCGTGGTGCCCTCCGCACGCACCGTCACCACGCCCGGGTGGGCGACGCGGTTGGCGGCATAGGCTTCAGCCATGAAGCGTTCGCGCGCTTCGGGCGAACTCGCCAGATCAGCGTGCAGCACTTTGATCGCGGCGCTGCTGCCGCCGTGGTGCTTGGCTTCGAACACCGCGGCCATGCCGCCCAAGCCGACCAAGCGCTCCAGACGCCACTTTCCGAGCACAATTTGGCCGATGCGTTTCTGCGCTGCGCGCGCGCGCTCCTCACCCGCCATGCTGTGACCGGTAGCCTTCATCCCAAAGCTTCAGCCTGCACTCGGTACATGGCTCGCTTTTCTTCAGAAAGCAAACTTCGCGAACGCGCCGCTGTGCGCGCTACTCGCAAGGATTGCTGGTGAACGCCACACCCTGCTGACACAAGTCCTCCGGACCGTGACCCACGTGCTCATCGTAAAACTGCCGGAAAAGGTCGGCGTCGAAGCAGTCGGCAGTGATCGAGAAGCCCCAAGCTGACGCCGCCCAGCGCGAGCCCAAGCCGGGTCTCGGGACGAGAATGACTTGGCGCGGGACGCCGAGTGGCGTGCAGCGCGAGTCCTCGGGCAGAGCGTCGATGAAGCGCTGCACTTCGGCGACTTCTTCAGCGCACCCCTCGGGACACTCGTAGAAGAGCACGACGGCGCCGTGTTCCAAGTCGTGCACCAAGTAGCCGAGAGGTATGGGAAAATCGTACGAACCGTAGGCGGCCCACACCGGGTAATGATCGCCGAACACCGGCGGGCTCATCGGGTAGGAAAGGCCAGTGCATTCGCCTTGATGTCCCCGGCTACCGCCCTGAAAGCTGGTGACGACGACATTGCATTCGCCTTGCGGCGCGCTGGCCGTGCTCGACACGTCATCGCCGCAACCGACGCCGACGACGCTAGTCAAGAGCACGCAGGCGGCGCGCCGCACGCGCAGTTCGAGCATGGCGCGGCGGTTGTACCACGCGCGCCGCTCAGGGCGCGTCGTAGAGGGCGCGCCAGTGCTCGCGTGCTTCGCGAGCCGGCGAGAACAGCTGCAGCTCGACCCGATAGCGACCGGCGTTGGGTGAGCACAGCACCACGCTGAGCCACGGCTCGAAGCTGTCGGCATCCGCGCCGAGGGCAAGCCGCACCACGGAGCTTTCCTGGAACGGCCGTGTGCTCTCGACCACGATGCCGCTGGGGGTCAAACCGAGGCACACCAGCTCGGCCGCGTTCTTGGAGCGCCGGTCGACCACCGACAGCTTCTTGCTCTTCAGCTCACCGTCGAGGACTTGCGCAGGCTTTTCGACCAGAGGGCTCGGTTGCTGGGTCGGCGCCGGGCCAGCCGCGGCGAACGATTGCAGGGCTGCGGGTACGCTGGCGATCAGCGCGTCGATGAGCGGCACGTCGCCCGGTCGCGAGGCTTGCGGCATGCGGCCCGCGTCCAGATCACCGGCAATCCGGTCGGCTTCGAGCACCAGCTCGGCGAGCGGTGATGCGGCCGAGCTCGCCGGAGTGCAGGCTGCGTCGGCGACTGCGCTCGGCAGCTTCCAGGCTTCGACCACTGACCGAGCGAGCGCCGCGCGATGCTGCTCGGCAATCCCGAGCCACTCGGAGACCGAGAGCGGACGCGGAGGCTTGTTGGTTTTGAGCACTTGCTCGAGGGCGGCGATGGCCAGGGCGCGGCCGAAGCAGTGTAAAAGCCCTGCCAAGAATGCTTCTTCCGGGTCCAATGAGCGGGCTGGAGCGAGCTTCTGGCAAGCCAGGGCGCAGGTGAGGCTGCGGCGCCAGACTCGGAATCTCACGTCGTGGAGCACTCCGCTGGTCGTGGCCACCTGGCCCACGCCCGCCGCAATGGCGATCGAGCCCACGGTGCGCGCACCCAAGCGGTTGACGGCACGACTCACGCTCGTGATGGCACTGCCGGCACCGAACTGCGCTGAGTTGGCAGCAGCCAGTACATTGGCTGCGAGCGCCGCGTCGGCCCCGACCACGTCTGCCACCTCGCCGACGCCGTAGCCCTCGCGCGCCAGCAGTCGCTGCAGCCGCAAGGCCACCCCTGGATAGGGCGGGACCACGAAGTCTCCGCGCGACACGACCTCGGTAAGCGCCCTCTGCATCGCTTCCGCGCTGCTCATTCCGACCGTAACGGCGCCGAGCGGGCGAATCGTAAGGCATGCTCGCCTGCTCAGTGAGCGCTCCTATCGGCTCGGTGGCCGCGAAATAGCCGGGGTTTTCCGAGGTTTCGAGCTTGACGGGGCGACCCGGCCCCCCAACAAGCAGAGCCCAATGGCTTGGCTCAGGGCGTGTTTGTTGGCGGCCGCGCTCGCGTGCCTCGCACTGCCGGCGCGGGCACAGGACCTCGAAGGGGCGCGCTCCTTGTTGAGCGACGTCGAGCGCATCGTCGCCGCCCAGGAAGCCGAGGAGTGGTTCTCGGACCAGGAGGCGCTCAAGCAGATCGGTGAGCACCTGCTGGCGTCGGTCTGCCGCGCCACGCCGGAAGCTCGCGCTTGGGCCGAAGCCGGGCTGCTCAAGCGCAAGCTCGAGGTGGGGGACGCTCGAGTTCTCTACGCTCGAGCCGGCGAAGTGACCGACGAGGTCACGCGCGCGCTCGACATCGAACGCCAGCTGCTGGCCCTGCAGTCGACGTTATCGCGCCTGCGTGAGTGTCCGTTCTGGGTGACTCCAAAGCCGGCATTTCAAGGCCTGCAGTCCGATCGCAAGCGCTACACGTTCAGCGTGGAGTCAGGGGGCAACGTCCAGCTCCGTTACACCCAGAAGCATTGGACGTTCGGCGGCGGTGGCTTGGGCCGCGCGCTGCTGGGCTACGGCTTGGATGGGCGTTACACGCTGCTGGCGGGCGGCGAGTTCGGCGGCGGCGCCATGCTGCGCCCGAACACCAACGCTTCGCAGTTCGTGATCAACTATTTCCCGGCGATCCCGGTGGTTTTGCGCACCCGGCAGCTCACCTGGCAGTACGATCTCGAGCTGGCGCCGGTCGGCGTGTTTCAGGCCGACGATACGCGCCTCAGCTATGGCGTGCGCGTCGGCGGTACCTTCGCGTTCACGGCGCTGCGCCGTCGTAACGTGCTGCCGTGGGCAGGCCTGGCAGTGGCCTACGAGTACTACTTCGAGAGCGGCGGCCGCGAAGTCACGCACTTTCTCCGCGGCGGCCTGCGTATCGGGCTCCCTTGGGATCCGTGAGCGATCAGATGCCGTCGCCCAAGCTGTCGAGCTGGGCGTAGGCCTTGGCCAGCCAGAGCTTGACGCGTTCACGCTCGAGCAGCCGAAGCGCGTCGCCCTGACCGTGCGCGGCAGCCCAAAAGCTCAGCCCGGCGCTGTCGACCTTGTACATGGCGTTCGCGTCGAGCTCGGGGAGCTCGATCAGCTTGCCCGAAACGGCCTCGAGCTTGGCGGTGACGGCGGAAGCTTCGAGCTGGCTGAAGTCTTTGGAACGCGCCAGGTTCTTCACCACCACGTGGGCGGCTGCGGAGCCGTAGGCGTCGAGCGCCTTTTCGACCTGCGCGACCGATGCAAAGCCGCCGTCGGTGACGTGCCAGAAGGTGATGGGCGTGCCCAGCTCGCGCGCCAGGCTGAGCACGTTGGCGCCGAGCAGCCAGGTCGATAGCGCACGAGCGCTCTGCGCGGGCAAGTCGACGAGCACGCGCCGGTCGGCGCCGAGCGCGCGATCGAGGATTTGATCGGCGCTGTCGATCGCCGTGAGGTCGACGGCTTGGCTGAAATCGCCGTAGTGTCTGAGCAGCGCACCGTGAGAAGAGTCCCCGTCTGCGCCCGCGAACGGCAAATTGCGATCGATCCAATATTGCGCGAGCAAGCGCGCCATCACGCTCTTGCCGACGCCGCCCTTCTCACCGCCGATGAAATGAATTTGGCTCACCCAGCGGGTAGAAGCCAGTTACGGAGTTGGGTCAATCCTCTATTGCGCGCATCGTGCCGCAGCCTAGTGTCACGTGTCTAACGCGTTTCGCGTTCGGCTAGCTCGTCCGCGCGCTTCGTGAGGTAGCGGCGCTCCGGAGCGTTGCCGGCGAGCTCGGCGCCGCGCCGGTAGTCTTGCAGCGCCTCGGTGAAGCGACCGAGCCGTCGCAGCAGATCGGCGCGGGTGGCGTAGAGCACGTGATAGTTGACGAGCTCGGGCGATTCGGCGAGCTCGGCGACGAGCGTGAGGCCAGCGGCCGGCCCTTCAGCCATCGCGACTGCCGCGGCGTGGTTCAGCGCCACTACGGGGGTCGGCATGAGACGCAGCAGCTCACGGTAGAGCAGCACGATTTGCGGCCAATCCGTGGCGGCAGGCGTCGCGGCGCGCGCATGCAGCGCGGCGATTGCCGCCTGAAGGGCGTAGGGACTCGCCCCACCCAGGCGCAGTGCACGTTCGACGCGCGCGCAGCCTTCGTCGATCTGCGCGTGATCCCAGCGTGAGCGGTCCTGCTCTTCGAGCAGCACCAAATCGCCTTGCTCGTCGACGCGCGCATCGCGTCGCGAGTCGTGCAGCAGCATGAGCGCCACGAGCGCGATCGGCTCGCTCCGTTCGGGGAGCAACCGCTCGAGCAGGCGACCGAGGCGAATCGCTTCACTCGTGAGATCGCGCCGCACCCAAGCGTCGCCCGAGGTGGCCGCGTAACCTTCGCTGAACACCAGGTACACGACCGCCAGTACTGCATCGAGCCGCTCGTCGAGCTCCGCGCGCTCCGGCACGACGTACGGAATGCGCGCCACCTTGATCTTGTTCTTGGCGCGCACCAGGCGCTGAGCCATCGTGGTCGCTTCGACCAGAAAAGCACGCGCAATTTCGTCCGTCGTGAGCCCGCACAGCGTGCGCAGGGTCAGCGCGACCTGCGCTTCGAGCGCCAGCGCCGGATGGCAGCAGGTGAAGATCAGGCGCAGGTAATCGTCGCTCTCCACCTGCGTGCCGTCGGTCGACGCGCCTTCGAGCTCCTCGAGCGCGTCAGGCTCGAGCGGCGCTTCGAAACGTCGCGCGCGGCGCAAGCGGTCGATCGCTTTGTGCTCGGCGGTGCGGATGAGCCAGGCGCGCGGCTGCTCGGGCGTGCCGCTTTCCGGCCACTGCACGAGCGCCGCAGCGAACGCTTCTTGCACGACTTCTTCGGCCAGCGCGAAGTCGCCGCCGAGCTTGCGAAGCCGCCGCGCGGTGAGGGCGGCTGCTTCGCTGCGGTACAGACGCTCGAACTCGGAAATGCGCGCCCCTTCAGCTCGTCATCAGCTTCATGAGCGGGCGTACTTCGACCGCGCCGGTCTTGGCACCCGGGATGCGGGCAGCGAGGTTCACCGCCTCATCGAGATCCTTCGCTTCGACGATGTAGAAGCCGCCGAGTTGCTCGCGGGTTTCGGCGAACGGCCCGTCGGTGCGCACCGTCTTGCCACCCTTCACGCGCACCACCGTCGCGGTGCTGCTCGGCTCGAGCGGCTCGCCGGCCCGCAGGTGCCCGCTCTGCTTGATGGCACCCGTAAACGCCATGTATTCGCCGTTGACCCGTTGGGTTTCTTCCGGGTTGCGCGCCTTGAGCTCAGCCTCGTTGTTATAAATGAGCAGGATGTATTGCATCGTTTGGTTCCTCCGAGGTCGCGCCAGCCGGTGCGTCCTCGAACAGTAATCGAACGGTCCGACGGGGGATCGACAGAAGGTCGTGACTTTTTTCGGGCCACCCCGGTGCTGATCGGGTGACGCTCGAGTTTAGCCTCGCTGAAATCCCAAGGCTGTGAGCGAGTCGCTCGCCCCCGGCGAAATTCTGGCTAGGCTCCGGCGATTCATGACTGTGCCTCCGCCTCCTTTCTATCGCTTCCGTCCCCACCCCTGGCACGGCCTCGATGCCGGTCGTGACGCGCCCCGCGTGGTGAACGCGTACGTCGAGATCACACCCTTCGACACCATGAAGTACGAGATCGACAAGTCGACCGGCTACCTGCGCGTCGACCGACCTCAGCGCGGCTCGGCTCAGCCGCCCACCTTGTACGGCTTCATTCCGCGCACGTACTGCGCGCTGCGCGTGGCAGCCCTGTCGGAGACTGGCGCCGAGCGAGCGGACGGTGACCCGCTCGACATCTGCGTGATCAGCGAGCGCCCCATCACGCGCTCGGAGATTCTGCTCGAGGCGCGCGTAGTGGGCGGCGTACGAATGCTCGATCGCGGCGAAGCCGACGACAAGATCATCGCGGTGCTCGACAACGACCCGTACTACGCGGACACCGATGACATCTCGGACGTATCGCAAGCGATCGTCGATCGATTGGTGCACTACTTTTCGACGTACAAGCTGATGCCCGGTACCGAGAATCAAATCTCGGTCTCGGGTATCTACGGCGCCGAGCACGCGCGTGACGTCGTCAAAGCGGCTATGGCCGACTACCAGGAGTCGTACGACCTGGCGCCGGCGAGCATGAAATTCTGAAACGACGCTTCAGGCGTGGGCGCGCTTGAGTAGGGCTTGCGCCAGGCGCTGCACGTTGTGATCCGGATCGCTCTCGCATTGCGCGACGATGCGCGAGTAGGCCGACGAATCCTCGTGAAAATGGCGGGCTACGGCCGCGAGCGCCGCGGCCCGCACCAAGGCGCTTTCGTCGGTCGCCAGCTGCTCCAGCACCAAATCTGCAACGAACACGGGCGTTGACCAGGTGAGCGCCCGCGCGAGCGCCAATCGCTCTTCCGGGTACTCTGAGAGCGCCCAGGTGCACACCAAGTCGATGCGCTCGGGCGCCGTGGCTCGTTCGACCGCGCGCGCCAGCCCGACCGCGGCAGATAGCCTCACGTTCTCGGAAGCATCGCGGGCAAGCTTGCGCAGCTCTTCCGCGGCGCCCACTGCAGCATCGGGCCACAAGCTACCCATGGCCTCGGCCACCTGTGACCGAACCTCCACACGCTGGTCCTCGGTGAGCAGGCTCAGCACGCGAGCGCGCTGCGGATGGCCAGGCTCGGCGGCTTCGGCGTCGTCGATCAGGTCGCATAACACCTCCGTGGGCAGGTCACGCAGCGACGCAGCTCCGGCGCTGCCGGCTGTCAGGGCCAGCGATAGCGCGGTCATGCGCATGGCTGCGTGAGGTCCAACCTTGGCCATCGGGGGCCTCCTCTTCCTGGTGGTGTCGGGAGAACCACATGACCAGGCCTCCAATTCCCGTCTCGAGACGATTTAGGGCGAACGTAGCCCGTGTGATCTGGCACGCGCGCTGCACGCCATCACCGTGGGCAGCCCAATTCCTGCAACGGCTGCAAATCGATTGCAAGTCGCTCTAGCAGAGCGGCAGTGCGGGAGTTTGGCACCAACACGGAGATCCCGAATGTCACAGCACAACAGCCACCATGACTCGTCAGAACAAATGGCGCCGCGCCGGGCAAAACGTGCCTCGGGCAGTGGCCCGCGACCCGCGACGAGGCCGGACCCCTCCTCGAGCGAAGCGCGAGAGCAGGCAAGTGTTCAGCAGTATTTGGACCGGTTCGCCGAGGCGATGACCACGGGCGACACAAGGGCGATGGCCAAGCTGTGGGGAGTACCGGCCTTCGTGATCGGTAGCCACGATGCGCGGGTCGTGCAGTCCGAGGACGAGGTCGAGCAATTTTTCGCAGGCGCGAAGGACTTGTACAACGACCGCGGCATCGTGAGCACGCGCGCCGAGATCCTCGAGCTGGACTGGGTCGGCACCGACCTGGTCATCGCCAAGGTGCGTTGGCCTTACCTGGATCAAAATGACCGCGTGCTCGGTGAGGAGTCATCGTCTTACACGCTGCTCCGCGGTGAGGACGGGAGCTTCAAAACGCGCGTGGTCACGATGCGCGGTGAAACGCCGCCGCAATCGGAATGATCTAGGACCAAGACATGTAGATGTGTGTATCATCTCCCTCGCGGGGGAGAGTCGCAGCGCATTTGTCCAGAAGAGGTGGGCGTAACCACCTCCCAAACGTCACGTCTAATCGATCGGGGCTTTGGCCCCTGAAAGGAAGAGGGACCGTATGGCGACGAAGGCAGAAGCGTACATGGCTGAGGTGCTCCGAGCGAGCCGACCCCCACGTCCGAAGAAGTTGCGGAAGCCCACGCGCGACGAGAACATCGACACGACGCTTCTGGACGGCGTCGGCACGTCTCCCCACAACTTCACTAAGCGATCGGACAATCGCGGTGGACCGGTGCTCGAGAGCTCGGCCAGCGGCAAACCTTCTCGCAAGTCGACACGCAAGAGCGCGGGTCACATCAAGGCAGCGTCGGAGCTGACGCGACGCCAGGTCAGGCGCATCACGTCGCCGTCTGCGCGCGCTGCGCGCGCTGCAGTGCGCTGAGTCGGCCGAAGAGTCCGGGCGCCGAGTGAGCTTCGGCGCCCGCTGAGCAAGCGTTCGGGGTGATCGTCCGCGTCGCGTTGCGACAATAGACGGCGTCGCCCCATGCGCTTCGTCAACTCAGCCCTGCTTTTCTGCCTTTGCCAACTCGCCTGCAGCTCTCGTTCGCCCTCACCCGCGTCGCCGGGGACGGGAGGCGGAGGGACCGATGCCGGTGCCGGAACGACCGGCGCGGCTGGCTCGGCCGGTGCGTCGGGCGGTGATTCGTCTTCCAGCGCGGGCGTGGGCGGGAGTCTTGGCGCGACTGGTGGCGTTGGCGCTGGCGGGAGCGGAATCTCAGAGGGCGGCGCTGGGTCGAGCGCGGGCGGCGTTGCGGGCACGAGTGCCGGTACGGGCGGAAGCGGCGGTACCGGTCAGGCTCAGCTGCCGTTCGGTCACCCGGGCGCGGGCGTGGTGCACCCTCAATACGAGGGCTTCACCTTGTGGTTGGTCGAAGACTTCGACCGCGCACTCGATCTCGATGACGACTTGGTGTGGACGTGGAGCGACGGCGGCTTCGAGACGCATCGCTTTCGCAAGGAAGCGATCACGTTTGCCGACGGTAAGATGATCTTCACGCTGAGCAACACCCCGCAAGCGCCGAGTTGCTCCTACTCCAACACCGGCAACATCAACGAAGAGCGCGCTCGGACGAGCGGCGAGCTCCGCAGCAAGCACAACTGGTTCCGCTACGGCCGCTACGAGGTGCGGCTGAAGGCGCCGAGCGTCAAACCCAACGACACGGTGACCAACGGCAATTACATCACGTCGCTGTTCACCTACCGCCAGCCCGCTTGTCAGGAATGGCGCGAGATCGATCTCGAGGTCACGGGTGATTCGCCATCTCACCTCGGCACCAACCTGATCACCGCTGATGGCGATTGCAATTTCTCCGACGACAAGCAGCAGATTCAGTACTTCGATTTGCCGGGCAGCTTTCGCTCCGACTTTCAGACCATCGGCTTCGAGTGGCTCCCCGACTCGATCAAGTTCTACTACCTCGATACAGCGGGCAAGCCGGTGCAGCTGCGTGAGCTGACGGGGCCCAAGGTGCCCAAGCTGTCGGCCAAGCTCATGGCCAACCTTTGGACCTTCAACGACAGCTTCGCGTTCGGGGGGCCGGAGGGCGCAAACAACGTCTTTCCGCTGCGGGCCGAGTACGATTTCATCCGGTTTTATCGGTGGAATCAGGACCTGGACTACCCATGCGCGGACATGTCCACGGCCTGCCTGCAAGCGACTGATTTGGACCTGACCGCCAATAATGCCTGCGATGGCGTGCCACGCACGGGTGACCTCGCGAGCTGCAAGCAGTGCGGAGACACCGTTCGATTCGCTTGCACGGAAGCGTGTCAGTGAAGTTCCGCTAGCGTGCTTCCAAATCCCGAATATCCTCCCGGAGCCATGAATCCGGAGCCCAAGGGGGTGGATGGGGCCGTCGACTGGCGGGACGAGCTGGGCTTGAGGCTGGTGCGCATGCTCGCGGGCGTGCTGCTGCTCAGCAGCGTCGTGGTCGTGATGGGTGTCACGCGTGTGCACAGCCGCGGGCTGTTGGGTGGGTTGGCTCTGGCCGGCGCGCTCACGTGTGCGTACCCAGCTTTCACGGGGCGGCCCAAGGGGCGACCGCTGGCGTGGCTGATCGTCATTCCCGGGCTGGCCGTCGCGCTCGGTGGCTACAGCGTGGTGGGTGCGTTGTCGGGCCCCGGCGTGTGCTTGATGGTGACGCTCATGCTGGCCGGGTTGCTTCTCGGTCGGCGGTCTATGTACTTGCTGACCGCGGGCTCCGCGTTCGCGGTCGCAATGATCGCGTGGGCCATGATCAGCGGTCACATCTCGGCGCCGGACCAGCATGACATTTCCATGCTGCAGCCCCTGACTTGGATTCGTTCGCTCAGCGTGACGTTCCTCGCCATCAGCTTGTTCGGCGGCCTGATCGTAGCGCTGATGACGCGGATGGAAGACTGGCTGCGCTTCGCCCGCCAGGAGACATTGCGAAGGGAGCAAGCCGAGCGCGAAAGGGCGGAGGCGCAGCTGATGGCGCTCGAGTCCAAGCAGCTCGAAATGGTCGGGCGCCTGGCGGCCGGCGTTGCGCACGACTTCAACAACAATTTGACGGCGATCATGGGCTTGGCAGACCTGCTCAAGCTCGAGCTGCCGGAAAAGCACGTCGGTCGCGAGCTCTCCGACAGTATTCTGCAGGCCTCGCAGCGCCTCGCCGAGCTCACTCGGCAGCTGCTCGCCTATTCGCGCAAGGCGCGCATGCTGCAGACTCCGACTGATCTGCACACCATGGTGAGCGAGGCCGTCTCGCTGCTGCGGCGCTCGATCGATCCGAACGTCGTCGTCGTCACCGAGCTGAACGCCAGGCAGTCGACGGTCGCGGCCGACGCTGCGCTCCTCCAAAGCGCCATCTTGAATCTGCTCTTGAACGCACGCGACGCCATGCCGAACGGCGGCACCTTGACCGTCGGCACGTCTTCGCTCGAGCTCACGCGCAGCAGCGCGCGCGGGCTGCCGGTGGGCCCGTGCGTGGTGCTCGAGGTCGTCGATACGGGTGGCGGCATTCCCAAAGATCAGCTGTCGCAGATCTTCGATCCGTTCTTCACGACCAAGCCGCTCGGCAAGGGTACCGGGCTCGGGCTTGCGGCCGTGGCCGGCACCGTGAAGGCGCACGGCGGCACAATCGAAGTGAACAGCGACATCGGCGTCGGCACGGTATTTCGGCTGTACTTGCCGTGCATCGATCCCGAAGGGCAACAGGCCGCGCCGGCCCCCACGGCAGTCGTTCACGGTGTCGGAGAAATCCTGCTCGTCGAGGACGACGCCATGGTGAGCATGACCGCGATCGCGACGTTGCAGTCGTTCGGCTACGTGGTGACCCACGCGCGCGACGGCGCGAGCGCGCTCGAGCAGGTGCGGGCTCATGCCGGTCGCTTTCAGTTGGTGCTGCTCGACTTGCGTATGCCGGGGCTGAGCGGCGAAGCCACGTTCGAAAAGCTCCTCGTGCTCGAGCCGGGCTTACCTGTGCTGATTTGGTCCGGCTACGCCGCCGAGCAAGACGTGGCCGCGATGCTGAAGAAGGGCGCCGTCGGTTTCGTCCAAAAGCCGTACCGCGTGGCCGAGCTCAGCCGCACTGTCGCCGAGAGCCTGCGCGCCCCTCGCTCCAAGCGCATGGCCCGCTGAAGTGCGACTTCAGCGCTCTTCGCCCGAGTGACAAGTCGTGCACACGCGCGGTTGGGCCAAGCGATCGATGTGGTGAGTGGTGGGGTCGAAGCCGGGCCCGAGCTCCGAGTGACACTTGGAGCACGCGAAGTTTTCGCGCAGCACGACGCCGTGCACCTTCTCGAAGTGCCAGTAGCCAGCGCGCTGCTGCGTGACGAGCTGAGGCAGCTGATGGCAGGCCAAGCACATCTCGCGCGGTTGCTCGGCGGGTGGCGGCGGAGCTTGAGGCAAGGCGCGCGGCTCCGGTGCGGCGCGCTCGCCGACTTCCGCGAGCGCCGCGCGACCCGCAACGCGGCCCGTCACGATCGACGGCGCGAGGAACGTCCCCTCGAGCGCCGCCTTGCCGTTCAAGCCCCCGACGCCGGTGAGCTCACCCGCGGCGTACAGGCCGGGGATGGGATGCTTGGCCGCGTCGAGCACCCGGCCCGACAGGTCGATCGCGACGCCGCCCATGCTCTTGCGCGTGAGGGGGTAGAATTGCGTGGCGTAGAACGGCGCGTGCTCGATGCGCTTGGGTTTGAAGTCCTTACCCGGGCCAAAGCGCTGAAAATCGTCGTCGACGCCGCGTTCCACCAGAGCGTTGAAGTGGCTGACCGTTTCGCGCAGCGCTTTCGCCGGTAGGCCGGTGAGCGCTGCCAGTTGCTCGAGCGTCGGCGCGGTCTTGACCAACTTGGGGTCCGCGAAGATCAAGCGCTCGATGGTTTCGAATGAGCCCCAATCGGAGCCGGCGATCCAAAATGAGTGCTTGGTGCGCTCATCGAAGATCGACCAATAGGTCGCCCCTTTCTGGCGCAGCAGCACCGGCATACCCAGCTTGGTGCTGGAGCGCTCGGCGATGAAGCGCTTGCCCTCGGCGTTCACCCAGATCGAATCGGGGTTTACGGCATGCAGGCCGCGGTCGGTGCCCGGGTAACGCGGATCGGGCATGCCCGTGATGTAGTTCCACTGGTGATCGAGGCGGGTCAGCTCAGCGCCGGCGGCGCGCGCGAGCGTGTGACCCGTACCGGTCGAGTTGATGCCCGAGCCGACCAGAAAATGTTCGGGGAACGGCAGCTCTCCGGGCCAGGCCGCTCGCACCATCTCGAGGTTGCTTTGGAACCCACCGGTCGCCAGCACCGTCACGCGCGCTCGAACCTCACGGCTCGTGCCACTTCGCACGTCGGTGGTGGCTGCGCCCACGACTTTGCCTTGCTCGACGAGTAGCCGATCCACGCGCGTATGCCAGGAGAACGACACGTTGGGGCGCCGCGCGGCCTCGGCGAAAATGGGGCTCACCAGGCCAATACCGCGGCCCTTGGTGCGGTGCGTGCGCTTTACCGAGTTACCCGCCGGCAAGATGAGAGTCTCGAAGCTGACCCCGAGCGACGTGATCCAATCGAACACTTCGCTTCGCGAGTGGTCGACGTAGTAACGCACCCACTCGGGGTTCGGATCCTCGCCCCAGGTCATGAAGTCGCGGTAGGCGAGATCGGGCGAGTCGTGCACGCCTTGCGACTCTTGATAAGGAGTCGCAACCAGGCACAGGTCGCCCGTCGCCATGACCGCGTGACCACCGAACACCGACGCCATGTCGACCACCAGCACCCGTGCTCCGCCGCGTGCCAGCTCGTACGCGGCCGACAGCCCAGCGATGCCGCTGCCGACGACCAGCGCATCGGGTCCCGCCGTTGCGGCTGCTGCGCTCGCCGACGGAGCAGCCCCGGCCGGGACTGCGCCGGTATGACCCAGGCCGCGTCGCGCAGCCGCGTAGACACCCAGCGTCAGAGCGACCGCTCCAAGCGCCCAGAACCAGTGTTTGCGAGCCAAGGCCGCGAGCCAAGCCGACCGGATCCGCCGAGTCAACTGTGCGGCTTTGTTGGCCCGTGCCCCGCCTCGCGAGTGAGAATTCGCCCAGCTACAGGCCCAAGACCCATGCAGCTCGAAACATTTCCCACCAGCGTTTTCAGGCTCGAACCCCCGCCGCTCTGGTACGTCACCAACGGCGATCTCACGGTCGGTCCGGTCGTGACCGGCTTGCTCCTGCGAGGCGTGGAGCATGGACGCGTCCCCGAGTACTGCCACGTTCGCACCTATCACGGCGACTGGCGGACCCTGACCTCGGTGCGCGAAATCTCGGCGCTGAACAGCAAGGTCGGAGCGCAGGCTCCCACAGCCGATCAGCTCGCGGAGTGGGGACGCCCGGTCGAACGCATTCGCGACGAGATGGAGCTCGCGCACACCGTGGCCTGGCTCTCGATGGTGACGACTGGCGCAGAGAGCGCCATGTTCCACTACCGCGGTCGCTACGGCCGTTCACTCGTCACCCGCTCGGTGCTGGGTCCGATGTCGAACGAGCGACTGGGCTATGCGCTCCCGGAGAGCGATCTGATCCTCAAGGCGGCTCGACAGGGGCGCCCGGTGTTTGGCCCGCCCTACGGTCCGACTGAAGATGCCTTGGCCATGCGCTTTGCGAGCAGCAAAGGCGGCTCGGGCGCCGTCGCAATGATTCCGACCTTCGTCGGCAATGAATTGACTGCCATGCTCGAGCTCTCGCGGCCCGGCCATGCCTTCCGGCGCAGCGATTTGAAGCGCGCCGAGCGCATCGTGCAGCGCGCGCTACGCCAGCGCACCAATTGATTGTATCTGCCGGGCGCGGGGGCTAGAAGCCGAGTCGTGGACTCGACAGCTCTCAATAACGCTTTGAATACGGCGCTGACGACGTTGACCAACGTCGGTCTCAAGGTCGTCGGCGCGATCGTTCTCTACTTGGTGGGCCGCGCGCTCATCAACTGGATGATCAACCTCGTGCAGCGCGGGCTGGAGCGACAGAAGGTCGATCCAACGCTGCTGCGCTACGTCGGTACCGTCATCTCGGTGCTCGCCAACGTCGCGTTGGTGATCGCGATCCTCGGCTATTTCGGGGTCGAGACCACCAGCTTTGCTGCGATCTTGGCTGGCGCCGGCCTCGCCATCGGTACGGCGTGGGGCGGCCTGCTCACCAACTTTGCGGCAGGCGCGTTCTTGGTGATCTTGCGCCCGTACCGCGTCGGCGATTTCGTGAGCGCGGGCGACGTGACCGGCACCGTGCGATCGATCGGCTTGTTCGTCACCGTGATCGACACGCCGGACGCGGTGCAGACTCACGTCGGCAACGGCAAGGTGCTGGCCGGTACGATTCAGAACTTTTCGGCGAACCCGTATCGCCGCGTGGACCTGCAAGCGCAGCTTCACTACTCGGTCAACGTCGAAGACGCGATCGTCCGCTTGAAGGCCAAGCTCGCCGAGATCCCGAACGTGATGAAGGACCCGGCGCCCGATGTAGAGGTGCTCACCTTCACCGAGTTTGGTCCGGTGCTGGCGGTGCGGCCCTACACGCACACTGACCACTACTGGCAGGTCTACTTCGCAGGGAATCAGGCGATCATCGCCGTCGCGGGCGAGGCGAAGTTCCCGCCGGTCGAGCGCAGCTTGCGCATGAAGAACAGCGCGTAGCGCTATAACTGGGTCACCGAGACTCGATCGGAGCGGCCGCGACAGTTCGTCGGAGCGGCCGCAACAGTCCGTGCGGCCGCGATGCCGAAGACATCGCGGATTTGGCGAGCCGCGGACATGATGTTGGGCTGACGACGCCCAGCAACCGGGAGAGGCGCACCCTCTGCACCGGTGACGTATCTGGGTTGAAGACTTTGGCGGCTTGAAACCATTTCAGGCCATCGGTTTCGGAGACACCATGTTGACGTCCAAGCTCGCTCGCGTCTGGCCAGTTGCGGTGTGTTTTGCAGCGATCAAGGTCGCTGGTGGCTGCTCGGACACCGGGAGCTCGCCGGGCACCGGGGGATCGGGCGGTCAGAGCGCGTCGGTCGCCGGCAGTAGCCCGGGGTCGGGCGGCGTCGGGGTCGGTGGCACCGCGCCTGGCGCCGCGGGCAAGGTCGGGAGCGGCGGCGCGCCCGGTACGGCTGGCACTCCTGGTGCTGCGGGCAACCCCGCGGGCGGCTCCCCCGGCGCTGCGGGCGCTTCAGCCGGTGGCACGTCGAGCGCTGGTGGCGACGCCGCGGGTGGCAGCGGCGGCGCAGGTGGCAGCGCTGGAGGTAGCGGCGGTGCAGGTGGCGGCGGCGGCGGTAGCTCGACCGCGTTCGTACCGTGCAACACCGCGCCCGCCGCGACCGCGCCGATGCTCAAGCGCGGCACCGCGATCAGCGGCTTCAACGGTATGCAGACCGCTGGGCAGATCATCGGCGTGCCCGGCGAGCCCGGCACCCTTTACGTGATCGGGCACCGCGACGGCAACGTGTTCACGGTTCAAAACGGGATGGTCGTCGCGACGCCGCTGGTCAAGGTGGACGTCGCCAACGGTGGCAACAACGAGCAAGGGTTGTTGTCGATGGCGCTGCACCCGAATTTCGCGACAAATCACCTATTTTACTTGTTCTATACGGCCGCTGGCGGCGGCGACATGACCATCGACGAGTTCGAGCGCATGACGCCCACCACCGCGGTGAAAAAGCAGAACATCTACTCGAAGCCGCGGGCCGGCGGCGGCATGTTCCACAACGGCGGGCAGATCAGCTTCAACCCGAAGGATGCGATGCCGCTGCTCTACTTCTCGGTCGGCAACAACGAGAGCAACCAAGCGGGCGATCCGAACGGCGACGCCGGGCGGGTGCTGAGAATCGACGTGGCGACCAAGGCCGCCACCACGTACGCCTACGGCCTCCGTAACCCCTACCGCATGAGCATCGATCGCTTGACCGGCGACATGTACATCGCGGACGTGGCGAACGGTCCGGGCGGCACCATCATCTTCAACGCTGCCGGCGCTGCCGCAGGTAAAGACTTTGGGTACCGCAACAACAACGGCAACCCCGACATCAACGAGGGCCTGCTGCGCGACTCGAACGGCGCCGCCATCATCGGCGGCTTCGTCTACCGCGGTAACAAAATCCCCGGGCTTTGTGGGCGATATTTCTACGGCAACCATCAGGGCGGTGTCGTCAAGTCGATCGTCGTGCAAAATGGTCAGCGCATGGGCGACCCGGTCACACACACCAGTCTCAGCGTGCCGGGTAACATCACTTCGTTCGGCGAAGACGGTGAGGGCGAGCTCTACATGGCGAGCCTCAACAACAACGCGATCTACAAGATCGAGGCGCAGTAACCAGCTGGAGCTCCGAGTCGATGGGCAGTAACGGATCGCCGGAGCGCACTCTGGCAGCGCGCGCTACCTGGGGCGCCTGGGCGCTCGCGCTGTCCCTCGCCGGGTGCAGCTCTCCTGCCGAAACACCGACACCGCCGGTAACGAGCGGCGGCAGCTCAGGCTCGGGTGGAAGCAGCACGGGCGGGGCCGGAGCCGCCAACGGCGGCTCGGCTGGTGTCGGCGTCGCTGGCGGCGGTGGAACGGCGGGCAGCACTGCCGGTGGTTCCGGCGCTGGCGGCTCCGGTGGCAGCGGTGGCAGCGGTGGTAGCGGCGGCATGCCCGCGGCCTGCGACCCTGCCCAACCAAACACGCTGTTTTGTCAGCCGCTCGGCGCCATGCCGGCCAGCATCAAGGCGACCGGTCTCTTTCCGTCGGCGCCCGACTTGTCGCAGCACTCGGCTGCCATGCTCGAGTACGTGCCGGATCCACCGCTGTGGAGCGACGGCATGGAGAAGCAGCGCTTCATCGTGCTGCCCGCCGGCAAGCAGATCGACAACACCAACCGTGCCAAGTGGGCGTTCCCTCAGGGCACCTTGTTCGTGAAAACCTTCTTCGACGACTCCGGAGCCCAGGGCGCGCGGCGTGCCGTCGAAACTCGTCTGATCCGACTCGCCGCCGGCAACAGCTACGAGTTCTTCGTCTACCAGTGGAACCAGGATAACAGCGACGCGGCGCTGGTGGTGAACGATCTCGAGGGTGACATCAACGCCGAGATCCCGGTCAGCATCACGATCAACCACATGCAAGCCGGTCAGCCCTTGACGATCAACGGCGGCCAGCCCTTCATGCACACGCTACCGTCGCGCGACGCGTGCGACCAATGCCACGCCCAAAATGGCATGGTCGCGCAGACCTTCATCGGCTTCGACGAGCTGCGCCTCAACTCCAAGCGCAGCGCCGATGCCCCGAAAACGCAGCTGCAAACCTTCGCGGACGCGGGCCTGTTCAGCATGCCGCTCCCAGCTGATCCCGCCACCATTACCGACGCCAGCAACGATAACGGGCGCCTGCTTCGCATCAAGCGCTTCGTGTTCGGCAACTGCGTGAGCTGCCACAACGGTGGCGGTCAGGTGGACTTTCATCCCGACGTGTTCGTCGCGAACACGGTGGGGAAGGCGACCGAGGCGCAGAGTGTGATGCCTCCCGCTGGTTGGCTGCGGGTGGTGCCGGGCGACCCGCTCACCAGCGTGCTCTACGTGCAGATGCAGCGCACGATGATTCCGCCCGCCCAGGGCGCGAACAATCGGCTTCGCCCGATGCCGCCGGTCGGTTTGGCCGACGTGGCGGTCGAGCAAGCCGCGCTCAAGGACGTGTTCGACTGGATCACCGCGCTCCCGCCTTGAGCACGCGATAAAAGTCGACCAGCGCCTTCAGCTTCGGAGCGAGCTGCGCCCGACTCGGGTAATACAGGAAAAAGCCGGGAAAAGGCAGGCAGTAGGAGTCGAGCACGCGCAGCAGGCGCTTGTCGTGGAGCTCTCGCTGCACGCTGCTTTCCATGACGTAGGCGAGCCCCAGGCCACGCAGCGCTGCGTCGATCATCAGCTCGCCATCGTCGAGCAGCAGCCGGCCGGTCGCGGCAATCGAGAAATCGTTGCTCTGCTCCGTGAACTCCCAGCGATAGACCGCGCCGCTCGAACGCTGGCGGTAACTGATGCACTGATGCTGATGCAGCTCGCGCGGATGCTTGGGCTTGCCGTGGCGTTTGAAGTACGCGGGTGAACCCACGACGGCCACGCGCAACTCGGGGCTCACGCGCACGCCGATCTACATAGTGTTTTCAGATTCGACGCATTGTGGTGGGTAATGCTCGAGCCTACGTTTCTGCTCGAGGCAATGACATGAGCAAGGCAAACGACGTTTGGTTCATCACGGGCGCAGCAGCAGGCTTCGGCCGCGCGCTCGCAGAAGAGGTGCTCTCACGCGGTGGGCGAGTGGTCGCCACGGCGCGCGACCCTCGCGCGCTCGAGGCGCTCGTCGCGAGCGCGCCCGAGCGCGTGCTGGCGCTGGCGCTCGACGTCACACGCTCGGAGCAGATGGCGCCCGCGGTCGCGGTGGCGCCGCTGGTAGTAGCTTCGTGTCGAGCC
>JBEHXA010000019.1:0-27883 GCA_048498935.1 Myxococcota bacterium
TCGGCGTGCGCCAAGCCTGGCGCTTGGCGGAGGAGCGCAGCTTCGAGCAAGCGTTCAATCAAGGCCTCATGCCGCTGCGCGACCAGCTGGAGAGCGAGATTGGTGAGCTGCCCGAGCTGATCGGTCCGCTCTGCCAAGACGATCCGCTCGTCGACAGCGCGCTCGTCGGCCTGCTGTCCAACGATCTGGCGCCGCGGCGCTTACCCATCAGCCTGCGCGTGCCGAAGCTCGCCAAGGCGCTCGGGCTCGACGAGCTGGTGGTCCTCACCTCGTCGGCCGAGATCCTGGGAGCGAGCGCTCCAGCTCGCGTCGGGCGAACCGAGCCGGAGCTGGCAGCGCGCGTCGCCAAGGCCGCTACGGGCGCGCGCGCTCGCGTCGTGCGTGGCGCAGACGGAGCGCTCGTGGTCGAGACCGCTTGTACGCGGCGCGACGGCAACCGCAAAACGCCCTGGGTCGGCGTGTACGCGGCGCGTAACCTCGGCGGCTTGCTGGCTCGCATCGGCAAGAGCTCGGGCGTGGAGCTGAGCCTCGAACCCGCGCCCACGAGCAGCGACGACCTGCAACGCACGCTGCCGCTTCCGGGCTCGAGCGATGTCTCGATCACCGCCACACGCTCGCGCCGGGCACTGTCGTCCGCGGTGCAGCAGCTGGACGCTACGGTGCTGCTCATCGGCAGCGTCACGCTGGCTTCGGCGCTGCTGATCACGGTGCTGCTTTCACGCGGGCTGGCGCGACCTGTACGCTCGCTGGCCGAGCAGGCGCAGCGGGTGGTGCACGGTGACCCGACGCCCGTAGTCGCGAGCGGCGCTCGTGAGCTGGTCGAAGCCGCCGAGGCGTTCAATCGAGCGATCTCCGATCTGGTGCTCCTACGCAAGCGCTTGGCCGTGACCGAACGCATCGCCGCTCGCCGCGAGATCGCGCGCCGCGTCGCGCACGAGATCAAGAACCCGCTGCTGCCGATCCGCGCTTCGGTCGAGACACTGCGGCGGCTGCGCCAGCGCTCCGATCCCGCATTCGACGACTATTTCGACGAGGCCACCCGCACCGTGCTCGAGGAGGTGGCCCGCATCACCCATATCGTCAGCGAATTCACGCGCTTTGCCCGGCTGCCGCCGCCTCAACCGGCGCCGTTCGACGTCGAACAGGCGGTCCGCTCGGTCGTCTCCCTCCACGCGGCCGTCGGTGCGCCCATCGAGCTCGAAGCGGAGCCGTGCCCGGAGCTCAACGCCGATCGCGATCAGGTGATCCAGGTCCTGACCAACCTGGTGCAAAATGCGCAGCAAGCCCTCGGGGATCGACCGGGCGGACGGGTGTTGGTGCAGCTTGGCCGCGACCGCGATAAGCTCGTCCTCACCGTGACCGACAACGGTCCGGGCGTGGCGCCGGAGATGCGCGCGCGGTTGTTCGAGCCTTACGCCACCAGCAAGGCCGAGGGCACCGGCCTGGGGCTCGCCATCGTCGAGCGCATCGTGGTCGAGCACGGTGGGGAAATCAGCTTCGACGACGCGCCGGGCGGCGGTGCGCGCTTCGTGGTCAAGTTGCCACTATCGGGCCCGACGCTCCTCCCCGAACCCCCCCCGGACAGCACCGAACCCGCGCTTCGCTAAGCGCTCCCCGGCCGAACCCCCTGCGGCGCCGCGTCTTTGCGTGGACCCGAAAGCCGGGCCGGCAGCGCCCGGCCTGCGACCAGGGGCCCCCCGCGACAAGCATGAAAAACTATGCTTTCGTGAGCCGACGGGGCTTCTCTAGTCGCCGGAACGAGCCGTATGAATCGGGTGTCCCAACGTCAACTGCTTGCGCTGGCCGTCCTCGTGGTCGGCGCGCTGTTTCTGATTTGGATCGGCGGGGTCGAGACGAAGCTCGTCGCCGCCGTTTGCGCCTACGTCATCGTCGCCGGCTACTTGATGCTGAGCGCGGGCGGAGACGGAGGCACGACCGAGACGGTCGAAGCGATCGCCAGCTCGGTACGACGCATGGTCGACGGTCGCCGACCAGAAGCGCCGCGCGAGGCCGCGCCCGCCGTCACTCGATTGTACGAAGAGCTCGGCGAAGCGTTCGAAGCGCTACGTGAAGCGCGCGAAGGTGGCGTCAATCGCGCCGAGCTGTCAGAAGCCGCCACGTCACTCGGCAGCTCGCTGCGCATGCTCACTGACGGTGTGGCGCAACAGCTGAACGCGAGCGACGAGACTGCCCGCTACATCAAAGAGATGACCAGCTCGCAGCGTGAGATCGCCGAGCACGTGGAAGTGCTCGCGACGTCCGCCGAAGAGTCGAGCGCGTCGGTCATTCAGATGACGGCGACCAACGAGCAGGTCGCGGGCAACATCGCCGACCTGGCCACGAGCGTGCGCGAGACCGTCGCCTCGATCGAGGAGATGGCCTACTCGATCAAGGAAGTCGCGAAGAACGTCGACGCGCTCTCGCTCACTGCCGAGGAAACCAGCTCCAGTATGAACGAGATGGACGTGTCCATCGACCAGGTGCAGTCGAACGCCAACGAGACCGCGCGCCTGTCCGAGGAAGTGGCGCAGGACGCCGAGCGCGGCGCCGAAGCCATCCTCAAGACCATCGGCGAGATTTACCGCATCAAGGAGAGCAGCCAAGAAGCCGTGGCCGTGATCTCCAACCTGGGTTCGCGCATCGACGCCATCGGTCAGATCCTGAACGTGATCGACGACGTCGCGGAGCAGACCAACCTGCTGGCGCTCAACGCCGCCATCATCGCCGCCCAGGCCGGTGAGCACGGCAAGGGCTTCGCGGTCGTGGCCGACGAGATCAAAGACCTGGCCGAGCGCGCCGGCGCCAGCACCAAAGAGATCGCCGACCTGATCAAGACCATCCAGAGCGAAAGCAAGAACGCAATCTTGGCGGTGGAGCGCGGCGCTCAGAACGTCGATCGCGGCGTGGAAGTGTCGAACGAAGCCGAGCGCGCCCTGAAGAAGATTCTGGAGAGCTCGCAGAAGAGCACCAACATGGTGCGCGCCATCGCGCGTGCCACGGTCGAGCAGGCCAAGGGCAGCAAGCAAGTCACCGACGCCATCGGGCGCATCGCCGCCACCGTACAGCAGATTGCCGCCGCGACGGCCCAGCAGGCCCGCGGCTCCGAGCTGATCATGAAGAGCGGCGAGAAGATGCGCACCATCTCGCAGCAAGTCGAGCGCTCCAGCCAGGAGCAGTCGCGCGGCAGCCGCCAGATCACGCAGGCCATGGAGAGCATCAACAGCCTGGCAGGCCAGCTCAACTCGGCGCAGCGCACGCAAACGCGCGGCTCGGAGCGAGCTCTCTCGGCCGCCCAGCAAATCGAAGAAGCAGCGCGCAAGCAAGACGGCGCGCTGCGCGACATGAGCCTGTACGCCGACCGCGTCCGCCGCACCGCCGGCCCCGCGTGAGCGCGACCTAGCGTACGAAGCGCGCTTTCAGCAGGCACTCGTCGTGCTCGGCGTCGCTCTCGGAGTCGAGCACCACGCCGCTGCCAACGCCCAGCTCGGCGGCGCCGCTCGGCTCGACCAACAAGCTGCGAATAGCCACGTTGAAGCAAGCGTCGTTGTCCGGCGTCACGTAGCCGATGCTGCCGCAAAAGATGCCGCGTGAGCTCTGCTCCAGCTCGTGAATGAGCTGCATGGTGCGCAGCTTGGGCGCCCCGGTCACCGAACCGCTCGGAAACAGCGCCTCGAACAGCCGCACCAGCTCGAGCTCCGGCGCCACCTCGGCCACGATGCTCGACGTCATTTGCAGCACGCTGCCCCAGCGCTCGACCTCGAACAGCTTGGGCACCCGAACACTGCCCGGCGAGGCCATGCGCCCGACGTCGTTGCGCAGCAAGTCGACGATCATCACGTTCTCGGCGCGCGTCTTGGGATCGGCGCGCATGGTAGCAGCGATGCGCGCATCCTCGTCCGCGTCGCGCCCTGCCGCAGCGGTGCCCTTCATCGGCTGCAGCTCGAGCTGGGCGCCGCGTTTGCGGAAGAACAGCTCGGGCGACAGTGACAAGATCGCATAGTCACCGGTGTCGATGACGGCCGAGTACGACGTGCGCTGGCGGCGGCGCAGCGTTTGAAAGAGCGCCCAGGGGCTGCCTTCGACTCGAAAGCGCGCGCGCAGCGAGTGACAGACTTGGTAGCTATCGCCGGCTCGGAGCGCGCCTTGGATGCGCGCAAAATCGGCTGCGTATTCGGCGCGATCGCGATCGAAGCTCGGAGGGCTGACTGCGCTCTTCGCAGTCGACTCTGCAGCTCGCGCACTCAACCGCTCGTCGACGGCGGGGCCACGCAGCTCTTCCATCTGCCCGAACACTCCGAGCCACAAGGCGTGCGCGACCCGAGGACGGTCATCGAGCGCAGCCAGCGTGGGGAGCAGCCCGTACCCGGCTTCGTAGGCGAGAAACCCAGCCAGATAGCGGCCGGCGGCGCGTGCGCTCTCGGCGAGCTGCAGGCACTCGCGCACCTCGGCCGCCGAATGGCAGCTGATCACTCGCTCGGGCGCGCGAAACCACAGCGCTCGCTCGTGCTCGCGGTCCGGTCGGCTCTCGACCAAGACGACGCTGGGACCTTCAGCGGCTGCCACCGCAGCGACCAGTCCCCGGCGTGCGCGCGATCACCTTGTAATCACCGACGTCGATATCGAAAGGCACCGTCACGCGCCCGTCGAGCTGCCCCGACGCGTCCGTCGGAAAGGCACCGAGCCAGGTTTCGACCCCGGCCGCGTCTCGCAAGCTCACGTCGACGCGGGCATAGCTACAAGGTTCACCGGCGGCGTCCACGTGGCCCCTGATCTGAATCGCGCCGCCTCGCGCGCTGCTGCTCGCCGCCACCGTGAGCCCAACTGTGGAGCGCGGCCGCTCGTCGACCACCGCTGGCTCGGGGCCGGGAGCTGGCGGCTTCGGCTGCGCGGACGGCGACGGGCTCGGCTGCTGTGCACTGGCGGCCGAAGACGCCGCGTTCGGGTTACCGCTCGGAGCACCGCTCGCCTCGAGCGTTTGCGAGAGCATGTTTTGGCCCGACTCCGAGCCTTCGGGCCAGCCGAAGGTGTCGGGCGGTGGCCGGTACAGGTGGTCGGCGGCATCCGGATCGAGGTCCATACGACCGGCGGCACCGCCCAAGTCGATGCGATGAAAGCGCACGCCGTCGTATACCTCGACCCAAGCGTGCGCCTCGTTGCGCACCATGCGCGCCGGCAGACCGAGGCCCAAAGCCGTGACGACGAACGCGTACGCGCGGTGACGGCACACACCTTTGCGCGACAGCGCGAGCTCTTGATACAGCTGAGCGCCGCGCGTCGCCCGCGGCGACACGTCCGACGGCGCGAAGCCGCGAAAGTAGGCGACGAGCGCGGCCGTCAATTGCTTGGGCGAAAGGCGCCGCGACACGCCAATCTGCGCGGCCACATCGGCGGCAGCGCTGGTCACTGCGCTCGGTAGCGGCGGCAGCTTGTGCACCAGCTCGCCCCAGCTCGAATCGGCCAAATCCGAGCCGAACGCGGCGCGCGGCGCAGCGAGCTGCATGACCAGGCGCACGCGGCGGCGCGCGTCTGCCAGCATGAACCAGTTCTCGGCGCGATCGCGCTGCAGCTGAAAAGTGAGCTCCGGATCGGCTCGCGCGACCAGAACGCGCGTGCCCGGCCCGACGCTCGGAATCCGCACCGGTACGCCCGGCACCAAATCCACGAACAAATCCCCGTAGAACTGATCGTCGGCGGGGCCAGGCTTGCCGCCGATTTCCAGGCGATTGAGCGTCTTGTCGAAGACGCTCAGCTCGAAGCTTTCGTCGACCGCGTCGTAAGCGTAGAGGCGCTTGAACGGCGCGACCGCGGGTACGAACGGCTCGTCGTAGCTCACGGCGTCGGGCCGGGTGGTGTCGCGATCCACCCGAAAGCTCGAGTCGAGGCTGTCGGGCGTAGCGTTGCCGCCGTAGGCGTGCTCGGCCTTCTGCTTGCGATCCGCGAGGCGAGGCGCCGGCACGACGCCGCTCTCTGTCTCGATCGCGGCCGGCATTGCACCGTCTTGCGTGGTGGCCGACAGCGCCACGTCCTCGCTCGGGTTCGGCTCGATGTACTCGTGCAGCATCGGCGCCTGCGCATGCGCCACGAGCGCTGCGCTCGACACGGCGAGCGCGAGCAAGCGAGCGGGGCGAGTGCGCTGGAGCAAGGGGCGCAGCGTAGCACGGCCGCACGTCGGGCTCAGGGCGGCGCCTGCCAGCTGCCTTCCACCCAGACGTAGCGCACGGCGTCCCAATGCCAGTAACCGCAAGCCCAAACCGCGCCCTGTGCGGGAGGCTTGCCCTTCGGCTCACACGCCTCGTCGGTCGGGCGCTGCCGAGCGTCGGCCGCGGATAGGCGCTGTTCACGCTGCGTCGCACACGCGCTCACCAGCGCGA
Organism: Myxococcota bacterium; assembly: GCA_048498935.1. Lineage (GTDB taxonomy): Bacteria > Myxococcota_A > Polyangia > Polyangiales > Polyangiaceae > PMG-095. The sequence goes on from JBEHXA010000019.1 coordinate 6,372, forward strand.
GTAGCGCTAGCGGTGCGAATACCACACTGAGGCGAAAGCGCATGAGGCACAAGGCGCGCGCAGGCTACCACGCTCCCCATGGCTTCGCTGCGACAGACGCACTACTCTGCAAGGCGGCCCATGTCCTCGCTCGACGCGCAACTGTCCGCCCTCACGCCCGAGATGCAGTCCCTGCTCGCTAGCTCCGGGTTCGACAAGGCACGCCTGATCAGGCTCGCCGAGCCGCTCCGCACCGGCACTCCCGCGGACAACTTCGTGAAGGGAGTCATCTCACCACCCACGGCCGACGACGTCGTGACGCTGCCAGCTCCGGGCAGCGCCGAGCACGCGCGGCTCACGGCGCTCGGCTCCGCCGCCCTCGAGCGTGGCGAGTACGCGCTCGTCGTGCTGGCCGGCGGTATGGCGACGCGCATGGGCGGCGTCGTCAAAGCGCTGGTCGAGGCGCTGCCGGGCAAGACCTTTTTGGATCTGCGCCTGCGCGAGGTGGAGGCGATCCGAGAGCGCTACGGCAAGCAGCCGCCGCTCTGGCTCATGACCAGCCAATCCACCGACGAAAAGATCAAGGCCGCGCTGGGCGCGCGCCGGCAGGGCGACGCGATCGCCACCTTTTTGCAGGAGCTATCGCTGCGTCTCACGCCGGAGGGCAATGTATTCTTGGACGATAGCGGTCGGCCCAGCGAGCACGCCCCCGGCCATGGCGACTTGCCCGACGCCCTCATGCGCAGTGGCATGCTCGAGCGCTTCGTGGCGCGAGGCGGCAAGACGCTGCTGATGACCAACCTCGACAATCTGGGTGGCACCATCGACCCCACCATCTTGGGCTTTCACTTGGCTCATGGCTTGCCGGTCACTTCCGAAGTCGTGGACAAGCTCGGCTCCGATCGCGGCGGCATTCCCGCGCGCGTCGATGGCAAGCCGTGCGTGCTCGAGGAGTTTCGCATCCCGCCGAGCTTCGATCCGGCCAGCGTGCGCGTCTTCAACACCAACGTATTCCACTTCGACGCGCGCGCGCTGCTCGAGCTCGACATGCCCTGGACCTTCTTCACCGTCACGAAGAAGGTCGAAGGCAAGACGGTCATCCAATTCGAGCGACTGGTGAACGAGGTTACGGCTGCCTTGCCGACGAAGTACCTGCATTTGCCCCGCAGCGGTGAGCACTCGCGCTTCTTGCCGGTGAAGGACAACGAAGAGCTCGCCGCCCGCGTCCCCGAAATCGAGCTCGTCGCTCGCTCGCACGGCTGGCTCTGAACGCGCAACGAGATCGCGGCTACACGGTGGGCGGCGCGCGTTCGACGGCTTGCTGCGCGGCCAGATCCGCCCAGAAGGCTGCCGCGTCTGCCTGAGTCCAGGCCGGCAAATCAAGCGCCGAAAGCGCGCGCTGCAGCTGCGCCGCCGTAGCGAAGCGCTCCTCGGGCAGCTTCGACATGCAGCGCATCACGATTTGCTCGAGCTCGCGGCTCACCTGGCCCTCGGCCTGGCCCGACAGCGGCGGCGGGGGTTGAGTCAAGTGCAGGGCAGCGGTGCTGGCGTCGGTCTTACCGAGAAACGGGTCGCGACCACTGAGCAAGAAGTAAGCGACGCAGCCCAGTGCGTACAGATCTGCGCGCGGACCCGAGTGAGCGCTCGCGAAGGACTCGGGCGCCATGTAGCGCGGAGTACCGAGCAGCGTGCGCGAGCTGGACAGGCCCGCGTCGTCCCCGCGCGTCACACGCACCAGGCCAAAATCGAGCACTTTCACGAAATCGAAGATGCCGCCCTGCACCCCGACCATCAAGTTGCCGGGCTTGATGTCACGGTGCACGAGCCCGAGCCCGTGCGCCTCCGAAAGCGCGCCGCACACTTGCGTGAGCAGGTGCCTGACGCGCGCGGGCGGCTGCGCGCCGAAACGCCGCACCAACTGCTCCAAGTCGATGCCGTTCACGTACTCCATGACGTAGTAAAAGTCGCCACTCGCAGTATGACCGTAGTCGAAGACGGTCACCGTGTTGGGATGTGATAGCTCGCTCGTGATCTTGGCCTCGCGCTCGAAGCGACGGCGCTGCGCCACGTCCGCGACACCTTGCGCGATGACCTTGACCGCCACGCGACGGCGCAAGAGGCGGTGACGGCCCTCGAAGACGCGCCCCATGCCGCCCACGCCTATCTCACGCTCCAGCGTGTACGGCCCCAGCGCCTCCAACGCGCGGAAGCGTTGGCGGGTGCGACGGAGCATCACGCTGAGCCCGACCAGAAACGTCGCGAGCAAGCTGCCGGCACCGCCGATCAGCAAGCTAGGTACCGCAGCCGCCGCAAACGCCGGCGGCTCCGCATAGGTTTCGAGCGCCCAGGCACGACCGGCAAAGTGCATCGGATAGCGCTGCACGAGCTTCGCGCCAGCCTTCGCGTCGCGCGCGCCGAACAGCAGCGCATCGCCGGGCGATAGCGACGAGTCCTGGTCGACCAGCGCGACCGCGCCGCGCTTCAGCGTGGTCCCGGCCAAGGCGGCGTTCATCAGCGGCGATAGCCGGTAGAGCGCGATCGCAAAGCCGGAGAGCCTCTGTTCCCGCTCCTGAGCCGTCGCCGGCACCGCGCCGTCTTCGTACAGCGCGTCGTAAACGGCCACCGAATAGACACCTTCGGGATCCTCGACGAGCTGAAACTTGCTCGTGACCCACGGCCCGGAGGTGTGCGTGGCGACCGCCACTTGGTGGCGCCGCAGCGGATCGAACATCAGGTCCAGGCCCTGCAGCTGCGGCTGGTAGGGCAGCAAGCGCGTCAAGACCACGTGGCGCTCGCGGACCGGGGCGACCACCATCTTGCCGGAGCCAGTTGGGTCCGGATCCCGAAATGAGAACGGACGCCCCAGCTGCGCGCTGAGCCGCCGCTCGAAGTCAGCGCGATCCTCGCCACGAACGACGTCGAACAGCTCCAAAGCTGCCAGGCTCGGGTAGCGCTCGAGCAGCTGCGCCGCAAACCGCTCGAAACGAGCCTGATCGATCCGGGGCCAGGCGATCGCGAGCGCGTGAATAGCGTGCAGAGCCTCGAGCGGCGCGCTGAAGCTCTGCTGCACCTGGGCCGCGGCAACGCGCGATCGAGCGGCAAACTCCAGCTCGGCGGATTGTCGAGCTCGTTTGGCGCTGGCCACGGCAAACGCGGTGGTGCCCAACAAACCGGAAAGCAGCGTGACCCAAACCAACCGGCTCGCCGCCACCTCTCGCAAGGCACGCCACGTGGACTCGGAGCGAGACGCAGCGGTGACCGAAGCCGCCACGGGCTCGCCCGCGAGCCCGTGCTGGGGGCGCTCGCTCCTCTTGGCGCGCCCAAGAGCGCGGGGAGAGCTCGGCTTGAGACCGCTGGCCAAGCCCCCGAATCTAGCCCAGGCCCCCGCACGCCGAAATCGTGAAGCGCAGCTCGGCTCGGGCCATGCTCGTAGTAGAGTGAAGTGGGTGACCGAAGGACAGGAAACGAGCTCGCTCTTCGACGCAACGCGGCTCGGACTCTCGCGCATGTCGCTGAGCCACGCCGACGAGCTGGCCAGAGCGCTCGAACAGGCGGCCCGCGCCAGCGCGCAGGCACTCGGGACTGCGCGCACCGGTATCTGGTTTCTCTCCAAAGACGCGAGCGAGCTCTTCTGCGTGACACTGATCGAGCCCGACAAGGCCAGCGGCCCGGGCAGCAACGTGCTGCCGCTGGCGCAGCTCCCTGGGCTGTTGGACGCGCTCCAGCAGCGGCGCGTGCTGACCTGGCCGAACCCGCAAGTCTCGGTCGCGCCAGCGCTCCAGAGCAGCTACTTCGACGCGCTCGGCATCAGCAGCGGCCTCGACGCGCCCATCTTTCGGCTCGGCGAGGTCGTGGGGGTCGTGCGCCACGAGCACGTCGGCACGCCGCGCGAATGGTCTTCGCGCGATCGGCACTTGGCGGGCTCGGTGGCAGACCTGATCGCCGTGCTGCTCGAGCAAGCGACCCGGCTCGACGTCGAAGCGGCGCTGAGCGAACAGCGCGACCGCCTGATCAAGGCCGAGCGCATGGAGTCGCTGAGCCGCATGAGCGCGGGCGTGGCGCACGATTTCAACAACGTGCTCACCGCGATGATGATCCGACTCGAAGCCGTAATGCTCGATCGTCACGGCGACACCACGCTCGAGCAGGAGCTACGTGAAGTGCTCGTCGCCGGCCAACGCGGTGCCCGTCTGGTGCAACAGCTGCTCACCTTCGCCAAGGCCAAGCTACCGACGCCGCGCCCCGTGGACCTCGCGCGCACGCTGCGCGAGCTCGCACCCATGCTGTCGACGCTCACGAAGGGCAAGGCGGACCTGCAAGTCGTCCATCCGAGCCAAGCGATTCTGGTCCACGTCGACCCGTCGCAGCTCGAGCAGGTGATGATGAACCTCGTGCTCAACGCACGCGATGCCGCCGAGCCGGGGCGCACCCGGGTGGTGGTGCAGCTCGATGTGGACGGTGACTCGGCTCGGCTCCAGGTCTCCGATCAAGGCGCGGGCATGGACGCCGCAACGCGCGAGCAAATCTTCGAGCCGTTCTTCAGCACCAAGGCGCACGGCTCGGGCCTCGGGCTCGCCACCGTGTACAGCATCGTGCAGCAGGCAGGCGGCAGCATCAGCGTGGAGAGCGCTACCGGCCAGGGTTCGACGTTCTCCGTGCGCTTGCCGCTGATCCAATGATAGTAATGCAGGGCCGCAATGACCCGCCTTCGAGCCGCCTCCTTCGCGCTGACGCTCGCCGCTAGTTGCTTCTTGCCGTCGCTGGCTCGGGCGCAGTTTCCCAACAATCAGCCGACGCGGCAGCCGGTCTTCGGCAAGAGCCCGGTCAGCAACGAGGACTCGAGCGCGTTGGTGCAAAACCCGGCGAACCTCGGGTTTCTGCCGGCGAGCGAGCTGCGCTGGTCGAGCGTGTACCTGAACGAGCAGGCGCGCATTCCCTGGCAAGGGCACGCCCTCGCGCTGGCATTTCCGATCCCGTTCTTGAATGCCGCCACCGGCGTGCGCGTGGATCTGATCAATCCGCCGACCGGCGCGCAGGGTGACCAAATCCAGAGCGACTCGCTCTACCAGTGGGTGACCTGGGGCTTGGCGATACGACCGAGCGACAGCTTCAGCTTCGGGATGTCGCTACAGCGCAGCTACTCGGAGCAAGCCAGTGCGCACGGTTTGTTCAGCTGGTCGCTGGCCGCTACCACGAGGCCGTCGGACTACCTGGGCATGGCGATCATCGCCAACGACATCAACGCACCGGGCAACTCGGCGGGCGGTAAGATCGACCGCAGCTTCGATTTCGCTCTCGCAATTCGGCCGCTACGCAGCCGCGTGGTCGAGATCGGCATCGACGGCAAGCTAGTCGACGCGGCCGGCACGTTCTGGACGCCCAGCGCTACGCTGGGCGTCGACATCCCGGGCCTCGGCAGGCTCAAAGGCGGCGTTTCGCTGTCCGATCCGGACGACGGCATCGATCAGAGCGAATGGCTCGCAAACGCCAGCATGTCGTTTTACCTGAACGGCTCGTCGGGCTCGATGGAGCTCTCGGGCGGCAGCCTTTTCGGCGGCGCGCTGGGTCCCGGGGTGAGCGGCAAAGCCTACGAGAATCTCTCGCTCGACGTCGCTTTCAAGGGCTACCGCGAGCCCTCCGGCAGCCCGCCTCCGACCCACGCTTTGCGCATCCGCATGGAGAAGACGCCGGGCACGCGCGAGCACGTGGCGCTGCTCCGCCACCTCTGGCAAATCGCGGAAGAAGAGCCGTCCATCGGCGCGGTAGTGCTCGAGCTGCGCACCGCGCCGGCTGATTCGATGGCCCACGTGCAAGAGCTGCGCGATGCCATTTACATGCTGCGCCAGTCCGGCAAGCGCGTGCTCTGCCACCTGGAAGACGCCGACGGCGCGTCGCTCTACTTGTGCTCGGCCGCGGATCGCATCTTGATCAACCCGGCAGGCGGCATTCGCTTTGCGGGTCTGCGCGCGCGCTACTTCTACTACGCGAACCTGCTCGAAAAGATCGGCGTCAAGGCCGACTTCGTGCGCATCGGCGCGCACAAGAGCGCGCCCGAAGCGTTCACGCGCTCGAACGCGTCGGAGGTCGCGCGTGACGACAAGATCGACCTGCTGCAGCAGCACGAAAAGTTCCTCACGCAGGGCATCGCGCACGGGCGCCACCTCACACCCGAGCAGGTGCGAGCCACCATCGCCAAAGGCCCGTTCGTCGCCATCGAGGCCAAGACCTCGAACCTGGTGGACGGCTACGCCTTCGACGATCAGCTCGAAGCCGAGGCCGGGAAGCTCCTAGGCAGGCCCGTGCGCCTGCTCGACGACGATCGCGCCCCCTTCGCTCCGCAATACAACGGGCAAAACGCCGGCATCGCGCTGATCTACGTCGACGGCGACATGGTCGACGGCCGCAGCCAAACCATCCCGCTCTTGGGTATGCGCCTGGTCGGCTCGTACACCATCGCCGAATCCATCCGCAAAGCCCGCGAAAACCCGCTAATCAGCGCGGTCGTGCTGCGCGTGGAAACGGGCGGCGGCTCCGCCATGGCTGCCGACGTGATTTGGCGCGAGCTGCAGCAGACCACCAAGGTCAAGCCAGTCGTCGTCAGCATGGGTACCGCGGCCGCCAGCGGCGGCTACTACATCTCGTCGCCCGGCACGCGCGTGTTCGCCAACCCGCTCACCATCACGGGCAGCATCGGCATCTTCTACGGCAAGGCCGACGTGAGCGAGCTGATGCGCAAGCTGGGCGTCAACGTCGAGGTTTACAAAACGTCGCCGCGCGCCGACGCCGAGTCGATCTTCCGCCCCTTCACCGACGACGAAAAGGTCGAGCTGAAGCGCAAGGTCTGGCAGTTCTACGACGTGTTTTTGCAGCGCGTGGCCGAAGGTCGCAAGCTCACCAAAGAGCAGGTCGACGCCATCGGCCAGGGTCGCGTCTGGACTGGCGAGCAAGCGCTCGCTCACAAGCTGGTCGACGAGCTGGGCGGTCTCCGCCAGGCGCTGGCCACCGCGCGCGCGCTCGGCGGCTTGCCCGAGCACGCACCGATCCAAGAGATGCCGCCGGTCGACACCTCGCTCATCGGGCGCATCCTCGGCATCGAGGGTGTGAGCGAGAAAATCCCGTCGAACCTGCAGGTGCTACCGGCAGGTCTGATGGATATGGTGAGGGCACTCGGGCCGTTCGTCGTTCACCCCGCCGACAAGCCGCTCGCTCGCATGGAGCTGACCAGCGTTGAGTGAGCCTGCCACGCTCGTCGCCCGCGACGCACGAATCGACTTGCTCGGGCGTCCGCTGGTAGCGCGGCTGAGCTTCGAGTCGCGTGCCTCGCGCCTGGCTCTGCTCGGTGACTGGTCAGCCCTGTTTCGCCTGCTCTCGGGTGAAGCGCGGCTCAGCGCGGGTACGCTGGAGCTGATGGGCACGCCGGTACCGCTCGCGGTACAGCGCGGCAAGGTCGGGGTGATGCGGCTCGACCCGCAGCTACCCGCGACCTTCAGCGGCGAGCAGTTGCTCTCCACCAGCGCCGAGCTCTGCGGCTTCACGCCGCGCGCAGCGGCGCGCGCCGCGTTCACTGCGCTCGATCGCCTCGGCTTGCTCGAGCTCGGTAGCCGGCGAGTCGCGCACCTGCCGCTGGCGGAGCGTCGCTGTCTGCTGATCGCACACGCCATGGCCACCGACCCGGAGCTGCTCTGCCTCGAAGAGCCGCTGCGCGGCCTGGACACGAACGGTGTCGACCTCGTCTGCGCAGTGATCGCGCGCGCGCTAGAAGGCCGACGTCTGATCGCCGCAGTCGCCACGACTGCGACCGATCCGCTGCTTTCCGGCGCAGAAGAGCGGCTACGCCTCACCGCCGGCGTCGTGGTCGCCGAAAGCGAAGAAGCGCCGCCCGTCACGCGCGTCACCGCCACCATCTGCCGCAACCACCAAGCCTTCAGCGACGCCCTGCAAGCGCGCGGCCTCACCGCCCACCCCACGCACGAAGCGGGTCTGCTCGGCGCCCTCACCTCGCCCCAAGCCGGCCCCGCCTGGCGCTATGTCGTCGACCTGCCCGGCGGCTCCACCGCGCCTCTGCTCGACGCCGTGCTCGAGACCGACGCCGGACTGCTCGAGCTCGCACCGACGATGTGAAGAGGGGCTGCCGAGGTGCAGCTTGAATTGCAGAAGCTGCTGTAGGCGGCGCTAGGTTTCAGCGGACGGGTGAGAGGCGATAGCGAACGCTAGCGTGCAGACCGCGCGCGAGCACGCTGCTTGATGCTCAGGCAAGAGCCACCTTGACTAGACCCAACGCAGCAATTTCATGTCGCACTTGCGACATGAAAAGCTGAATGAATTCGTGAATCAATTTCCGACCTGACGCCATGTCGCAGTTGCGACGCGCAAACCACCACGACGCCTGCAACGTCGCAACTGCGACATGGCGTCATTCGCGAAATTCGCCCGCGATTTTACTCAGGTTTTTATGTCGCATGTGCGACATGGACTCGATCAAGCGAGGCCCGCCCGTCCAGCCGATGCTCTCGTCGATGTCTAGCGCAGGCACATCGTGGCGGCTCCCCCCGCCCAGCAGGACTAATTCGCTTCGGCATCGTCGCGCTTCGAGGCAGGCGCGGGCGCGTGCGCGGGCGGATGCTCCGGCTTCACTTCCGCGGGTTTGACCGGCACTCCTTGCGCCGCGTACTTCTCCATCCCACGGCGGACCGCCAAAATTGCCAAACGCCTGTTCTCCGGCGCGTATGGATCCTTCGGATCGTACAGCGCCGACGACCCGTGGGCGAAGACGCCGCCGACTTGGCCTTTGTTGAGCCCGTTGCGCTCGAGCACGAGCCGCGCCTGGTCGGCGCGCTCGAACGAGAGCTGCCAGTTCGAGCGGTTCGAGCCAGCCGGGAACGGCTTGGCATCGGTGTGACCGTGCACCTGGATCTTGTTGTCGAGGCGCCCGAGGATCGGCGCAATCGCGGCGAGTAGCTCGTCCAAACGCGGCTTCAGCTCGGAGGAGGAGCGATCGAACAGCAGGTCGTCGCCGGTGCCGTCCAAGATCTGAATCAGCAGACCCTCCTCGGTGACGCTGACTTTGAGCTGCTGCGCGAGCTTCTTCAAGGCTGGGTCTTCGGCCATCGAGCGCTGCATTTGCGCTCGCACTGCCGCCGCCACGCGCTCGAACGCCATTTGCTCGGGCTGAATCTGCGACTGCCCGACGACGTCGAAGTAGCCTTTGTTTTGGATGCCGCTGCCGCCGTTCAGCACGGAGGGCGCGCCCGAAAACACGCCGGTGCGGAAGTACTCGGAGAGCTGCTGGCGCGTCTGCTGGTCGGTCTGCGCGAGCAGCCACATCACCATGAAGAACGCCATCATGGCGGTCACGAAGTCGGCGTAGGCCACCTTCCAGGCGCCGCCGTGGTGACCACCGTGCCCTTTGCCCTTCTTCTTGATGATGATGACGCGACCGCCACCACCGCTGGGAGCCGGGCCTGCCATTATTTGCCCTTCAGCTCCGCGAACGCCTTTTCCAGCTCGGGGCCGGTGGGGCGCTCGTCCGAAAAGATGGTGCGACGCGCAAATTCGATGGCAATTTGGGGGTTCACGCCGCGCGCGGCCGCCACAATGGCCTCTTTGATGCAGAGCATGTAGCGGCTCTCGGCAGCGCCCTGAATCTCGATGCTGGTCGCGATCGGACCGACCATGCCGTAGCAGAGCAAGATGCCGAGGAAGGTACCGACGAGCGCAGCCGCGACGTGATGACCGATCACCTCGGGACCACCGTCGAGGTGACCCATGGTGATCACGATGCCGAGCACGGCCGCAACGATGCCCAGACCGGGCAAGGCGTCACCGGCGGTGCGGATCAAGCCGACCGGTTGATGCTCCTCGTCGTGATGAGTCTCGAGCTCCGCGTCGAACAGCAGCGACAGCTCCTCGGCGGAGCAGCCGTCGACCAGCTGCTTCAAGCCGTCGACCAAGAAGTCGGCGGCATGGTGACGATGCATCACGGTCGGGTAAGCCGAGAACAGCGAGCTCGTAGCGCGATCGCTCACGTGCGGCTCCAGCGCCAGCACGCCCTCGCGCCGAATCAGCGCTAGGATCTGGTAGAGCAGCTTGAGCAGGTCCATGTAGTCGGTCTTGGCCGGAGCGTGACTCTTGAAACCTTTCTTGAGCGCGCCGGTCACGCGGCTCAGCACCTTGCCGGGCGCCGAGATGACCACCGTGCCGATGGTCGCCCCACCAATCACGATCAGCTCGTTCGGTTGGATCAGCACCCCGAAGGCACCGCCGGACATGGCGAAGCCACCCAGTACTGAGCCGAACACGACGAGTAGCCCGATGATGGTGGACACGAGCCTTCAGGACGGCCGTCTCACTAGTTTCTGAAGGCTCAGTTCGAGACTAGGCCACAAACATCAGCAAAATCCGCATGTTACGGATTTTGCGGCCGCCCCCGCCGGCTCAGGCCTGGGCCGGGAGCTCGCTGGTGCAGAACTTACAGCGCGTGGCCTTGAGGGGTACCTGCTCGCAGCAGTCCGGGCACTCCTTGGTGTTCGGAGCGGCCGCCTCGGCCGGCTTGCCGAAGCGCGCCTCGGCACCCCGGATGACGCGCTGGATGATGATGAACAGCACCAACGCGACGATGAAGAAGTCGAGTACCGCGCCGATGAAATCGCCGTACTTGAGGATCACGTCGTCTTTGGGCTCCGCGGCTTTCTTGAGCACGAGGCCGCTGGTGCGCCAATCGCCGCTCGGCATCACCAGCGCCACGATCGGCATCACCAGGTCAGCCACCATGGCGGAGACGATCTTGCCGAACGCCCCGCCAATCACCACGCCGAGAGCCAGGTCGATGACGTTGCCCTTGAACGCGAATTTCTTGAAATCATCGATGAACGACATGTGCTGCCTCGCTTGGTCCGGTGACCAGCCTAACTCGACGACGGTTTCGGGAATGCCACGCGTACGGACCCGACCTCACTTCTCGGCGATGGTCGAGTACGAATAGATGATGCTGAGGGTGCTGGTGGTATCCAGCTCCTCTTTGCTGGGCAGCGGAGCGTGATCGTAGCGGGCGAGGAAGCCGACGCCGAGCGCGAGGTTGCCCCAAAACTTGGCGGTGAAGAGCGCGTCGTAGTTGAGGCGCCAGCGCTCGGACTCGACGAAGCTTTGCAAGTACTCGACGCCGGTCGAAAATGCGGTGGCGTCGTTGAAGGAGTGACGAAAACCCACGTAAAGACGCGACGAGTGATCGGTCTCGGTCTTGTCGAGCAGCTCCCCGGTGTCCATGCCCGCATCGTCGAGGATGCGACGGCCGCTCAGGTTGCGAACGTCGTACTGAAAGTCGTAACCAGCTTCAGCCCAGAACTGCGTGGCTGCCTCGTTGACGAACAGGTACTTGAAGCCGGGGTCGACGTTCAGGCGGAACGTCAAACCTTGAAACTTGTCGTGGCGACCGGTGAGCAGCAGGAAGACCGAAGCGTCGTCGATGACGTAACGGTCGTAGCGGAGGCGGCCCTGCAAGTTTTGGGTGGTCGTCTCCATGTCGCCACCCTCTGGGGGCGCGCTCCTGCCGTAGTTGCCGACGATTGATGCTCCGTAACCGTTGTCGTTGAAGCGCGACTCGTACAGGCCTGCGCCCGTGAACGCGACCATCTTCGAGTTGCCGGTCGAGCTCAGACCACCTGCCGAAAGCGACGCCGTCATACCCTCCGGCTTCTTGTCGATCTTGAGCGCGTCCTTCACCTTGTCGGGACCGGCCGCCTCTTTCTTGGCGTCGGGCGGCGGGGCCCCCAAGTCTTGAGCGCTCGCAGCGCGCCCGCAGAGCAGCAGTCCACCGAGCGCAGCAGCGCCCAACCCAATCTGGCCAAAACGAACAACCATGATAAGTCCCTTCCGCCGGTCCAGTGCGACAGCTGGCCGGCGCTCGCGGGGCACGCTAATCGCGACCACGCCGCAGCACAACCCGGCTGGACGCCTGCGTAGCGTTCACATCCGCCCGCGCTCGTTCGGCCCCGCGCCCAGCGGACGGTCAGGGGTTCTGCGCCAGTAGCAGCGTCGTTGTTGCGTAGGGCTTCACGTAGTTTTGGCCGCCCGTGACGTCCGTCGTGATCTCGAGCTTCGCACCCGCGCCGGTTGCGGCGTAGTGCCCGGTTCCGTCAGCTCCCTGCGCCGCGGACCAGGTGTTGCCCACGGCGCTGACGTAACCGGCAGTCATGGCAATGCGCAGCGCGCTCACGGTGGTGTTGGCGTTCAGGAACGTGTTGCCCCCCGGATCCGCGAGCGTGCCGAAATCGAGCGTCGAAGCGTTGCTCGCGTCGAGGATGATCATGTCCCACATCGAGCTCACGTTGTTGCTGAAGGTCGTGTCGCGGAACACGAACGTGTTCAGGTTGCTGCCGCTGCCGGCTCGAAACGCGGTGTAACCGAAGTCGTGGAAGTCGCAGCCGTCGATGGTGATGGCGCCGCCGACGCCCTGGGCACCAACGCCCAGATCCGCGCCGAAGTCCAGGTGGTGCACCTCGACGTTGTCGAGCGTCAAGGTTGCTGGGATGGACCCCTTGAAGCCGGTGCCACAGTCGTGCACTGCGCTGTCCTTCACGATCAGCGAGCCGACACCGTTCTGGGTGTTGGAGAAGCAGTTGTACTTGGGAGTTACAGCGGGCTTCATGCTCACGTCCGAGTTGGTCACGGTGAGCTGAGACGTGCCTGCCTGCTGGAACATGCTGTTCGCGAGGATGGCAACGGTCACACCGTCGAACGTCGCGGCGGCTTGTCCGCTCAGGTTGAGCACGTTGCCGGTGCCGTCGACGAACGAGGCGCCCGCGACGGTCAGCTTCGAGCTACCGCTGCCGGTAAACTGGGACCCACCGTTCGAATTCTGCAAGGTGCCGCCGTCGACACTGAGCTCGGCCGTGTCGCTCACGCGCGCAAAGCCGTAACCGCCGTTGGAAAGTGGCTGGTTGGCGGGCGGAGTCACGACGGCCTTAGCGGTGCCTTGCAGCACCAAGCAAGCGCTGCCGCAATTGACGAATTGCGTGTCGGCGACCGTGAGCAAACCCGGGTCAGCGCCAACGCCAGTAAAGCTCGCGACCGTTTGGTGACTCGTAAACTTCAAGCCATCGATGCGCGTGTCGCCCTGAATGGTGAGCAGCGACGCCGGCGTTGCTTGCGCCACGATCGTGGTCGCGCCCGCGTTCTTGGCCGCCAGGTTCACGCCAGCCGGAATCACCACGCTCTGACCCGTCGTTTGAATGGTGCCATCCAAAAACACGATCGTGTCGCCCGCCTTCGCGACGCTGGCTGCATGCGCGAGCGTCGCGAACGGCTCGGTCTCGGAGCCCGCTGCCGAGTCGTCGCCCGTCGGACCGACGTACAACCCGTTGAACGGTGCGGTCGAGTCACCGCCACTGCCGCCCGCACCACCGAGCTCGTCGTCATTGCCGCCCTGGCTCACGCCACCCGCGTCGGCGCCTCCCAGAGGAACTGCCGGCACGCCACCACCGCCTGCAACACCGCTCACGTCGCTTCCGTCACCGCCGGCACCACCAAGGTTGACCGCACCAGTGCCCGCTTCGTTCCCGTTGCCGGAAGGCGTACCCGCCGCGCCAGCGTCACCAGGCCGCTCCAAGTGGTCGCGGGGGTCTTTCTTGTCGTCGCTCGAACCGCACGCGGCGACGATGCTCGCCAGGCACACCGCAGCCACCGACCAACCTCCCAAACCAGAGCGTAGGCGCATGGCGGCATGTAAGCGCAGCTCGCGCGGCGCGAAAAGGGCCTACACGACTTCAAACGCGCGGGCGATGGCTGGGGCGATTCTGCGTCCCTTGGAGGCGCGTGAAGAACGCCTGCACCGAAGGGTGGTCGGGATGCGAGCTCGGCGCCTCGGCGCTTCGGAGTAAGCTCGAAAGCTCGTAACAGTGGTCGATCGAAACCCGAAACGCATCGCGATGTCGCGCGGTTCGACGCACGAGCAGAGCTTCCACTTCAGGCAGAATCGCTTTCAACGCCGGATGACGCCGCTCTAGCCCGCCCCACACCCGGAGCGGCACGAACGACTCGATCAACCCCGCGCGCCCTGGAAAGGTGGCGACCACCTCACCGGTGCGGTGCCGAGTCGTGAAGAACGCCAACGTCGCCGTAACCCCCAGATCGGCCCAGGTGTGGTCGTCGAAGTCCAGCTCCGGAACGCGCACCGCACGCCGATCGACCTGCAAGAAGCGCGGAGCCTGCCGCTGCTGTTCGCGCGCATAGAGAGACGCACAGTCCGGGCACGCGCAGAGCAGGCGGCGCGCTTCCAGCTCCAACAGGTGCGCGTGCTCGCTCGGAATACTGCCTCCACAGAGCTCGCACTCCGAGGCAGGAGCTCCGGTCACCAGCGCGCGCAGCTTGGCCAGCACGGCGTTCGTCATGCAAAAACCCTCATGCCCGCTCGCCCACGCCCACGAACGTGAGCCTGAACGATCGAGCGATCGCTCTGACGGTACGCCGCTTCGCCCGTGCGCGAAAGCGTCCTGATTTCTGCAGCGATTCAAACACCTTGCGGCCCGTCACGGAGCCGCAAGCCAAGATCGCGAGGCGGACCCGGGGTCAGCAGTAGCGCAGGCGGACGCGGTACGTGACCTTCGTCTTGCCGCGCGCGGGCACCTTGACGTTGAACGTGAAGGTACCGGCGTCCTTCTTCTCGTAAGGCTGCGACGATTCGAGGATCGTCCAGTCGCCGCCGATCGGCTCGTAGTCTTCGACTTCGACCGCCGTGTCCTTGTGATTGCGGAGCTCGATCTCCCAGCGGCTTTCGGAAGTGCAGCTCCCGAGCGCCTTCCACTCCATTTGCTTGCGATCACCGACGACGTCGAAGGCCTCGCCCATCTTCACGCGCACCTTCTCGTCGCGCGGCGTGTGGTCGATCTGGTCCTCGCCGACGAACTGCTTGGCGCCGCTCTTGTCCGCCTTGTAGACGCGAATCGTGCCCTTGGGCAGCGGCATGCCGAGCTTGCTCTTTTCGTCGTTCTTGAAGTCGAGGTACACGCCGACCTTCTGGTTCGCTTGAATTTGGCCGTATTGGCCGCGAAACCAGTATTGCTGCCCGTAAAAGATCAGCTTCTTGTCGATCTTCACGCCGTCGGCCTCGAGCAGGCTGACCTGCTTCTGCTCGTTCTGCAGGATCGTCGTGGGTCGGCCCAACGTGTACAGGTGGTACTCGAACAGCCCCTGCTCGCTGAAGCCGCCGCCGCTCGGCGCAGGTGCCATGGCGGGCATGGCCTTGCCCATGCGCATGTTGGCTTCCGGCTGCACGCGATTCACGTCACCGGCCACCAGCTTGAGCTCGGCATTTTTGTAGCTGGCACCCGTTTGGTTCACCAGCGTGACCCAGCCCTGCAGGGCGCCGGCCGTGTCTTGCTCGTTCACCACCAGCACGTAGTCGGCGCTCCAGTTCAGGCTCTGCGCGAGGTAGCTCACCTCCAGGGTTTGCGCTGCCTTCTGGCTCGACACGAGCCACATCAGGGTCGGCTTGGCGATCAGGTTCTCGGGCAGCTGCGCGAACCCGAAGCGCGCCGGATAGCCGAACGTGATCTCGCCGTTCATCCGCAAGATGGGCGACTCGGCCACGCTGAGGAGCTCCGCTTCGTTCGCTTCCTCTTTGCCCGTCGCCTCGTGGTAGCGGTAGGTGCGAACCTTCTTACCGACGTATTTTTCGAGCAAGGTTTGCGGGGTGAGCAGGTCGTAGCGGTAGTTTTGCTCCAGTACGCTGATCGCGCCGGGCGCGCTCAGCGACTTGATCGCGACAGTCTCGGGTTGGATGGTCGCGGCGACGTCGCGAAACTCGAGCGACACTTGGCCGGTGCCGAGCGTGCGCAGCTCACGCACCTCGCGCACCACGCCGAAATTCTGGTTGTAAACGGTGATGCTGACCGCCTTGCGATCGGCCTCCGTGGACGACTGCTGCGCCGCAGCGGCCGGCGCCGCCGGCTTGGCTTGCGCAAACGCCGCCGGACTAGAGAGCGCCAGCCCCAAGACCAGCTTCGAGACGAACCCAGACCGTGACCTGAAAGACTTTGCCATCGCCATGTTCCTGAATTGCATCAGCAGTAACGAACGCGAACCCGATAAGTGAGCTTGGTGGCGCCACGCGCCGGCACCGCGACCTGAAAACGAAAGGTGGCTGCATCGACTTTGACGAACGGCTGGCTGTGCTGAAGCACCTCCCACTCGCCGCCCGCCGGTTCGTTCACCTCCACCTGCACCGCGCTGTCCTTGTGGTTGCGGAGCTCGATTTCGAAAGCGCTCTCGCCCACGCAGTTGGAGACCTGCGACCACTCCGTCTGCTTGCGATCGGCGACGACGTCGAACGCCTCGCCTACTTTCAGCGAGACCTTTTCGTCACGCGGGGTGTGATCGATCGCGTCTTCACCGACGAACTGCAGCGCGCCCGATTTGTCTGCCTGGTACAGCCGCACGGTGCCCTTGGGCAGCGGCATGCCGAGCCGATTCTTCTCGCTGTTTTGCAGCTCGACGAACACGCCCACCTTCTGATTCTGGATGAGCTGGCCGTACGGACCGCGGTAGAAATAGGGCTGACCGTCGAACACCAGCTTCTTCACCACCTCGATGCCTTCGGCGGAGAGCAGCGCGACCTGCTTGGTCTCCTTGTTCAGGATCGAGGTGGGACGATCGAGCGTGTACAGGTGATACTCGAAGAGCCCCTCTTCCTTGAACTGCCGGCTATCGCGCGCCGCATCGAGCTCGACCGCCTGTAGCGTGGGCTCTTCGGGCGCAACCGGCGTCACGCGATTCACGTCGCCGGCCACCAGCCGCAGCGTCGCATTCGGATAGCTGACGCCGCTCTGGTTATCCAGCGTGACCCAGCCGTTCAGATCAGCCTTACGCTCGCTCGAGTCGAGCTTGAGCACGTAGTCAGCGTGCCAATTCAGGTTCTGGGTGAGGTACGTGACCTCGACCTGCTGCTCGGCGCGATCGCTCTCCAAGAGCCACACCAGGGTGGGCTCCGCCAGCAAGTTCGCCGGCACTTCTTTGAAGCCGTAGCGCCCCTGGAAGTTGGTCGTGACCTCGCCATCGATACGCAAGGTGACGCCACCTTCCACGCTGAGCACCTCGGCCGTCTTCTTCTCGTCGACGCCGGTCTTCTCGTTGTACCGGTAGACGGTGATGGTCTTACCCACGTGCTTCTCGAGCAGCTTGGCGGGCGTGAGCAGGTCGTAGCGGTAGTTTTGTTCGAGCACGTCGAACAACGCGCCCTCGGTCAAGCTGTGGAGCCTGACCGTTTCCGGCTGGATGTGCGCGGAGACGTCGCCGAACGACAGCTCGACTCGGCCGGCGGCGAGCGCGAGGCGCCGGGTGTCGCGCACCACGCCGAAGTTGCGATTGTAGATGGTGACGGCGACGCTCTGGCGGTCGCGGTCGTCACTCTGCCGGGAGACCGGCGGGCTTTGATCGGCGCTCCGCGCGGTTTGTTTTTGGCAACCCGCCAGGCCGACCAGCCCAACCGAGAGCCCGGCGCACGCCGCCAGCATGCGCCAAAGGGATGAGGGTTTCATCGAAGTCATGAGCCTAACGCCCCACCGCCGAGCGACCTTACACGCAAAATGCTTCGGGGTGACCTTGCCGGCCGCCCGGCCCCCGCGCTATTGACCGCGCCGTGACGGTCCGTAGCGAGCTGACTCAGTCCCGGCGCATCGTGATCAAGGTGGGCTCGAAGGCGCTCGCGGCCGACGGCGAGCTCCAGCGCAAGTTCGCGGAAGAGCTGAGCGAGCTCGCGGGTCCGAAGCGCGGCTTCGTGTTGGTGACGAGCGGTGCGATCGCTTTCGGCATGAGCCGGCTCGGCTATCGCTCGCGCCCAAAAGAGACCGGGAAGCTTCAGGCGGCGGCCGCAGCCGGACAGAGCGTGCTCATGCGCCGTTGGGACGAAGCGTTCAGCGCGGTCGGGCTGACTGTGGCGCAAGTGCTGCTCACGCACGATGACCTCGCGGATCGCGAGCGGGTCAACAACGCGCGCGACGCCTTCGCGGCATTGCTCGAAGCCGGCGCGATCCCGATCGTGAACGAGAACGACACGGTCTCGACGGCAGAGATCCGCCTCGACAACGATCAGCTCGCGGCCATGGTGGCGCCGCTCGTCTCGGCGGATCTGCTCGTGCTCCTGACCGATGTGGAGGGAGTGCTGGACCGCAATGGCAAGCGCATCCCGGTCATGAAGGACGATCAAGAGCTCGGCAGCGTGGTGTCGTCGGGTGAGCGCCTCGGCAGCGGCGGGATCCAGAGCAAGCTCGACGCGGCCAACAAGGCTTGCCATTCCGGCGCTTCGGTCGTGATCGCGGCGGCGTCGCGGCCGGGCGTCATCCGCGACATCCTCTCCGGACTGGATGTGGGAACGCTAGTCCCGCGCCGTGCGGCTCTCAGGGCTCGCCACCACTGGATCGCCTACACGCTGCGCCCGCGAGGCACCGTGCTGGTGGACGCCGGCGCTGAAAAAGCGCTGCGCGGCGGCAAAAGCAGCCTGCTACCGGTCGGCGTCGTCGGCGTGCGCGGCGAGTTCAACGTGGGTGACGCGGTGCGGCTCGTCGGTCCAGGCGGCGACGAGATCGGGCGCGGTCTGACGCGGCTCGGTGCCTTGGATGTTTCGCGCGCAGCGGGCAAGCAGCTCGACGAGCTGGAGCTGGCCTTCGGCGGGAATGCGAAAGAGCTGGTCGTCGTACACAAAGACGACTTGGTCGTGGCTGGCTAGACGCCCTCGACCGTGAGCCTCACTCACCAGCGCGCAGTCGTTGGGCTGGGGACCCAACGACCACGAGACGCCGTGGCCGGCTAGACCAGAAAGCGGCGAGGCAGCCGAGCGAACTTACATTCGCTCACCTTCTCGAAAATCGAAGCCAAGCTTATTCTTAACCGCGTGTCGGAACCTTTCGCACCGGGCGGTTGTCCGAGCATACCTCGGCCGCTGAGCGGCTAACGCACCATGGGGTACAGGCCTTGAGCAAGCTGCGACCGTCGCCCGGCCTCTGCCTGGCGCTCGTAGCCCTATTGGGGGGGTGCGCGCAGCTCCCGGCGTGGGCGCGCTCGCCCGCTCCGACTCCGCGCCCCGCGTCGGCGCCCGCTCCGCACGTCCCGGCGTCGGTCACGCTGCCTTTCATCCTCGAAAGCGCGGATGACTACGTCGTGCGACTCGTCATCGGCAGCGTGACCTGCTCGGGCGCGCTGATCGAAGCCGACCGCGTGCTGACCGCGCATCACTGTGTTTCGGCCCGCTCGCGGCACGGCGAAATGCTGACCGAGGACGTGAAGCCCGACGCGATTCGGGTCGAGCTCGGCGGCGAGGACCTGCCCTGGGGTGAGGTCGGGGTAAGGGCAATCGTCGCCCCCACCTGTGGTCACGCCGCCGGCGACGGCGACCTCGCCGTACTGGTGCTGGATCGCCCGCTGGTCGGGATGGAGACACGCCCGGCGCGCATCGACCGCGGCCCGATGCTCAAGGAGTCGATTCAACCGATCGGCTTCGGTCGCTGCGCGCTGTCGAGCGACGCCCTGCACCGCCGCACGCGCGCGACCACCAGCATCGACACGATCTCGGACGCCCGCTTTCGAGCCGACGCCGCAATTTGCCCGGGCGACTCCGGTGGCCCCGTGGTCACGACCAACGGCGAGGTCCTGGGAGTGATCTCGGCAGCCGTGATGGATGCGGACGAGTCGACCGTGGGCCGCGCCGAATTCACGCGCCTCGACCGCTTTCGGGCGCTGTTCGCGCGCGCCGAGGCGGTTTCGCACGGACAGAGCCTGGCGGAGCTCCCGCCAGTCGACTGCGCGCGCTAGTCGAAGCTATGCTTGCGCGTCGATCTCGATGCACAAGATGTTTCGTTTCCTGTTCTGGGTCGCGCTGATCGCCGGCGCCGTAATCGGCGTCGCCCGCGCGACCGTGATTCGCTGGTGGCGCGTGCCCACCGACGATCCTTACTTGACGTCGTCGACGTCACCGAGCGTTCGCGCCGGCGACCTGATCCTGCTTTGGCGCGGGACGAGGCCCGGCTTCGGCGACCTCGTGGTGTGTCCGGAACCGAATCGGCCCGATCGGGTGGTGGTCGGGCGCATCATCGGAGAAATGCGCGACACGTTGACGATCAAGAACGGCAACGTCGTCGTCAACACGAAGCGCATGGGTGACGAGGGAGCGTGCGCGGTCGACAAGTTCACGGAAATCGACCCCGGTACCCGCATCCCCGTCGAGCAGCGCTGCAGCCTCGAGGAGGTGGGCGGCGACGTGCACCAGCGTGGAAACCCGACTCAGGGTGTACCCCCGGCCGACGTCGAAACTACGGTCCCCGACGATCACGTCTACCTCGTCAGTGACAACCGGATGTTTCCCTACGACTCGCGTGAGTTCGGCCCCGTGCCCCGCTCCACTTGCACCGAGATGGTGTTCTTTCGCTTGGTGGGGATCGGCGGGTTCTTCGACACCAGCAGTCGAAACCAATACATTCACTGACCGCCGGCAACCGGTAAGTTTTTGCCCCGCGCGGAAGGGGTAGTAAAAGAAGGGCCGGACATGGCGCTCGGATCGCTCGGTGTCGGTATCGTCTGCGGCCGCTGCGACGCCTTCAACCCGATGGGGGCAGGGCACTGCGGCAATTGCGGAAACGACATCGCGCTCCTTCCGGCCGTTGAGCCGATGCGGAGTTCTTCCCATCCGCCCGAATTTGTTGGAGGCTTCGGTGCCACGGCGAGGAGCGACCTCGCCACCTCGCGAGTCGAGGAGGAGCGGATGGATCAAGCCAGGTACTACGTCTGCGAGTCGTGCATGACCCCGGTTCCGAGCGGGCACAAGTTCTGTGGCCGCTGCGGCACGCCCGTGCCGGAAGCCATGATGCACCTGCACGCCGACTTCTACGGCGACATGCAGGACCCGACCAAGGCCCGCCTGATCTTGATCCGCGGCGAAGGCATGGACGGCCTGTCCTACCACTTGAAGGCCGACCAACACCTGCTCGGTCGTCAGGGTCAGCTCGAGTTCCCGGACGACGTGTTCATCTCGCCCAAGCACGCGAACTTCTACTACCGCGACAACCGCTTGGTGGTGCGCGATGAGGGCTCGCTCAACGGCGTCTACTTCCGCATCCGCGGTTCGGTCGAGGTTAGCCCCGGCGATCAGTTCGTGATCGGCGAGCAGGTCTTCCGCCTCGAACCCACGCCGAAGGCGTCGGACGGCGCCGATCCGGACGGCACCTTCTTCTATTCGTCGCCCAAGTACCCGAGCGCCTTCCGGCTGAATCAGATCCTCGAAGGCGGCGCGATCGGCATGACGATTTGCGCGCGCGGCAACTCGCTGCAAGTCGGGCGTGAAGACGGCGACCTGAATTTCCCGGGCGACCTGTTCATGTCGGCCAAGCACGCCACCGTCGAAGAAAAGGAGGGCAAGTTCGTCCTCACCGACTTCGACAGCCGCAACGGCACTTACCTGCGCCTGAAGACCGAGCGCACCCTCTCGCACGGCGACTACGTCTTCATCGGCAAGAAGCTGCTGCGCGTAGAGCTCAACGCAAATTAGAGCGGGC
>JBEHXA010000020.1:0-27752 GCA_048498935.1 Myxococcota bacterium
CGCAGCGGCGTCGGTCAGGTCCGTATCGTGTGAGCGCGGCACCACGATGTGGCGAGCACCGTGAGCGCGCAGCTCCTCCACGACCTGCGAGCCGAGAAAGCCAGCTCCGCCCGTGACCAAAACCCTGGATTGACTCAGGTCCATCGCCAGCCCGCGTATTTACTCAGGAGCCGGCCAAGAGCAAGCAGTTCCGCCGCAAACTGAGGGCTGATTCGCGCTCGTGAGCGCTTCAGGGCGTGTTTTGCACGGGGGGCGTGCGCGCCAGCAACAGCAGCCCGACGACCCCCGCCAGGGCGTTGATGCCGAGGTGACAGATGTAGCTCACGAACACGAACGCGGCGGCCCCCACCACCACGTCCTGCTCCACGTTGTACATGGCGAGCCCCGTGTACATCGCCACCTGGTACGCGCCGAAGAAGCCGGGGCCGGCAGGTAGCAGCGAGCCGAGGCCGACCACGCCCAACACCACGAACGCCTGGGCAACGGTGGCGTCGAGCCCGACACCGCGCAGCAGCGCGAATTGTGCGAGTCCGTTGAAGAGCCAGTATGCCAGCGTGTTCCAGAGGAACGGCGCGGTGCGGCTCCACGAGGTCAAGAAGCCGAAGCTTTCGGCGAGGCGCTCGACAGTGCCGGCCCCGAACGCCGCGAGCCGCGCTGAAACCACGCCCAGCACTCGGGACACCAGCTGGCGAGCGGGGTTTCGCGCCAGGTAGAAGATGGCCATGGCCGCGAACGCGCCCGAGAACATCAGGGTCGCCAGCAGCATGGTCTTGGGCACCAGCGCAGTGGGGATCGGCAGGTTACCCACGTGATCGGGGAGCGGAGACAGCGGTCGTGACAGCAGCAGCGCGCTGAACGCCATCAGCATCAAGATCAAGCCGTCGATGATGCGCTCGGCGGCCACGGTGCCCATGGCTTGCATGAACGTGACCTGCTTATCGCGGCTGAGCAGGTAGGGGCGCACCATCTCGCCCAGCCGAAGCGGCGCGAAGAAGATGGCTGCGAACCCGACCAGCCCGACGCCGAACACTCGCCAAGGGTGCAGCGCCGGGGCCAGCGGGCGCAGCAAATAGATCCAGCGCCGGGTGCGCAGGAACGTCGCCATCGACATCAGGAATACGAACGCCGGGACCCCCCACCACTGCAGGCGATCGAGGGCATGCTGGGGCGGCGCAAAGGGCAGACCTCCGCGGCGCAGCACCCACACGAAGCCGGCCGCGATGACCAGCGACAGCACGATCCGCGTGGCGCCGCGTCGAACCGCGCTCTTGCCCAGGAGGGACGGCGGCAGGTTAGGCTCGGGAGCTTCAACCATTCCGAGCGGCTGCCTTGTTCGCGTGGGGAAGCTTGGCCAGATCGAGGTGGGGGAGCGGCTGCCCAGCCGGCCCTGGCGTTGGGCGCTGGCCTGGGAGGCTGAGGTCGAAGGTGGCCATGCGGCGGCGGGCACTCTCCTAACACGCCCCCGTCGGGCTTGTCATATAGGCCCGGATCGCGCGTGGTGCTCGGCTGGAAGTGCCTGAATCCTCGTGGTATCACCCTCCTGCCGCGGGTGGCGTAGCCCCTTGCCGGATCAGAACGCATGAGTGAAACCGCCCCCCTCGAGCTGTCGATCATCGTTCCTTGCTTCAACGAGGAGCTGAACATTCCCGAGCTCACGGCTCGTGTCCTGCGGACGCTCGAGACGGGCAACCTGCGCGGCGAGCTGGTGCTGGTCGACGATGGCTCATCGGACGGCACTGCGCGCGTGATTCGGGAGCAGGCTGCGGCGGCGCCGGACCGCGTGGTCGGCGTCTTTCATCGGAGTAATCGCGGTTTGGCGGCTGCCTGGCGCAGCGGCGTGGACGCCGCGCGGGGCGCGGTCATCGCGGTCATCGACGCTGACTTGCAGTATCAGCCCGAGGACGTGCTGCGCCTCTACCGCAAGCTGGTGGAGACGAGCGTCGACGTGGTGCAGGGCTGGCGCAGCTCGGTAGGTCGTGAGCGCAGCGCTCGCTATTACATGTCGCGTGGCTTGAACACGATCTTGAACGGCGCTTTCGGCATGAAGCTCCAGGACAACAAGTCCGGCTTCGTCTGCTGCTCGCGCGAGGTGATGCTCGATTTGCTCACCTTTACCGGTCGCTACGCGTACTGGCAGTCGTTCATCATGGTGGCTGCTCACGCCAAGGGCTACTCGTACACCGAGGTCGAGACGCTCTTCGAGAACCGCAAGCAAGGCACCTCCTTCTTGGACGGCCGCGCCTACCGGGCCTCGCTGGCGAGTCTGGTCGACGTGAGCAAGGCGGTTTGGGAGTACCGGGTGCGCACCGAGCCGCACAACGTGGAGCGGCACTTCCTCAAGAACAACCGCATCGAGCTAGAAGATCCGCCGTCGCGTCGGGCGGACCCGCTGCGCTGGCGCGCGTACATGACGAGCTTCGAGCAGTCACATTGGCTGATCACGAAGAACGTCGAGCGCTACTACGAGACCTTGAACGCCACGCAGTGGCTCTCACCTGCGCAAATCAAAGAGCTACAGGACGAGAAGCTGCGGCGCCTGATGCGTCACGCTTACCGCTCGGTCCCGTACTATCGCGGTCGCATGCAGGAGCGCGGTCTGCGCCCCGAGGACATTCGCGGCGTCGAAGACCTGCACAAGCTGCCGTTTCTGACGAAGGACGACGTGCGTCGTCACCTGCACTTCGACATCATGCAGGAGGGGGTGTCGCACGCCGACATCCTGCGCATCTCCACGTCCGGCAGCACGGGCGAGCCGTTCGTTTGCTACGCCGACCGCGCGCAGCTCGAGTTCCGCTGGGCCGCCACGCTGCGCTCGCAGGAGTGGACCGGCTACCGCTTCGGCGACCCGACGCTGCGGCTCTGGCACCAGACCATCGGGATGTCGCAAAAGCAGGCGTTCCAGGAGCATCTCGACGCCTGGTTCGCGAATCGCAGCTTCGTGCCCGTGTTCGAGATGACGACCGACAGCCTCGAGCGCATCGCGAAGCTGATCGAAGAGAAGCGGCCGGTGTTGATCGACGGGTACGCCGAGGCCTTCAACTTCTTGGCTGGCTATATCGACAGCCGTGGCGGGCTCGGCTTCCGGCCCAAGGCGTTGATGTCGAGCGCACAGTCGCTGCCTCCGAGCAGCCGTCAACTGATCGAGAAGGCCTTCGGCTGCGCGGTCTTCGACAAGTACGGCAGCCGGGAGTTTTCCGGCATTGCCTACGAGACCGACGCGCACAACGGTCACGCAGTGGTGGCCGAGGGCTACGTGGTCGAAATCCTGGTAGACGGGCGCCCGGCTCAGCCCGGTGAAGTGGGCGAGGTCGTGGTGACCGACCTCAACAACTTCTGCATGCCGTTCATCCGCTACCGCATTGGCGACCTGGCCGAGGCGATCGACAACAGCCAGCCCAGCATCTGTGGTCGCGGCTTGCCGCGCATCGGCAACATCCAGGGCCGCGTGCAGTCGATTATCCAGGGCACCGACGGCCATTTCGTGCCCGGTACCTTCTTCGCTCACGCGCTCAAGGAGTACGACTACGCGATCAGTCGCTTCCAGGTCGTGCAAGAGGAGCCGGGCGCGATCAAGTTCCGCGTGGTCAAGGCCGCGCGCTACTCGGACGACACGATGGACGAGATCAAGGCGTTGATTCGTCGCTACCTGGGTGAATCGCTGCGTATCGACGTGGTGTTCGAGGATCAGATCGCGATGGTGCGCACCGGCAAGCACCTGGCCAGTATCTCCAAATTGCCCGTCGATTTTCAGCGGAGCGCGCCCAAGGTCGCCGCTGTCAACCGCTAGGGCTGCCTGTGCGAGTCGTCGTTTCGGGCTCTCAGGGATTCGTCGGCAAGCACCTGCGGCGCGCCTTTCAGGCGCGTGGTGTGGAAGTGCTCGGTCTCGACATGCCGGGCTCGGGTGCCGAGCTGGAGCACGACTTGGGCGCGCCGGAGTTCGATGCCGCTGCGCTCGCTGCGCGCGTTGGCGCAGTGGACGGCATCGTTTACATGGCGGCGCGTATCACGCGCGGCTCCAGCGTGGACGAGGCTGCGCGCCGCAATTTGCGGGCGATCGCCGAGGCGCCGGTGCGGCTGCTCGAGGCTTTTCACGCGCAGCATGGCCCGACGCACCTGGTCTACTGCTCGACCTACAAGTCGTACGGCCCCGCCGTACAGCAGCCGATCGATCCGCTGCGGCCCCCACAGCGGCCCGACCCGCATTCATATGGCTCAGCCAAGGCTCTGGCCGAGCGGTTGCTCGCGATCAGCGCCCGCCGGCTGGGCGCGCGCTACGCCGTGGTTCGTCCGACCTGTATTTATGGACCGGGGCAGCACCTCCACAACGCCATCCCGCTTTTCTTGAAGGCTTGTCTGAACAAGCAGGCGCCGGTCGTGTTCGGCACTGGCCTCGAGGTGAGAGACGACGTGCTCGCGAGCGATCTGTCGTACTGCCTGGCTGAAGCTTGTCTGCGCCGCGCCGAAGGCGCTTTTCACGCCGGCGGTGAACGCGCTCGCCATGTTTCGGAAGTGGCAGAGCTGTGCTGCGCAGCCGTGGCAGCCGTCAACGGTGAGCCCGCACTGATTCCCCAGGTCGCACCCGAGCGCGCGCCGAAATGGTGGCTGGATCAGAGCTTCGACATCCAGCGCACGCGCGATTTGCTGGGGTATTCGCCCACGCCGCTGCTCGACGGGTTAGCCCAAGAAGCGCGTTGGATTGCGGCAGGCGCGGCGCCCGAAAGAAGCGTGGACTTCAGCCCGGTGCGAGGCGCTTGATGGCCGTGACACGAGTCGTCGTGACTGGCGCGACCGGGCATCTCGGGCGTCAGGTCGTCCAAGCGCTTGCGGCGCGCGACGTGGAAGTCGTCGCTATTTCTCGCTCTGGCGCGCTGCCGGAGCCACCCTTCGCTGCGACTGATCGACGATCTGCGGGGCGCATCACCGCGCGGGCCATCGATCTAGAGAGCGAGCAAACGACGGCCGAGCTGAGTGAGTTGCTCGGCCCCGGTAGCGCGCTGGTCCACTTGGCGGCGTGGCACCCGCCCGCTACGGCCAGCACTGGACCCGATGACCGACGTCGGCTGATGGCTGCCAACGTTTACGGCACGATGCGCGTGCTCGAAGCCGCGCGCCTAAGGCCGACGGCTTGCGTCGTCTACGCATCAACCTTCGAGGTCTACGGGCTGCCGGAAGGTCCCGGCCCGGTCGATGAAAGCGCGCGCCTGAATCCGATCAGCGACTATGGAGCCACGAAGCTGGCCGGTGAAGATCACCTCCTGGCTTTTGCCTACGAAGAGCGCACCCGCGTCGTAGCGCTGCGCATGCCGGCCATCTATGGGCCGGGCGAAATCACTTCGCGAGCGCTGCCCAACTTTCTTCTGCAGGTGGCGCGCGGCGAGCGTCCGCGTGTGCTGGGCACAGGCGCGGACCTGCGAGACCAGCTGCACGTGCGCGACGCTGCATTGGCGGTGGAGCGTGCGTTGTTCGTCGAGGCGGGCGGCATCTTCAACGTTGCTGACGGAGCCGCGCACTCGATCGCGGAGCTCGCTCGAACGGCGATGCAGGTTGCTGGTATGAGCGGCGAGCCCGAGCAAGCTCCGAGCCAAAAGCCGGGTTACGACTTTCACATGAGCATCGACAAGGCCCGCCGCGAGCTCGGCTTCGAGCCGGCGGTGCCCTTGGCCGAGGGGATGGCCGAGCAGCTTGCGTGGCTGCGCTCACGAGCTCAGGCGTGAGCCACGAGCTACCTCCGCCGAGCTACGACGAAAACGCGATCCCTCCGTATGTGTTGCCCGAGCTGCTGCGCGCGGGCGACGGGTCGTCGATCGTGGACGCCCGAGACTTCAGCGCGCGACGCAGGCCCGAGCTGGTGGAGCTGTTTCGGCGTCACGTCTATGGTCGGATCGAAGTAGCGCTCGACCTGAACGTGCGCAGGGTCCGCGGCCCGGAGCCCTTTGCGGGCGAGCTGGGATGGCAGAGCGAGCTGGACGTCGAGCTCTCGCACCCCGAACGCGGAGGCACCCTGACGGTGCGCGCGCTGCTGCACGTGCCTCGCGCCGCGACAGAGCCGAGCCCCACGCTGCTTTCGCTCAATCTATTCGGCAATCACACGCTTCACCCCGACCCGCGCATTCGCTTGGCCCAGGGCTGGCTGCCCGAGAACGCCGAGCTCGGACTGAGCGGGCACGTGGCCAGCGAGGCGTCGCGCGGGATGCACTCAGGCCGTTGGCCGATCGAAATGCTCCTGGCTCGTGG
This sequence comes from Myxococcota bacterium, assembly GCA_048498935.1. Taxonomy (GTDB): domain Bacteria; phylum Myxococcota_A; class Polyangia; order Polyangiales; family Polyangiaceae; genus PMG-095. Next base: position 6,235 of record JBEHXA010000020.1, read on the forward strand.
CTATGCGCTCATGACCGCGTATGCCGGGGACATCGATCCCGACTACGACGACGGCTTCCGCAACGGTTTGCACGCGTTCCTACCGGCCGCTGCGGAGCCGCGACCAAGCGACGCGCCTGGTACGCTGGCCGCCTGGGCTTTCGGCTTGTCGCGCCTACTCGACGCAGTCGAACAGCTACCCGAGTTGAATGCCCGACGAGTGGCCGTGGCGGGTCACTCGCGCCTTGGTAAGACCGCGCTCTGGGCTGCGGCGCAGGATGAGCGCTTTGCACTGGCTATCTCCAACGAGTCGGGCTGCGGCGGCGCGACGCTTTCCCGTCGCCGCTACGGCGAACGCCTGCTCCACATCAACCGGCGCTTTCCGCACTGGTTCTGTTCGGCGTTCCACGACTACGACGAGCGGGAGCAAGAGCTGCCCCTCGATCAGCATCAACTGTTGGCGCTGCTGGCGCCGCGGCCCCTCTACGTAGCCAGCGCCGCGCTCGATCAATGGGCCGACCCTCGCGGTGAATGGCTTGCCTGTCAGGCCGCCGCCCCAGCCTGGCATCTGTTTGGTCACGAGGCTCGGCTCGACGAGCCAACGACCAGCGGCGAGCACGGCTCGGACTCGCGTCTTGGCTATCATTGTCGCCCGGGGCGTCACGACATCACGCCGCGCGACTTTTGGCATTACCTGGCGTTCCTCGACCGCTGGTTGTGAGCGGGCCAGGCGATCCGAGCCGCTTTCGGCCACGGATTCCGAGCTGCCCGGTGAAAGTGCCCAATGTTCGTGTTAGCACACTGCCCCCAGCGGACCCCGCCGTCCGCGCCGTTCGACTGAATCATGAGCACTCAGGTCAACCCTCAGGCACCCTCGGCGCCGAAGCGTGGCAATCGATTCTGGCAATGGCTCTGGCGCGGGCAGGAGATGCGCAGGGTCGCCGCGCTGGTCGGCGGGGAGGACGTGCGGCTGCACCGCTTGCAGCGGGCTCGAGTCGCAGCGGAAGCGGGAGACCGAGCCTTCCAGCCCGTGGAGCCGATCGCGTTCGCCTCTACCGTACCGCTCGCGCTCAGCTGCTATCGAGAAGCTGCCTATTGGGCGCTATTGGCGCAAGACTCTTCGCTCGAAGCTCCCGACCTGGCGGCAGCGATCGATCGCGCGGCGCAGCCTCTGGTCGCGTTCGCTGCTGGAGGTGAGCGCGGACTCGCTCGCCTGCAAGCGGGCTTTGTCAGCCGGTCGTTCGTCGACTTCGCAGCTCTTCGCGAGTCCGAGTTGGCAGAGGTCGCGCGTCAGGCCAAGGCCTTCGTTCACGCGCTGCTCGCCGTACAGAACGCGCCCGAGCAGGAGCTGCAAAAGCTACGACGGCAGCGCCGGCGCCGTGTGCTGCTCTTTACCGTTCTCTTGGTTGCCGCGGCCATCGGCGGGATCGTGGTCTTCAAGCGCGCGACGACGGCGCCCGATTTGGCGCTGGGCAAGCCCTGGCGCACGAGCAGCAAGCTCGCGGAATGCCGGCCCGAGCTCGAGCGTTGCGCAGGCGTTCGCACCAAGATCTTCTTCGCCACCAACCTGGAAGAGAACCCCTGGTACGAAGTCGATCTGGGGCGCCCGCAGGCCGTATCGGTGGTCGACATCGACAATCGAATCGATTGCTGCCTCGATCGCGCACGAGGCTTGACCGTCGAGCTCAGCACCGACGGTCGCACTTGGATTACCGTGGCTCGGCAGCCCCAATCCTTTCACTTCTGGACTGCTCGCTTCCCGACCCGACAGGCGCGTTACGTGCGCCTCAGCGTGCCGAGAAAGACGTCGCTTCATCTGCAGCGCGTCGCGGTCCGCGAGCGATGAACGATGGCCCCGGGGCCGAGTCCTTGCCGCTCCCCGTAGCCCCCGGTCTTGGTTGGCGCCCGGGCCGACGTGCGCTATAGCTGGCGCGCTTTGGAGAAGCACTACTACGGGACGCTGAACGAGGTTCAGCAGCGTCATTGGTGGTACGTTGCCCGGCGCGGGATCTTGGATCGCGTCTTGGGCGAGGCATTCGCCCAAGGGGTGCCAGAAGGGACGCTGTACGACTTGGGTTGCGGCGTAGCAGCCAATCTACCCGTTCTGGAGAAGTTCGGTAGGACTGTCGGGGTCGACACTTCGCCAGAAGCAGTCGCCTTCTGCCATGAGCGCGGGCACGAGAATGTGGTCGCCGCGGATCTCAACGCGTTGACCGGCATCCGTGAGGGGTCTGGCTCGGTGGTGGTGCTTGCCGACGTGATTGAGCACCTCGACGACGAGACCGCTTGCTTGCAAGCGGCTTGGCGCACGTTGGCTCCCAACGGAGTGCTCATCGTGACGGTGCCCGCCTACAAGTTCCTCTGGAGTCCGGCGGATGACTTGGCTCATCACAAGCGTCGCTACACGGCGAGCAGCCTGCGCCGCGCGATCGAGCCGATGTTCGAGATACAGCACCTCACGTACTTCAACACCTTCCTGTTTGGGCTGGTGCTGGCGGGGCGCGCGGTGGAGGCCTTGCTGAAGCGCGGCGGTGACGACATGGCTCACGTCCCCCCCGACCCGGTAAACTCCGTCCTTTCCGCGGTGTTTTCGGCCGAGCGCAAGATCGTGCCGCGCCACAAGCTCCCGTTCGGCGTCTCCATCCTTTGTGTGGCCCGCAAGCGCGGTTCGGCCGAGCCCGCGGCGAAGCCGGCATGACGACGGCTGATCCGAGCTCCACCTCGATGGCTTCGGCCGGCTTCCGTCCCACGCAGCCGCGTGAGCCCTATCCGGTCGGAGCGGCCGTGCAGGGCCTGGGTATCTTCGCGCTGGCGGGGGCGTCGATTGGATTGTTCTGGGCGACGGCCTTTGCGCTCGATGGTCCGGCGCTCGCCGGCTTTCTCGAGCGAAACACGCTCGCCATGCCGGTGCGGAACGTCCTGTTCGGAGGGCTACTGCTCGGCGGCTTCGTCGTCGCGCTCGGAGCGCTCGCCTACCTAGGGGTGCGAGGGCGCCGCGGCGTACCGGTGCTGCGCCAGGCCAGTGAAGTCATCTTGCCGGTATGCATGGTGGGTGCTCTGCCGAGCTTGTTTTCGGCCAAGCCCTGGCATGGCAGCCCGATGACCTTCCTGGTCGCGCTCGCGATCTACGTGCTCGTGCTCGAACGAGCGTGGCGTCGCTCACTGAGCGCCTTCCCCGAGGCGGTCGCCGCGCGCCTGAGCGAAATGCTCGAGTTTCGCCCCGCGATCAGGCGGTGGGCGCCGCTGTGCGTGGTCCTGCTCGGCAGCCTCGCCTACTCGATTTACTTCAGTTACTACACCATCCTCAACCATCAGCGCTTCGGCACCTCGGGGTTCGACCTCGGGATCAATGTCAGCTGGTGCTACAACGCGCTGCACGGGTCTCCTTTCCGCAGCAGCGTGCTGTTCGGCCCCGACGGCGGGAACTTCATCGGCGGCCACGCGATCTTCGCCATGGCCATGTGGTTGCCGCTCTATGCGCTCCACCCCGGCCCCGAAGTACTGCTGATCTTCCAGGCGACCATGGTGGGGTTCGCGGGGACCACGCTCTACCTGTTCGCGAGCACGCAGATCCCTCGCTGGTCGGCGGTGGTGGTCGCTTACGCGTTCCTGCTGTTCGCCCCCCTGCACGGGCCGAACTTTTACGACTACCACGAGCTGCTTCCGCCGCTGTTCTTCCACTTCCTGCTCTACTGGGCGATTGCGAAGCGCAAGAACTGGCTGGTGTGGATCCTCGTGCCGGTGCTGTGGTCGTTTCGAGAGGACATCCCTTGGGGCATGACCGTGCTCGGCGCGTTCTTGATCGTCACGGGCATCCGACCACGGCTGGGCATCGTCCTGGCCACGACGTCGCTGGCGTACTTCGTCACGCTCAAGTTCTTCATCATGCCTCGCCTGTGGAATGGCTGGTTTGCCAGCATCTACAAGGAGCTGCAGGTTCCGGGTGACAACGGCTACGGCTCGGTCGTTCAGACCGTGCTGATCAACCCCGCTTACTTCCTCACCACCATGCTCAAGGAGGAGAAGATCATCTACTTCCTCCACATGTTCGCGCCGCTGGCCATGCTGCCGGCTCGACGTTGGGCGTTGGTGCTGCTGGCGATCCCGGGCTTCGTTTTCAGCCTGCTCACGACTGGCTATCCGCCGACTCTGTCGATCGCGTTTCAGTACACCTGCCATTCCATTCCTTACGTCTTTGCTGCCAGCGTGCTGGCACTGCGCGTGCTGGGGCAGGAGCCGTTGGGTGTCATCAAGCGGCGCGCGGTGCTCGCCGCGATCGCGATCGGGGTCACCGCTCACAGCTACGTCTTCGGCGCAGTGCTCCAGCACCAAACCTTCATCGGCGGTTTCTGGAAGGTCGAGTTCACGATGACTCCGGCCGAAAAGAAGCGCTACGAGACGATGAAGCGCATGGTCAAGCTGATTCCGCAGGACGCGAGCGTCAGCGCCAGCGAGATGGAAGTGCCTCACGTTGCCGTGCGTCTCGACACGTACACGTTGAAAGACGGCGCGTTCGACGCTGATTATCTGCTGATCCGCGGCAGTGGCGGCGTATCGCGGCAAGTCCTGAACGAGCTCTTGGCCGACGGCAAGTACGGACTCGTGACCAAGGGGGACGACCTCTACCTATTCAAGCGCGGCCTCGAGTCGCCGCAGACCGCAGACGCGCTGAGCACACTCGGCGTACGGGGACGCAAGAAGTGACGGACAGTTCAGTCCCTTCAGCGAACGCGCCCGCGCCCGAGGCGGCAGCGAGCGCAGCGAAACCCCGGCGCAGTCTGGGCGAATGGTTTTGGCGCCGACGCTCGCTAGCAGAGGCACAGCGTTTGGTGCCTGAGCTGGAAGCCGCGCAGCGTGAGCGCTTGCGCAGGGGGCGCGCCGCGTTGGAGCTCGCTGACCGCACGCTCAACCCGGTAGACGAGCTCAAGGCCGGCAAAGGTACGGCACTTGCGTGCGTGCTCTACCGCGAGGCGATTTACTGGGGCCTTTTGGCTCAAGACGCCGCCGCTCAGGCGACCGACGTAGAGAGCGCGTTCGCCAGTGTTCCAAGGCAGCTCTTGCTGGAGTTGGCGGGCGACGAGGCGCTGCTCGCCGACGCGCAGGCCGCGGCCTGCAGACCTTCGGCGCAGACCTGGCTGGCGCCCGAAGCCGATCAGCAAGCGGAAGCCGTCAAGCTGCAGCGCTTCGCCAAAGCGTTGTTCCGACGCTTGAGCGAACCCGAGCTGAAGGTGGCGCGCTTGCTGCTTCAGCGTACGTTCCGTAGCTCACTCTTGTTCGGCGGCGTGCTGGCACTCACGTTGATCACCTTCATGACGCTGTTTCGCGCGCCGGCCGGTCCCGATCTAGCAGCAGGCCGTCCCTGGAAGACCAGCAGCACTTACGCGGTCTGTGCTCCAAAAGAGCGAAACTGCGCCGGCGCACCCAGCCCGATCTTCTTTCACACCCAAGAAGAAGAGAAGCCGTGGCTCGAGATCGATCTGGGTAGCAAGCTCGAGTTCTCGCGCGTCGAGGTCCAAAATCGCAGCGATTGTTGTGAGGAGCGCGCGGTCCCGCTCGTGATCGAGGTCAGCAACGACGGCAAGAAGTGGCGTGAAGTCGCGCGCCGCACCGAGCTGTTCAGCCTGTGGAACGCCAGCTTTACCCAGGTCAAGGCCCGCTACGTGCGTACGCGCGTGATGGCCCGCACGTTCTTCCACCTGGAACGAGTCAGCGTTTACGCGCGTTAGACGCGGGTCGCGCGCACCATCAGGTTCAAGCCCAGCCTCGGCACGCCCGGGACCTTGAACAGCAGTTGATCGGTGCGCGCCAGGACCTTCACTGCCTGGTCCGGGGACGGCAGGAAGCGCGACAGCTTCAGCGCGTCGAGGCCGCCCATCGACAGCAGCGTGACGAGCCCGATGCGGTCCCTGCTCTCGAGTCGGAAATAGTCGCCGTTCGAGATGATGCGTTCGTACTCGTCGGCCGTGAACGCCTTGTGAGTGGGGGCGAACGTGTCGTCGTGGCCGCGCAGCACTTTCTTTGCGAGCTCGATCGGCGCGACCTTCCGCGGATCCAGCGCGACCAATGCGCCACCCGGCTTGAGCACGCGCGCGAACTCGCGCACGGCATTTTCCGGCTTGATCACGTGATGCAGCATGTTCAGCGCGAACACCACGTCGAAGCTGGCGTCACGGAACGGGAGCGCCTCGGCGCTGCCCTCGACGCGCAGCCGATAGCCCGTGGTGGCCTCACGCAGCAGCGGCATCGATGCGTCGAGCCCAATCAGACCCAGCTGCGGGTAGAGGCGTCCGAGCAGGCCAATGCCGCAGCCTGCGTCGAGGATGTCGCCGGTGGGAGGCTGGTCGCCGAAGAGCTGCACCACCGCCCGCCGCGCCATGTCGTGCTCGTAGCGAGGCATGAGCAGCCGCGGATCGCTGTAGTCACCGACCGCCTTCTGCTGCGCTTCGAGCTCACGTGCCAGATCGGGATCGACGTTGCGCAGGGTGCGCAGCACGCCTTCCACGAGCTCGTAGCGCTCGCCGGAAGGGCTCGAGAAGGTGTCGCCTTCACGGCGGAGCGGGGCCAGCGTGCGCGGTTCCGCTAACAGGGTGGCCGGATCTACGGTCTGAGCTCTCGCCAAAGGAGCGATACCGTAGTTCAAGCCCTCAGCTGCGGCAATCGTGACCGGGGCAGGCGACGACTGGCAGCGGCGGGTACTTGCGAAAGCGAGTCGGCTCGCTCTCGAAGCGACGGCACAACCAGAACGTGGACGCCTTGGCGGACTCGATTCTCCGCGCGTGCTTGCAGTCGCTACACAAACCGACGCGCTGCCGCTCGACGTCGCCCGGGTCGGGCGTTCGAGGGGCGCGCGTCGTCACGCTCGCGAGCCTGCTCTCAGGCGAACGCGGGCAGCGGGAGGCGAAGGCGCTCGAGAAGCTTTTTGATCCTACGCATGTGCTGCTTTCCTGCGGTTTGCCGGCGCGGCCCGAGGGCAGTCGCGGGGGCGTCCCCGAAAAAGGGGACATTGTGTGGCGAGGTCCTACACCCGTTGGCCGGCATTGGCAAGTAAACTCCGGCGCGTGAAATCAGCAGGGCCGCGCGTGCTGCTCGTCGGCGCAGGTGGAATCGGCGGGGTCGTCGGGACTTTGCTGTCGGGCGCGTCGGTCGAGCTCACGGTGCTGACCACCAATCAGCGCATCGGCACTGCGCTCCAAGAACATGGGTTCCGGTTGCGGGGAGATCCAGCAGGCCGCCGCGGTCAGCCCCGCGAGGTAGTTGCCGAAGCTCCGAGGAGTGGCGACTACGACTGGGCTCTGCTCGCCGTGCAGCCACCGCAGGTTGAAGCGGCAGCGCGCGATGCGCTCGCCGCGCTCGCGCCCCACGGGCAGCTGGTGTGTTTTCAGAACGGGCTCTGCGAGGAGCGGGTGGCGGCGCAGTGTGAGCCGCGTCGCGTGGTGGGCGCAGTAGTGGCGTGGGGCGCCTCCATGCTCGAGCCCGGCGTCTACGAGCGCACGTCTCCAGGCGGGTTTTCGCTGGGGGTGCTGCCTGGTGGTGAGGCTTCGCGCCTGCGGCAGTTGGCCGAGCTCTTGGAGGTGGTCGGCCCGGTTAGCATTACGGACAATTTGGTGGGTGCGCGCTGGAGCAAGCTCGCCATCAACTGCGCGGTGTCGACGCTGGGAACGCTCGGTGGCGAGCGCCTCGGCTCTTTGTTGCGGCTGCGCTTCGTGCGCCGACTCGCGCTCGAGATCGTGACAGAAGCCGTGCGTGTTGCGCGCGCAGAGGGGGTGAAGCTCGAGAAGGTGGCTGGCACCGTCGACTTGGAGTGGCTGGCGCTCGCGCCCGGCGAAAATGCTGGTCCGTCGATGACGCTCGCTGCCAAGCACGCGCTCGTGCTCGGGGTCGGGGCGCGCTACCGGCGGATGCGCTCGTCGATGCTCTCGGCGCTCGAGCGTGGTCGCGAGCCGGCAGTCGATTTTCTGAATGGTGAAGTGGTCGAGCGCGGAGCCCGGCATCAGCTGGCGACGCCCGTGAACCAGCGCGCGCGAGAGCTAGTTTGGGAGATCGCCAAGGGCCGTCGCTCCTCGTCGCGGGCGCTCTTGCACGAGCTCTGGTCGGATACGCGCGCCGCCTTCGGCGAATGACCGAAGCGTGGCACTTTCGTCACATTGTGAGGAAGCACCGCGAGATCGCAGCCCGCGATGTTAGCTTCCCGCAATGCGGCGCGCCGACCTGACGCTAGCCGGGTTCAGCCTTCTGTTTGCAGCTTGCATGGTGTGGGCGCGCTACTTGCCGCTCGTCGACCTGCCTCAGCACGCCAGTCAGATCGCTACCTGGCTGCGGCTCGATGACCCACGTCTCCCCGACGCTCAGCTCTACGACGTGAACTTCGACACGCCGTACCTGGTGGCGTACGGCCTGGCGCGGATTACCGCGCCGCTGCTCGGTGTCGTGGGTGCGCTCAAGCTGGTCGTGACGCTCGGTGTGCTCGGCACCGCTTGGGCGATTCGAGAGCTGGCGCGCGCCACCGGGCACAGCCCCTGGTTCGGCTTGCTGGCGCTCCCGACGGCCGTTGGCTACAGCTACTACTTCGGTTTCGTGAGCTTCACGCTCGCGACGCCACTTGCCCTCGGTTGCTGGCGCCTCGCGCTGCTTCACGCCGAGCGACGCTCGTGGCGGAGCGGAGCCGGCTTGGCAGCGCTGTTGCTCATCACGTTTGGGTGTCACGCGCTCGGTTTCGCCTTGGCGCTGGCGGGTTCGGCGCCGCTGCTCATCGAGCGAGGCAGCTTACGAGCGCGCGGCCTGGCGCTCGTTCCGTTGTTACCTGCGGTGCTGCTCGCCGCGAGTTGGCTGCCCGGCTTGATGCGGGATGCCGGGCAAGGCGGCGAGGTCTGGGGGCTAGGCACGGAGCGCCTCGGCTACGTGCCGGCGCTGCTCGTCGGGATGAGCTCGGCCGATATTCCGGCGGCGATCACCGGGATGCTGGTGCTCGGCTCTTGTGCGTTGCTGGTCGGCACGCCGCGCAGCTTGTTCGCCCTCGTGCCGCTGCTCGCGGTGGCGCTGGGCTACCTGCTACTGCCTCTGCAACTGCGCTCGATTGGCTTCGTGTACCCGCGCCTGGTGGTGTTCTTGGTACCGGCGTTGCTCCTCGCGTTCAGGCCGCGCGCCGCGGTTCGCCGGCCGAGGCTGGTCGCTCCGTTGGCGATTGGAGTAGCGAGCATCTGGTGCGCCGTGTTCGTGCCGCGCCTGCGCGCATTCCAACTCGAGTGCGCCGATTTCGACGGCGTGCTGCGCGACATGCGGGCGGGGCTGGCAGTGAGGCCGATCGTGTTCGAGCGCGAGTCCGCGGCCTTCCCGGGGGTGTCCGCCTTTTTGCACTTTTCGGCTTACTACCAGGTGGAAAAAGGCGGCACGCAGGCCTACTCGTTTGCTCGCAACGCGACCTCGGTGGTGCGCGAGCGGCCTCCCGGCACGCCGGCGATGAATAACGGCGATGAATGGCAGCCGCTGAGCTTCGACGCGCGCCGCGAGCTGCCCCTATTCGACGTCTTTTTGGTGCGTTCCGAGCACGATCGCGCGCCGGAGCTGTTTGCCGGCGCCGACGCTGCCGTGCGACTGGTCAGCCGCCACGGTCACTGGTGGGCGTACGAAAAGCGCGAGCGAGCGGTCGCGGCGCGTTGACCTGCGCGTAGGTTGACGCTCGACGATCTCGAGCGTACAGGCTGCGCCGTGAACGCCCCGAGCGTGACCTGGCCACGGCGCGAACTCCTCCTGGCAGTGCTCGGCTCCGCCGTCGCGCTGTCGTGTCGCAAGGCGCCCCCGACGCTGGGCGACGTCGGAACTTTCAGCCTGACCGACCAGGCCGGACGGACCGTTACCGCGGCGAGCCTGCGCGGCAAGGTGTGGGCGGCTGCTTTCATGTTCACGCGGTGCCCCACCGTTTGCCCGCGCATCACGCGCCGCATGCGAGACTTGCAGCGGGCTGCCGCACAGAAGCACGTGGCGCTCGAGCTCGTGAGCTTCAGCGTCGACCCCGAGTTCGATACCCCGGCGGTGCTCACCGAGTACGCCACGCAGCACGGTGCCGATTTGGCGAGCTGGCGCTTTCTCACCGGCGATCTCGAAGTGGTGCGCAAGACGTCCGAGCAAGGCTTCAAGCTCGCGCTCGACGGCAAGGCGACGCCCGGCGCCGAGCATCTCGGCCTGTTTCACGGCTCGCACCTGGTGCTGGTCGACGCGCAGGGCCAGATTCGCGGCTACTATCGCACCAGCGAAGACGAGCAGATGGCCCAGCTGCTCGCAGACGCCTCATCACTGTAGCGATCGAAAGCAACAGGGGGGCAAGGAGTCGGGGAATTTTTGGGGGCGTACCTGCGCGCCGCCCTGTTGATACTCTTGCGCTACTCGGCCGCGACCACGTCGCTGCCCGGCTCGCTGTCGGCGCGACGCGGGTAACGCATGCGCTGTGGCGTGGCGATCTCGATGATGCCCAGCTTGTCGAGCAGCACGATCACTGGGTAGGTCGGGTCGAGCTCGAAGCGGCGCGCCGCGAAGTTCGGGCTCATCGAGAACTCGTGGTGATTGTTCTGGAACAGCTCACCGGCGGTGAGGAAGTCGAACACCAGCGTGTTGCGCGACACGTCCTTGCTCTCGTAGTTGCGATAACCGTACTTGTGGCCGCACCAGTTCACGATCGCGCCGTGGATCGGGCCCATGATGAAGTGAGCGGGCAGCAGGGCAAACAGCCACGGGCTGGTCGCGAACTTCACGTAGAAGAGCGTGTAGAGACCGCCCCAGGCGACGCGCCCCAGCCAATTCTGTCCGAGCTTCTCGAGGGTGGGCCAGCTCGGCAGGTTGCCTTCGAAGCGCGGCTCCGGCGCTTCGCGATAGTAAGCGAAGGCGTCGTAGCGCTTCTTGGTCGCCAGCATCATCGTGAAGACGTTCTTGTAGAAGAGCGGCGAGTGCGGATCCTTCTCCGTGTCGCTGTATGCGTGATGCATGCGATGCAAGATCGCGTAGCCGCGCGGTGACAGGAAGCTCGAGCCCTGGGCAACGTAGGTGAGCAGGAAGAAGAAACGCTCCCAACCCTTCGACATCCGGAACTGCTGATGCGCGCCGAAGCGGTGGAGGAAGAACGTCTGGGTGAAGACCGAGAGTTGCCAGTGAGCGACGAAGAACGCGAGACAGACAAGCATGGGCCCGCCCAACCTAGTGTTGCGGGCCGGCCGCGGCGGTCATTCTTCAGTCATTTGCAGGGTTTACCGCACTGCGGCAATCCGGACCGCGTCCTTGCGGAAACCGCGAAAATAGCTAAAGTGCGCGCTTCCCTTTGACCAAATCAGCGGAAAAACAGCCAGTCGTCGGTGTGATCATGGGCTCGGTCAGCGACTGGGAGACCCTGCGTCATACGGCGGAAACGCTCACCGAGCTGGGCGTGCCGCACGAAGTCAAAGTCGTCTCCGCCCATCGCACCCCGGACTTGATGTTCGAGTACGCGGGCAGCGCGGAGGGGCGTGGCCTCGAAGTGATCATCGCCGGGGCCGGCGGCGCGGCGCACCTGCCCGGGATGGTGGCAGCCAAGACGGTGCTGCCGGTGTTGGGCGTGCCGGTGCAGAGCCAGGCCCTGAACGGGATGGACTCGCTGCTGTCGATCGCACAAATGCCCGCAGGCATTCCGGTGGGCACACTCGCCATCGGTAAGGCGGGCGCCATCAATGCGGGCCTTTTGGCCGCGTCGATCGTGGCCGGCAAGAATGCCGAGGTTCGCCTGGCTCTTCACGCTTACCGCCGGGCGCGCACGCAAGCCGTGCTCGACAAGCCCGATCCGCGCGGCTGAGCTCGAGGTCGAGATGATGAAGCGCGAAGCGAAGGCTTCGAAGGGGCTCGGGTCGCATATCGCGGTGCTGGGCGCTGGTCAGCTCGGCCGGATGTTGGGTATCGCTGGCAGGAATCTCGGCTTGGAGCTCACGTTCCTGGATCCCAATCCCGGCTCGCCGGCAGCGGCGGTAGGCGATCTGCTCGCGCGTGACTACGAGGATGCGGAGGCGCTGGCGCAGTTGGCGCGGGCCGACGTGGTCACGTTCGAATTCGAAAACGTTCCGGTGGCCGCCGTCCAGGCGCTCGAAGGCAGAGCGCCGGTTTTCCCGGGCTCCCGAGCGCTTCGCATCGCGCAAGACCGCCTGAGCGAGAAGACCTGCTTCCGCGAGCTCGGCATCGCTACGCCCGAGTTCGAAGCTGTCTCGACGCTACCGGAGCTGCTCGCCGCGCTGGAACGCCTGGGTATGCCCGCCGTACTCAAGACGCGGCGCATGGGTTACGACGGCAAAGGCCAAGCGGTGCTGCGCTCCGAGGCCGACGCCCGGCGCGCTTTTGCAGAGCTCGGCAGCGCGCCGCTCATCCTCGAAAGCTTCGTACCTTTCGAGCGCGAGTTGAGCATCATCGCAGTGCGCAGCGTGAGCGGTCAGGTCGTTTGCTACCCGCTGGTCGAGAATCACCACGCCGAGGGCATGTTGCGCCTGACGTTGGCGCCCGCCCCGAACCTCGACGCTGCGCTGCAAGCGCGCGCCAATCAGTACATCGAAAAGCTGCTCGCACACCTCGACTATGTGGGTGTGCTGGCGCTCGAGTTGTTTCAAGTCGGCGGCGAGCTACTCGCTAACGAGATGGCGCCCCGAGTGCACAACACCGGGCATTGGACCATCGAAGGTGCGCGCACTAGCCAGTTCGAGAATCACCTGCGCGCGATCTTGGACTTACCTCTCGGCTCTACCGACGCGCTCTCGCCCGCGGCCATGCTCAACCTGATCGGCTCGGCTCCCGACCCCGCAGCCGTGCTCGCCGTCCCCGACGCACACCTGCACTGGTACGGCAAAGAGCCTCGACCCGGCCGCAAGGTGGGGCATATCACCGTGCGCGCAGCCGATGGCGCCACGCTCGCGGCGCGCGTGGCGCAGCTTCAAAGCTTGGTCGGAAGCTGAGCGCTGGGCTCGGGCTTCGGCGGCTTGATGACGAAGCCGAGCTTCGAGATCTTGTCGAAGCCGTTGGCCTCGTAGAAGTCGTGCACTCGTGCGCGCGCCGCGCTCGAGAGCAGCATGACCTTGTAACAGCGGCGAGCCCAGCAGCGACGGAGCAGCTCCTGGAGCGCGCTCGAGCCGAATCCGCGCCGTTGTTGCGCTTCGGCCGTGATCACATTTTCGATCACCGCGTAGGGCCGGGCGCCGCGGGTCAGATTCGGGATGACCGCTGCGTTGCAAGCGGCGACCAGAGTGCCATCGACGAAACAGCCGACGTAAATCTGGGCGGCGTCGGCCAGAATTTGGCGCCAAAGCTGTTCGAGGACCGATCGCGAAGGAAGGGGCTCGTCGTCGGGATGCAGCTCTGCGTACAACGCCAGCAGCCCGTCCAGATCTGCGAAAGCGAGATCGCGCACGTCACGCCGACCGTCGAGCTCCCCGAGCGTCATGGGCGACACTTTACCATCTATCGGGGGGGGAGCTGCGCTGAGCGCGGGCGAATGTTCGCGTGATGCTTGTCGTCTGGACATCGAACCGCGTGCGGGTAAGGTAGGGTCGGGTTTCGGTGAGGAGCGCTGTGAAGAGAAGCCATTGGAGCCGCCTGGTTTGCGCTGCCGTGCTGCTCGTCAGTGCTTGCGGAGGGCGCGTCGCGAGGTCGTCGGAGGAGTCGGAACCACCGCTCCACAAGTCCGTAGGGAGCGGCAGCGCGAGCGATTCGGGCGGCGTCGGCGGAGGGCCGCTGAGCGCGGGCTCCGCCGCAGGCACGACCTCAGCGAGCAATCCGATCACCGGCACTGGAGGGCTTCCGAGCGGCGAAGGCGCGGGCTCGGGCGTCGAGGGCAGCGTGGGCGCGAGCTCGAGCGGCGGCGGCGAAGGCGATTTGCACTACACCTACCAGAGGGTCGAGTGTTACCTCGCGGAGCCTGCTGCTGAGTGCGCGCCTCCGACCGAGGCATTGTTGCCACTGCTCCGCGATGTCATCTACGGCGGTTACGGCTACGTTCCGTCGAACGTGGCCGCTTTCGCCCGGAGCTACGAGTTTCCGGCGAGCTGCGAGCCACTGCTTACTGAATGCTGCGACGCCCTAGCGGACAACTTCAAGCGAGCTCACTGTTACGACCTCGCCGATGTGCAGCCGCCGGACAGCGGCTTCGAGCTGGGGTGTCCGGCGCTCGCAGCCGAGCTGAAGCAATTTCAGTACTGCCCAGCGGACTTTCGGAGGGAAGCAGCGGCTGAGGGACTAGCCGGCGCCGGTGGCCAACCCGCGGTCGCTGACGGCGCTGCTGCGCGCTCGCTGTGCTGCTACACGACGAGCGGTATGTCCAAGTTGCACTGAGCTCACTTGTAATCTTTGGCGCTGGGCGCGAGCAGGGTGCCGCACATTGTCTTGCAGCGAATGTCCTTCTCGCCGCACGTGCACTTGCCGTCGGCCTTCTTCTTCAACGTTTGCTTCATCTCGTCGACAGTGAAGCCGGCGCTGCGCTCGACGCGCGCCATCGTCCATTTCTCTTTGCGCTGCTTGGCGGTGAGGGGCTCGGTGGGCTTGTCGTCGGGCTCTGCGCAGCAGCGAAAGCCGAGGAAGTAGTAATAAAAGCCCTCATCGTGCGTGTAGATCTTGGGCCGGCATTGGTTGCGCACGCCCTTGTACCAGGGGCCACCGCTGTGAATGCTGTCGTACTTACCCTTGAAGCCGGGCTCGTTGTAGCTCTCACTCTGCACGACCTCGTCGGTGTTACCCGGTAGGTCCGCCACGCCGTACGGGCTGATGCACTCGGGCTGGCTGCCGTTGCGCACGCCCTTCCACAGCCGCGCCAGCTCGTCGGGGTCGCGGGCCGCGACTTTCTGCATGTCGGGCGAATCCCACTCCATGTCGCCGTGGCATTTCTCGGTGTCACGCACGTAGCCGTAGGGGAAGGGGAGCATGTCGGGACCTTCGCATGCGAGCGTCCATTCGCTTTCGGTGCACATGCGCTTGCCGACCGAGGCGCACTTGACCTGGGCCTGGTGGAACCTGTTCATCACCTCGGGCCGCGCGCCCTTCTCGTTCGGCCAGGTGTAGGTGTCCATGCAGTAGCGCTTTTTCACCTTTTGGCCGACGCAGGTGCTGTGGGGGTCGAATTCCTCGCAGACATCCTTGTCGTTGGCCTTGTCGTGCCATTGCTTGAGGCATTTGTATTCGACCTTGGTGCAGTACTCGCCATCGACGAGCTGCATGCCGTCGGGACAGGCGCTGTCCTGCTCGTCAGCGCCCGCCGAGCTCTTGTTGGCGACGCGCGGCTTGTCGGCGGCTTTCGGCGGAGCCCCAGCCGAGGCCGACGGAGCGGCGGCCGGGATCGGTTCGCTCGCGCTCGGACTGGCACTCGCGGCTGAGGCAACGCTGGTCACGCTCGTTGCCGGCGCGGGCTCCGGGGCGACGAGCGGCTCCGACTGGCTCTGCGACGAGGCGCAGGCCGCATAAGCGAAGTAGACGAAACAGAGAGTGAACGCGCGACGCATGGCGGCGGACCCTAACTCGAAACCGCGCCTGTGCGCGAAACATAGTACAGTCGAGCCTACGGATGCAGGTTGTTCGGCGCGTCGGTTTGATCGGGGATTTGCACTGCGAGAACGACGCGCTGGTCTTCGTGCTGGAGCAGCTGGGTAAGCTAGGCGCCGAGACGCTGCTACAAGTCGGAGACATCGCCGACGGACCTGGGGATCTCGACGCGACCGTCGAGCTGCTCGAAGCCCACCGCGTGCTGGCGGTGCGGGGTAATCACGACCGCTGGCTCCTCCGCAATCAACTCCGCGACATGCCCCATGCGAACGCGCTCGCGAGCCTGTCGCCCGCGACGGTGGCCTTCTTGACCCGCTTGCCGGTCACGCGCGAGTTTCGTTCGCCGCGCGGCAACGTGCTCCTGTGTCACGGTCTGGACTCGAACGACATGGTTGGTGTCAGGCCGGACCACGACGGTGTCGTCATCTCCACGAACGAAGAGCTGCAGCGCCTGATTCGTGAGCGGCGCTATCGTTTCGTGCTGAACGGGCATACCCACCGCGCCATGCTTCGAACCTTTGGGCCACTTTCGATCGTGAACGCCGGCACGCTATTCCGCGAATACGAGCAGAGCTTCACGTTCGTGGATTTCGAGCGGGGCGAGCTGGTGCGGCATTCCGTCGAGGCAGGACGTTTCAGCACGGATCTCGGGGCTTGGCGACAAGAGCGGCAAATCTTGGCTGACTCGCCGTCCGAACCGTTTCGCGAACCTTTCCTGTGACGAGCGAGCATTGTTGAGGCGCGCTCAGTAATCCACTGAGCCGGCTGGCTCGAAGGAGCACATGGCAATGTCGCGGTAATCGAGCGCCGCGCCGCGGGTAAAGATTTGTTGAGTGCTGACTCAAGGGGACTTGCGAGCTCCAACGAAGCGTCCCATGTAGGCAACACCTTCGACACACGAGCCGACGCAACTATGGACGGTTCAATTCCTTCTACTGAGACGTTCCGAGGCGGGCGCGACAGAGCGCCACTCGTCGACGAAGTCTCGAGGAAGCTGCAAGGCGGCGTTTGGGAGCGCAGCGACGCGGCGCGGAGCGCCTATGCGTCCGTGCTCGAGCTCGGGCGCTGGCCTTCGCGGCAAGGCATCACGCCCAACGCGCTGACGTACGTGGCGCTGGCATTTGCGGTGGGTTCCGGTGTGGCTGCAGCCGCTGGTGCCTACTTGCTCGCTGCCATTTTGCTGCTCGTCAGCAGTGTTTTCGACCTGCTCGACGGCATCGTGGCTCGAGCTGCGCAATTGAGTTCGCGCTTCGGCGCGCTGCTCGATTCGACGGTCGACCGGCTGGCAGACGCTCTGCCGCTGCTCGGCCTCGCCGTGGCCTGCGCCGAGACTCCCATGGCAGCCGCTCTGTTGATGCTCGCCATCGTGACCGGCTTTGCCGTCTCATACGTGCGAGCCCGGGCCGAAGGGCTCGCCATCAAGTTGCCGACGCTCTTCATGCGCCGTGCGGAGCGCATCGCTCTGCTGCTCGCAGCACTGCTGGTCGGGTCCATCTCCGTACCGGGTTTCCCCAGTGAGGTGGCGATGCTCTCCATCGTCGCCGTGATGGCGGCGCTCAGCCTGGTGGCAGCAATCTGGGCGATGCGGGCCGCCTACGTGGCGGTGACGCGCGACGAGCTGCGCGCCGTCAGCGTGCCAGCAGCGACGCCGAGTAGGCCATAGCGCCCGCGGCCAGGCCAGCCAGCAAGTCGTCCGCCATGATGCCGACGCCGGCAGGCTCCAGCTTTTGCACGGAATCGATCGGACCAGGTTTGGTGATGTCGAGCACCCTGAACAACCCCAGCGCGAGTAGCCGCAGGCCGATGCCGGCACCGCTCACCATGCCCATCGCGATGAGGGTGCCGCACACCTCATCGATCACCACCTTTTGCGGATCCTCGATGCCTTCCGCGTCGGCGACGCGGTTCGACGCCCAAATGCCTGCGATTGATAGGCCCGCGACCACGGTCGCGTGGGGCACTGGGCCGAGCGCAGCCAGCGCGAAGTGCAGCGGCACGGCACCGATGGAGCCCACGGTGCCGGGCGCGACCGGCGAAAGGCCGCACACGAACCAGGTTGCGAGCAGCCGAGCAGGGAGGGGTGCTTGAGCCATGGCGCGACCGTACCACGGCGCGGCGCGGTGACGCGCAGCGGCTTGCTGCGGCATCGCCAGCTGCTGGCGCGACTATTTCCGGTGGTGCCCCTGCTGTACGTGCTGGCGATCGCGGCGGCCGGTCAGCTGCGCTTCGAGCACGTGCTGCTCGTGCTGGTGGTGGTCGGGTTGTCGAGCTTCGGGCCGCGCACGCGCGCGTTCTTGAGCGATATCGCGCCGTACCTGCTGGTGCTCATCGGCTACGACACGGTGCGCTACGCGCGCGGCGTCTTCGTCTCGGCTGATCGCGTGCTGTCGTGCGGGCTGCGCCGGCTCGAGCTCGCGACCTTCTCGGTGTCGCCCGGTGTCACGCTGCAAGATTGGTTTCAGCTGCATCACGCGCCGTTTTGGGATTTGGTGTTCGCGGTGCCGTACACGGTGTTCGCGTACCTGGCGCTCATCTACTCGGCGTACCTCTACTTCGTCGATCGGCCACGCATGCGGCATTACTTGTGGGCGTTCGCGATCGCCAACTTCATGTCGTTCGTCGTTTGGATGGCGCTGCCCGCGGCGCCGCCCTGGTACGTGCGTGCTCACGGTTGTGACGTCAGCTTGAACGCGCTGCCCAGCGCCGCCGGGCTGTTGCGAGTCGATCAGCTGCTCGGTATCCACTACTTCGAGAGTTTTTACGCGCGCGCCGCGTTCGTTTTCGGCGCCATGCCCAGCATGCACTGCGCCTACCCGGTGCTCGGTCTGCTCACTGCGTGGCGCTCGATCACCTGGAAAACCAAGCCGATTCACTTGCTTTACGCGCTCACGATGTTCGTCGCTTCCAACTACCTCGATCACCATTGGGTTTGGGACGGCTTGGCCGGCATCACGCTGGCAGCCGTTTCAGTGTGGCTCTCCGGTAAGCTCGTCGGCAGCGCTCCTGCGCAACGTGGCGCCCCGGCGGCCTTGGCGGAGGCAGCGTGAGCGGAGCGCCGCACGACTCCGGCCCGATCGCCCGTTTCGTCGCGCTCAGCATGCGGCACTACCGGTGGGTGCTCGGGCTCACCGCGCTGCTCCTGGCCGTGACCGGCTACCGCACGGTGCTCACTTACAGCTCGCTGAAGAGCGACCTCGAAGAGCTCTTGCCCCGATCTGCGCCCAGCGTGGCGGCGATCGCCGAGCTCCGGCATCGGCTACCAGGGATTCGCTTTCTGGGCGTGGTGATCGAGGTCGACGAGCCAGCGCAGGCCGAGGCCGCCGAGGGCTTTCTCCACCGCCTGGCTGAGCGCATCCGCAGCTATCCGAGCGACCTGGTCCGCGGCGTACGCACCGATACTGCCGCGGAGCGCGCGTTTGCCGAGCGCTACGCGCTGCAATTGATGGAGCCGGCGGACGTGCGCAAGCTGCGTGCATCGGTCGAGGCGCGCCGCGATTACGAGGTTTCTCGCGCCATGGACAGCGACCTCGACGACGAGACCGAGCCGGCCGAAAAGCCGCCGGGCCTGCCGCTCGACGAGCTCAAGCGCAAGTACCAAGAGCGCTTCGGTCAAGGTCAAGCGCCCCGCAAGGGGGATCGCTTCGTTTCGCCAGACGGCCGCGACTTGGCGCTGCTCGTGCAAACGAGCTCGCAGTCGACCGGCTTCGAATACGACCAGCGGCTGCTCAGCCGCGTGCAGAGCGACGTCGCGGCGCTCGGTGGCGCGCCGCGCGGCACGCGCCTGGGCTACGCGGGTGATGTCGCCACACGCGTAGAAGAGACGCAGGGCCTCGCGTCCGATCTGGGCATTTCGAGCGCGGTGATCGGCCTCTTGGTGATCGGCAGTTTGCTGTGGTTCTACCGCTCGTGGGCTGCGCTCGTCGCGCTGTTCGTGCCCTTGGCGCTCGGCACCTGGGCAGGCTTCGCGCTGGTCGCTCTGCCGCCGCTGTCCATCCGCTACCTCAACACGAACACGGCCTTCCTGGGCTCGATCGTCGTCGGCAACGGCATCAACAGCGGCATCATGCTGCTTTCGCGCATTCAGGAAGAGCTCGCCTCGGGCAAGAGCGTGAAGGCCGCCGTCACGGCAGGCATCTCCGAGAGTTGGCGAGCCACCTTGGCCGCGGCGCTCGCGTCGGCCGCCTCCTACGGCTCGCTCGTCTTCACTGACTTTCGCGGCTTCAATCAGTTCGGCTGGATCGGCAGCTGCGGCATCGTGATGTGCTGGGTCACGGTCTACTTGTTGATGCCGGCGCTGTGCGCGCTGCTCGGTGAGCGGCTGCGCCCTCGCGCGGCACCCGTGCAGGCCACGCCGCCGCGGCCACCCCTGGCTGCGCGCGTCGCCGACTTCACCATGCGGCACCGGCGCAGCGTGCTGGTCGCGCTGGGAGTGCTGGGCGCGATTTCGCTCACGGGGCTGTCGCTGCGCCGCGGCGACTGGATCGAGTACGACCTGTCGAAGCTGCGGCGCAAGGACTCTTGGGAGAACGGCGAGCGGTACTGGGGAAAGCGCATGGACGCCGCGACGGGGCGCTACCTCACGCCTACGGTGGTGATGGCCAAGGACGCGGCCGCGGTGCCCGAATTGGAAGAGCGGCTCCGCGAGCTCAAGCGCTCGGGAGGCGCCGGCGATCTGATCGCCGACGTTCGGAGCGCGCGTCAACTGTTGCCGGAAGCGCGCTTCGAGTCGATCGAAGAGGGCAAGCGTCTGGCGGCTGCCATCACGCCGCGGCTGCGCTCCAAGCTTTCGGACAAGGAGCGAGAACAGCTCGATCGCGCGCTGTCGCCCGAATCGCTCACACCGCTCGAGGCGCGCGACCTACCCGAAGCCTTTGCGGCTGGGCTGCGCGAGCGCGATGGCACGCTCGGTCGCACCGTGCTGGTGTTTCCGAAGGTCGGCAACGGGACCTGGCAGTCCGAGCGCTTGGCCGCTTTTGCGCGCGATCTGCGCGGCGCCGCCAGCGCTGCTGGTGCAACGGCGGCCGGCTCGCTGCTGCTCTCGGCCGACTTGGCCACCGCGATGCGTTCGGACGGTCCGCGTGTGACGCTGCTGTCGTTCGTGTGCGTGCTCGCCATTTGCGTGGCTGCGTTCGGCGTGGTGACGCGGCAGGCCTGGCTCTTCTCGGGCTTGTCGGTGGCGACGCTGTTGCTCGGCGTCTCGTTCATGCTCGGGCTGCTGGCGTGGACCGGCGCAAAGCTCAATTTTTCGAACTTCGTGGCGCTGCCGATCACGTTCGGTATTTCGGCCGACTATTCGATCAACATGCTGCGGCGCTTTCAGTCCGAAGGCGAGAGCACGGACGAGCGGCTCGCGCACACCAGCGGCGCGTTGGCGCTGTGCTCGGCCATGACCGTGATCGGTTGGGGCGCGCTGCTGCTGGTGCAGAATCAGGCGCTGTTTTCGTTCGGCGTGTTTGCGATCAGCGGCGAGCTGACCTCGCTGGGTGCGGCAGTGCTGGCGCTCCCGGCGGTGCTCAGCCT
This sequence comes from Myxococcota bacterium, assembly GCA_048498935.1. Taxonomy (GTDB): domain Bacteria; phylum Myxococcota_A; class Polyangia; order Polyangiales; family Polyangiaceae; genus PMG-095. Next base: position 27,259 of record JBEHXA010000020.1, read on the forward strand.
GCTCACAAGCGCGTCAGCAGATCGCAGATCAAGCCACCCGGGCACGCTTCCGAAGGTTCTGGGATGAGCTTGCAGCTCTCCGGCACCGCCACTTGAACGGTGGGGGTGTTGGGATCCGCGCCCCACGATGAGCCGGCGCCCCAGCGGAGCTTCGGCTTCTCCATCTCACCAACGAAGCGCACCTCGCACTCGGTAACGAAGCGCGCGAGCTTCTCCGGCAGCAGGTTGCCGGGGGGCTCGATGTGGAGGCGCGTCGCCAGCGCGGGCGTTGCCCACAGGCCTGCCACGAGCACCAAGCGGTTATCGTTCCAGGTGCGATACGGCTGAATGACGTTGGCCTTGTTGTCGTCGAGCGGCGCGTTGGGATCGCGCGGCCAGGCCTCGTTCTCGCTCTTGTTGGCGCAGTGCTTGCCCTCGAACTCTTTGTCCGCGGCGCAAGCCAGGGTCGCGTAGTCGGCTGTGACGAGCGTGATGCGCAGCGTGCCCTTGCCGCC
>JBEHXA010000021.1:0-27285 GCA_048498935.1 Myxococcota bacterium
AGCTTTGCGGCGTCGAGCTCAGCATTAGCCACGCCGATGCGCACCGGCATGAAGATGAGCTCGGACAGATCTTCCGCACCCGAGAAGTCCAGCGTCGCCGATTGCTCCTTTCGAAAACGGACGGCCACGTCTGCCGAAGGATTCGGCAAGCGCCAGGCGCTGACGAGATCTCCCCGAGCGACGCCGACTTGCTCGAAGGCCGCCTGCAAGTCGGCGTTGTTGAGCAGGGCGACCTTGACGGCGGTCTCTGCCGTGAGCGGCTTCGAGAGCGCTTCTCGGGCGGCCCTTTGGCCCTCATCGCCGCCGTCGACGTGAGACCAACGCACGTCGTGACCCGTCCGATTCGCCACGACTTTTCGCACGTCTTGGTAGGGGGCGTTCTCGGACACGCAGGCAGTGGCCAGACTTGCCAACAGCACAAGACTCAGTGAGCTCGTCAGGTGCTTTAGGTTCACTTCGCGTCCTTGCCAGTCGGGCGCTTGACGAGGTTCATGCCGCAGATCGGGCATTGGCCCGGACCGTTCTTCGCGACCTGTGGGTGCATTGTGCAGGTCCAAACCTCTGCCGCAGCGGGAGCATCCGCCTGCTTGGCGGCCTCGCTCGCTTTCGGGGGCGTCGCTGCTCCTGACGGAGCGGGCATGGCGCCACCGTGGTGGTGATTCGCCAAGCCCTCCGTCTGGTGCTCTTCCGCGGGCTGCGCTTCGGTCGAGGCGGCCACGGCCGTGAGCACAGGAGTCAGCGCAAGAGGCGTGGTGGGGCTCGCTGGGTTGGCCGGGTGTCCGCGCGGCACGTCGGGATTCGTTGAAACGCACGCGGACAGAATGAGAGCGAGCGACGTGGCTGAAAAATAGGCTAGTTGCTTCATGGTGACCTCAGGTCGGGACGGTGATGCCATCGCGCTTCAGCTCCGCGGGGTTTGCCAAGTCCGCTTTTTCTCCAGGCGGGTGTTTGTACCAACCTGGATCGGCGTAGCTCGTGAGCTCGTCGCGCACTTTGAGCAGCGTGAACATGCCGCCCATGGTGATGTAGTCATACGGCCCCTCTGCGCCGACCATGGGGATGCTGTTCTTCGGCACCGGCATGCCCATCTGGGCCATGTCGCCCATGCCGTCCTCGCCCATCGTCATGTACGCGGGGAGGAGCGGCTGCACGCGCTTGTTGATGGCGCCGGGCTTGACTCCGATCATGTTCGGAACGCCATGGCCCATCTGGTTCATCACGTGGTGCGTCATGTGGCAATGAAAAGCCCAGTCTCCGGGCGCATCGGCGATCAGCTCGACGTCGCGCGTGCTGCCCACCGGGACCAGCACCGTCGTCTCCGGCCATTGTGCAGACGTCGGTAGACGGCCGCCGTCGGTAGCCACGACCTTGAAATAGTGGCCGTGCAAGTGAATCGGATGGTGATCCATCGCGCTCAGGTTTCCGAAACGAATGCGCACCCGCTCCCCCGTCTTCACTACGAGCGGCTCCGTTCCCGGAAATGCGCGGGCATTCATGGTGAGCACGTTGAAATCGGTCATCTCGTTCGGATCGGGGCGCATCGTTCCGGGCACGATGCGCCACTCGCTCAGCATGATCACGAAGTCGCGATCGACCTTGTATTCAGGCGGCGGCCGACGCGGGTGGACCACGATCATGCCCATCATGCCCATTGCCATCTGGGTCATCTCGTCGTGATGCGAGTGGTACATGAAGGTGCCGTTCTGTTTGAATGTGAACTCGTACTTGTACGTTTCGCCGTGGCGAATCGCGCGTTGGTTGAGGCCCGCGACGCCGTCCATGCCGTTCGGCAGGAAGATGCCGTGCCAGTGCACCGACGTAGGCGCGGCCAGGCGGTTCGTGACATAAATTCGAACACGGTCGCCTTCGACGGCCTCGATGGTTGGGCCATGCACGCGGCCGTTGTAGCCCCAGCAATGCGCCTTCAGTCCCGGCGCCATCTCGTGCTCCACCTCTTCGGCAACGAGATGGAATACCTTCACGCCGTCGACCACCTTCCACGGCAACGCCGCACCGTTCGGAGTGATGACGGGCTGGTAGTCTTTGCCGGGCTGCGCGGGCGGTAGGTTCGCCGGCTGCTTCGAGCCGCTGTACGACGCCTCCCAGCTCTTCGTGCCGGAGACCGGTGCCGCCTCGGCTGGGCGGGCCTTCAGGAGGGCCGCGCCGCTCGCTACGGCTGCTGTGGTTACGAGTGCTTCGCGTCGGCTAACCATGTGAACGACTTCTTTCTTGGGGGCGGTTCGTGGCGTCGATAGGCAGACGCACGGGGCCCGCGGGCATTACAGGACGTCGCGTCGAAAAGTTGAGGCTGGCTTTCGAGCCGCTCGACAGCAACGGCCACCCGACCTTAACGACCTCCGTGGCTCCTTCGAGCGAGGCCATCGGCACCCATTTTTCCGGCCCGAGGGCTTTTGGTGCCCGTGTATCGGAGCTCGGCGCGAAGACGATCCCCCGCGGTGGCTGCCAGGACCGTCGGGTAACCGCGGATCTTGGCAGAAGAATTTGCCGAACATGGTCGGGTGACGCGCGCCACTTGATGGATGAGTTACGAAGAGTCGCGCGCCAAGCGACTGTTCGAGAAACGTCGTCTACCGACGTTCTCGTGCCGCCCAGGAAACGGCGGCGTCTCGACAATCGGCAGGTACGTCGGCCAACGCTCGCGGGGTGCATTCCAGAACGCGGCCACGCCCGTCGACAGAGATGTTGCAGCACTCATCGAACATGTAGCGGATCTTCTCCCGGCCGCGTTGGACGCGCGATTTGAGGCCCGAGAGGGAGATGCCAAGCATGTCGGCGGCTTGCTTCTGCGTTAACCCCTCGAGCTCCGTTAGCGTAATCGCTTCGCGGTAGGGCGAAGGTAACCGACTGACGAAGAGGGCGACGCATTGCCCGAGATCGCTCTGCAGCTGCTCGATGTCGGCCGCGGAGAGCTCGCCGTGCGCCTCGCCGTCCAGCCACTCTTTGGTTGGCTGGCGCGCGTTCTTGCGAGCCCGATCCGCAACGGCGTTGCGGGCGATGCGATAGACCCAGCCGCCGAAGCGCTCGTCATCGTCGAGGCCTGCTATTCCTTGGTGCAGCCGAACGAAGACCTCTTGCAGCAAGTCGTCGACGTCGGCGGCCGAGGCCACGCGGCGCGCGAGGTAGGGGCGTAGGTGATGCTCGAGCTCCTTCCACGCGCCGCGGGCTTCGGTTCCGATCATGGCTGTTTCCTCACGCGCAGCAGGTGCGGGCGCAGCACGATGCACCGCCCGGCTTCACACCTTCGATGGTGGCGGACGCGACGTAGTCCTCCGCGCCCGGCATGCACTGCGCGATGATCGCACCGCTCTCGGGCTTCGGCACGATGCGGACCTGCTCGAATCCTGCCTCGCGCAGCAATGCCTCGAGCTGTTCGACCTTGGCCGAGCCGGAGACGCAGCCGGTCATGGCCTCGACGCTCTGAGCGAGCTCGCGCGGCATGTCCTTCGTCGCGACCACATCCGAGATGGCGAGTCGGCCCCCTGCCTTCAGCGCTCGGAAGGCTTCGCGGAACATGGCGCCCTTGTCCGGTGATAGGTTGATCACGCAGTTCGACAGGATGACGTCCACGGACCCGTCGGCCACGGGCAGGTGCTCGATCTCACCGAGGCGAAACTCGACGTTGTTGGCTTCGACCTTGCGCGCGTTGGCGCGAGCCTTCGTGACCATCTCCGGTGTCATGTCCACGCCGATGACCTTGCCGGTCTTGCCGACTCGTCGCGCGGCGAGGAAGCAGTCAAAGCCGCCGCCGCTCCCGAGATCGAGCACCGTCTCGCCAGTGCGGAGCGCGGCGATGGCTTGGGGGTTACCGCATCCCAGGCCCAAGTCCGCGCCTTCAGGAGCCGCGGCGAGCTCGTCCGCTGAGTAACCCATGGCCATGCTGCCGCCGCCCGTCGTGCCGCAGCAGCCGACGCTACAACCACCGGCGCCGCTCGCGACCTTGGCGTAGGCGGTTCGAACTTGAGTCCTGACTTCGTCGTTGTTTCGAGTTTCCATCTGACCTCCGCAACCAAGGACGCCGGGGTCGACAAAAGGACGCAGACTTTTTTCGAGGCGGTTCGTAACTGTTTCGAGAATAATCGAAATTCATGTTGCCCGCTCGTTCGAATTTGTTAGAAGTAGCTCGTGCCCTCGAAATTGGACCGATTTGCGGAGCAGCTAAGTGCCCTTGGCCACCCCGTGCGTCTGTCCATCCTGCGCTTTGTCGTGCAAGCCGGCGACGGCGGCACGCCTGCGGGGGAGATTCAGGGGCATGTCGATCTCCCGGCGTCGACGCTCAGCCACCATCTCAAGCGGTTGTCAGACGCGGGGCTCCTCACCACTCGTGGCGAGGGGACGTTTCACTACTACTCCGCGGACTACACCGCGCTCAGAGGCTTGACGGACTACCTCTGGGAAGACTGCTGCCGCAAAGGCAAGTCGAGCTGCTGCTAGCGGGCCTCTAACACTCTCGTTTCGGTGAAAGGAATTCGCGGAATGCAAATTCTCAAGGCACACGTGTCTCTCAACGTCTCCAACATCGATGCCTCGGTCGCGTTCTACGAGAAGGCGTTCGGGGTCGCGGCGACCAAGCGCCGCCCGGGTTACGCCAAGTTCGACCTGCAAGCGCCGTCGCTCAACCTCACGATGTCGGAGGCTCCGCGCACCGGCGTGAATGCGAGCCATTTCGGCATTCAGGTCGCGGCAACCGAAGACGTGCTCGAGGCCAAGGCTCGCTTCGAAGCCGTAGGTCTTGCGACCTTCAGCGAGGAAGACGCGGCGTGCTGCTACGCCGTCCAGGACAAGGTTTGGGTCGAAGATCCGGACGGCAACTCCTGGGAGGTGTTCGTGGTGAAGGCTGACGCGCCGGTCATGAAGGCGGACGCGAGCAGCTGCTGCGCACCCGTCGGCATTTCGAAGAAGCCCGCCGCAGCTAGCCCCGGTTGTTGTGGACCTTCGGCGAAGGCCACGACCTGAGCACAAGCCGTTGAGCCCTTCGCTAGCCCCTCCACTGTCGCCCGCCGTGCCTGGCGACCTCTCGTCGGTCCTGGCGCTGCTCCGTCGCTGCGAGCTACTCGAGACCGGCGTCGCCGAGGCCTTCGAGCGCTTCGTGGTGGCGCGGAGTGACGCCGCGATGGTGGGCTGCGCGGGCCTCGAGGTCTATGCGGACCTGGGGTTGCTTCGGAGCGTAGCGGTCGACCCGTCTGCGAGAAAAACCGGGCTTGGCGCAGCGCTGGTGCGCAGCATCGTCGCCGCGGCTCGCGAGCTCGGTCTACGCGAGCTCTACCTGCTCACCACGACGGCTCCGGAGTTCTTCGAACGAGTCGGATTCAATCGCGTCCCTAGAGGTGAGGTTCCCGCTGCCGTCGCAGAGTCCTGGGAGTTCCGGGTTGGCTGTCCGCAAACGGCGCAAGCGATGCGGCTCGCATTGCAGGAGTAATGAGCATGTCGACGACGAAGAAGTTGGTGAGCGAAGCGGTTGGGACGGCCTTCTTGCTGGCGACCGTCGTCGGCTCAGGGATCATGGGTGAGCGTCTCGCGGGCGGTAACGTTGCCATCGCACTGCTGGCGAACACCATCGCGACCGGCGCTGGATTGGTGGCCCTGATCCTGACGTTCGGGCCGATTGGCGGGGCGCATTTCAACCCCGTGGTCACCCTCGCGGACGCCTGGGAAGGCGGGACCTCGTGGCGTGACGTGCCCGGGTACTTCGCCGCCCAATTGCTGGGGGCGGTCGCCGGTGTCCTGGTCGCCCACGCCATGTTCGGCGAAGCGGCCTTTACCGCGTCGCAGCACGTTCGCGCTGGCGCCTCGCTGCTCTTCAGCGAGTTCGTCGCGACGTTCGGCCTGCTGTCGGTCATCTGGGGCGTGTCGCGGCGCAACGGCCAATACACCCCGTTCGCGGTCGGCGCCTACATCACCGCCGCGTATTGGTTCACGGCGTCCACGTCGTTCGCCAACCCGGCGGTCACGATCGCGCGGTCGCTCACCAACACCTTCTCGGGCATCCGTCCGGCAGACGCGCCTGGGTTCATTGTGGCGCAAGTCGTGGGAGCCCTGGCGGCGACTGCTCTGTTCAAGTTCCTCGTCCCGAAAGCCAGTGTGAAGGCCGAAGCATCCAGCGTTGATGCCGCCGGCGTAGAGAAAGAAGCAGCATGAAGACCGTGATTTTTGCCTGTATCCACAACGCCGGTCGCTCACAGATGGCGGCCGCTTGGTTCAACGCGCTCGCCGACAGGAACAAAGCACAAGCAATCTCGGCCGGGACGAATCCGGGGACGCGCGTTCACCCCGAGGTGCTTCAAGCCATGCGCGAGGTTGGCATCGATCTCGAGGGCGCGACGCCGCGAAAGTTGACTGATGAGCTCGCCGCGGAGGCTTCCATCCTGATCACCATGGGTTGCGGCGAGCAGTGCCCGCATGTTCCCGGCCTGCGCCACCTCGATTGGCCCCTGGAGGATCCCAAGGGCAAGCCCGTCGAGCGCGTTCGGGAGATCCGCGAAGAGGTGAAGGGCCTCGTTCAAGATCTCGTCCGCGCCGAATCCTGGCAGTGAGCCTTCTCCATGTCCGTCGACCTTCCGAATACGAGCGCTGAGTTCCCGACCTCTCCCGGAGCCCACGCCGTCGGCTCGGTGGTCGAGACGGCGCCGGAAAACCAAAATCTGGGGCCCCCCAGAAATCGAGACAAAAAAGAAAAACCGCCTGACTTGTGATCAGGCGGTTTTTTCAGTGCAGCGGAGAGGACTTGAACCTCCAAGCCAGTTACGGCGCCAGCACCTCAAGCTGGTGTGTCTGCCAGTTCCACCACCGCTGCGTTGGGTAGTGACTGAGCGGGTCCTAGCCCGCGTTTCGTCAAAGGGCCCGGGGGTGTACCAGACCGGTAGGGGAGGCTGCAAGCCCTCCGCCAAAGAAAGCGCAACGACCGAAATATCAGGCGATTTCAGCGACTTCCCAGGTGCCGAGGATGGAGCCGAGGGCTCTTACCAGCTCCGGCCCGACATTTTTGAGCCGCTCGCGGTGCTGCCGCGAGAGCTCGCGGAGTAGCTTGCTCCCCTGGGTCGTGAGCCGGATCAAGACTTCGCGCTTGTCTGCGCTCTGCCGTTCGCGCCGTACGAGCCCGCGTTCTTCGAGCTTGTCGACGAGCGCGACGGCCGTGTGGTGCTGCACCAGGAGGCGCTCGGAGATGGTGCGAATGTTGGGCCGCAGCTTGGGGGGCAAGCCGCGCACTGTGAGCAGTAGCTGGTGCTGCTGTGGCTCGATGCCGGCGGCGCGCGCGGCCTGCTCGCTGAACGCGAGAAAGGAGCGGAGCTCGTAGCGAAAGGCCGCCAGGGCGCGATAGTCGGCGAGCGAGACGCGCGGCTCGGTGTTCGTCAACTGGCCTCGACCAGCGGCAGCGCGACCTTTTTCGGGTGACGCGCGATGATCTGCGCCAGGTCGTTCTTGCACGAACCGCAGCCGGTGCCGGCTTTCGTGGCGGCACCCAACGCTTCGACCGAGTCGCAACCCTGGTCGATGGCCTCGCAGATCTGGCCTTCGGTCACCTTGTTGCAGTTGCACACGGTGCGCGCGGCCGGGTTGCTCGGCCCGCTGAGCTGGCACATCAGCTCCAGCGGATCTTCGGGCAAGAGGTCGCCGCGATCGAAGTACTGCACGATCGTGGCGGCGGCCTGGGTGTTGCCGACCAGGATCGCGCCTACGAGCCGTCGATCGCGCACCACCAGCTTGCGATAGGCGTTCTTGCGTTCTTCCACGATTTGCAGGACGTCGTCGCCCTCGTGCTCCGGCTCGGTCGTGCCCATGGACGCCACCTCGACGCCGGCCACTTTGAGTCGCGTGTACAGCTTGGAGCCTCGGTAGCGCACCCCTGGATTGCGACCGGTGAGCACGTCCGCCAGCACCGCCGCCTGCTCCCACACCGGCGCCACGATGCCGTAAGTCTTTCCGGCGTGCTCGGCGCACTCGCCGAATGCGTACACGCTCGGCACCTCGGTCGCGAGCGCGTCGTTCACGATGATGCCGCGATTGACCGGCAAGCCCGAGGCCTTCGCGACGTCGATGCGCGGCCTGACCCCGCACGCCAGCACCACGATGTCGGCCGGGCGCGTCGTACCATCGTCCAGGTAGACGCCCTTCACCTTCTCCTCGGCGTATACAGCTTCCACCGTGCGGCCCGTGCGCACGAAGATGCCGGTGCGCTCGATCTGCCGCTCCAGCATTTCGCCGCCGATCTCGTCGAGCTGGGCGTTCATTAGCGTTTTGCGCAGCTGGACGACCGTGACGTGCAGCCCGCGATCGCTCAGCACCTTGGCCGCTTCGAGCCCCAACAGCCCGCCGCCGACCACGATCGCCGCGTCGCCCGAGCGGACTTGTTCACGCATGCGCAGGGCGTCGCCCATGGTGCGGTACACGAAAACGCCGGGCTTTAGCTCGCCGTTTTCGTCGTTCATCCCCTCGAGCGGCGGCACGAGCGGTTGGCTCCCGGTGGCCAGGACCGCCACGTCGTAGGCGCGAGCCTTGCCGTCCTCGGTTTCGACGAGCTTGCGCAGCGTGTCGAGCTTGGTCACGCGCGTGCGATCGACCAGGCGAACGTTGTGACGGTCGTACCACTCGAGCGGCTTCGTGACGATTGAGTCCGGTGCTTCACCGGCCAGCACCTTGCCGAGCAGAATGCGATTGTAGGCTCCACCCTGTTCCTCCCCGAATACCGTGATCTCGTACTGAAACGCGGCGCCCCGCTCGACCAGCTCGTCGAGCAGCTTGCAGGTGCCCATGCCGTTGCCAATGATGGCCAGTTTCTTCTTACTCATTCTCTACCTTTGCGCGCCGCTCGTGGTTGGGTTGAGGGCGCGCGCCCGTACCGCGCAGATCTTGAATTCAGGCATGCGGCTCAGCGGATCGAGAGCCGGCACCGTGAGCACGTTGGCAGCTTGCTTGCCGCCCCAATGAAAGGGCGCGAACAGCGTGTCGCGCCGTACGTCACGGGTGACGATGCAGGTCATGGTCACGCTGCCGCGCCGGCTCTCGATGACGAGCGGTTCGCCGTCGGCGATGCCGAGCTGCTCCGCGAGACCGGGGTGCAGCTGCACGCGCGGCTCCGGCTTGGCGTCTCGCAGCTCGTTGACGCGCCGAGTCTGGGCGCCCGAGTTGTAGTGCTCCTTGTAGCGCCCCGTCGTAAAAAACAGCGGATAAGCGTCGTCGGGTAGCTCGGCGGCAGGGCGATGCGGCACCACGAACAGCCGAGCGCGGCCGTCCGCGTGCTGAAAGCGCTCGCTGAAGAGGCGCGGCGTGCCCGGATGATCGGGCGACGGACACGGCCAGAAGACGCCTTGCTCGGCGCGAATGCGCGCGTAGCTGATGCCGCTGTAGTCGGCTACCGCGCCCGCGGTTGCGCGGCGCAGCTCGTCGAACACCTGCTCGGCGCCGTCGAAGCGAAAGCCCTTCGAAAAGCCGAGCCGCTCCGCGAGCTCAGCCATGATCTCGAGGTCGGTCTTCACGCCCTCGGGCGCCTGCCGCACCTGCTCACGCAGGATCACGCGCCCCTCCAAGTTGGTGAGGGTGCCTTCTTCCTCGCCGAACTGCGTGATCGGCAAGATGACGTGCGCGGCTTCGGCCGTCTCGTTTTGAAAGGCGTCGCACACCACGAGCAGCTCGAGCGCGCGGAGCTTGTCGACGATGTTGCGCGCGTTGGGTGAAGCCACGGCGACGTTGGAGCCGAACACCAGTAGCGCGCGAATCCCGCCGCTAGGCCCGAGCGAGTCGAGCAGCTCGTAGGCGCTCTTGCCCTTGCCCGGCAGCGCCTCGGGCGCCACGCCCCAAATGCGCGCGATTGCGGCGCGATGCTCCGGGTTCTCGATCAGCCGATAACCCGGCAATTGATCGGCCTTTTGCCCGTGTTCGCGCCCGCCCTGACCGTTGCCCTGACCGGTGAGGCAACCGTAGCCGCTAGCCGGTTTGCCCACTTTGCCCAGCATGAGCATCAAGTTGGTGAACGCGAGCACGGTGGCAGTCCCCTTGGACTGCTGCTCGGCTCCGCGGCCCGACAGCAGCATGCTGCGCTCGACGTTGGCCAGGAGCTCCACCGCCCGGCGCTGCTTGTCGAGCGGCACTCCGGTCAGCCGCTCCACATACGTCGTATCGACGGCCAGGAGCGCGCGCCGCAAGTCCTCGAAGCCTTCCGTGCGCTGGGCGACGTACTCGCGGTCGACCAGACCTTGCTCGAGCGCGATGGCGAGCAAGCCGTTGGCCAGCAGTAAATCCGTGCCCGGCGTAGGCTGAAGGTGCAAGGTGGCGCTGCGGGAGGTATCGGTCGAGCGCGGGTCGACGACGATCAAGCTGCCGCCGCGCGCCTGCTGCTCGTACACCCACTGCATGATCGGGGGCATCGTCTCTGCGCAGTTGCTGCCCCACAGCATGAGCGTCTGCGTCTCGGCGATGTCCGAGACCGGAAATGGCATACCCCGATCGATGCCGAAGGCGCGGTTCTGCCCGGCCGCGGCCGACGACATGCAGTAGCGCCCGTTGTAGTCGATGTTGGGCGTGCGCAGCGCGACGCGCGCGAATTTGCCCAGCAGGTACGCCTTTTCGTTGGTGAGCGCGCCGCTACCGAACAGCCCTACCGCCGCCGGGCCGTGTGCGCTTTGCAGTTCGCGAAGCTTGTCGGCGATGAAGTCGAGCGCGACCGACCACGACACCGGCTCCAAGCGTCCGCTCTTCTGGCGTAGCAGCGGAGCTGTGACGCGCTCGGGGTGGTCGAGCAGCGCCGCCGACGTGAACCCTTTGATGCACATCTGCCCCCGGTTGACCGGGAAGTCCGGGTTGGCAGCGATGCTGAGGCGTCGCGGTGTCGCGCTGTCGAACGAGACCTCCATCCCACATTGAAACGCGCAGTAGGGACAGTGCGTCTTGACGGCTCGATCTGGGACGGCCGACAGCAGCGGCGCGGCGAGGGACATGAGAACAATCCTCTTGTCGCCCGCAGCGCGTTTCTTAGCCGTATCGTCGTCGTGTTGCGGTGATGAAAAGTATCGAGCCTCGATACTTTGTCGGTGCGTGGAGTGTCGGTTGCGGAAACAATCCCGGCTGACCGGCTAAGGTCTCGGTTAGGCTGCGAGCGGACGACAATGCGCGAGCGGGCGTTGCTGCGGGCGCTGTTTCGCCAAGGCTGCACCGACGGCTAAACCCGCGAGGGTGAGACGCTCACCCTGCTCGTCGAAGCTCAGCAGTCCGCGGGCTTCGAGTCGCTGAAGCGCCTGCTCGAGCTCGACCACGCTGCAGCGCTGGCGGCGGCAGAAGGCGGTGAGGTTCGGCCGGCGGTTGTGGCGGGCGGAGCGGAAAACCAGGACCAGGAGGGCTTCGGGGAGCGGCATCGGCTGCATGCCCGTTCAGTATCAAGATCACTGAACGCAGGTCCAGAAATCGACGGTTGTTCAGTACACTTCGATAACCGCTAGCAGGGGGTGCCGGCGGCGCGCTCCAGCTCGCCCAGGGGGTCGAACACCACTTTCAGCACGGATCGCCAGGCTCCTCGGGGCATGCGGTTGGCGCTCGACCAACCGAAATAGCGCGCCTCGCCCAGCACCAATCCGAGGGCGGGAGTCAACGTGAGGTCGAGCGCGCTCGGCCTGACTCCGTTCGCTTCGAATCCATACTCCCAAACGGCGCTACCCAGGATCGTGAACGCGAGCGCTTGCCCGGGAGACCTTCGGCACGCGCGGGCGCGCAGGTAGAGCTCGCTGCCGAACAGGCCGTGGCCGATGACGTTGATTTGCCAGCGATCGCCGTCGGCTTCGAAGAGCGGCCGTGAGGTGTCCCAGCGCGGCGGTTGGGTGAAGGCTTGCTGGTAGTGAAAGCCCAAAACGTAGGGGTTGGTCTCGGCGAACGGATCAGGCCACAGGTACGCTTCGCTCACGCGCATCACGGTCATGAGGCCGAGCGCGTGCAGGCTCGGGACTGTCCAGTCCGGCTGCCGCCGAGCTTCGGCTTCTTGGGCCGAGGCCGGGAGCGCGCTCGTGCTGACGGACAGCAGCGCGGCAACGGCTAGGAGTCGACAGGCGCCGAGCGACATTCGAGTACCGCGCCGTCTGCCGTGGCCGCGAAGACCATCCCGACGTCGGCGAAGATGCTGACGAAGGGCGCCGTGCAGCGCTCGTCCCTGAAAACGAGCTGCCAGCTGATGCCCGAGTTGCTGCTGAACCAGAGCTGCCCAGCGGCGCCTGCCCAAGCTCGGCCCAGCACGTCGATCGCAACCGCCGAAAGGTTGGGTGCACCAGGCAGCTGCGCCAGCTCGCTGCGCCCGTGGTCGACACGCAGCACGGCCCCCTCGCTGCCGACCGCGAGCGCCAACTCTCGCTCGGGCAAGCTCGCGCACGCCGTGAACGCGCGCGCCTGCGCGTCGCTCAACGGGCTCGCGTCCCACATCAGCGGTCGATGCAGCCAGGCGCGTGCCCGTCCTTCGCGCGAACGACCGACGACCAGCCACTCGAGCTCCGATAGCCGCGTGATACTGAGGAGCGCGCTGGCATCGGGCATAGGGATGGGTTTGAGCCAACGCCCGGACGTCGTAGCGGCGAGCAGCGGGCCCGACTCGTCGTGGCCGACGAAGGCCGCGAGATCGGCCAAATCGCCGCTCGAGTCGGTCAAGCTGACGCCGCGCCTCGGACCAGAGAGCAGGCGAGAAATGCCCAGGCGCGAGTACTCGGCGACGTTGCCGTTCTCGTCACCGATGAGCCAGCGCCCCGCGCCCACGCGACTGCACAGCGCAACCTTCCCCAAGCCGGGAAGGCCCACGGCTGGCACGTCGTTCCAGCCTGCGCCATCGAAGTAGACCAGCGCGTGCGTCGCAGCGCCCAGGCAATGCCCGTCGCCGTCCCAACCGAGGCGCGTGAGCACCCAATCGTGCCCGACCGGATGCCGCCACGAAAAATGCCAGCTCGCCATCGACTCGGGCATGAGCGACGGGCGACCGAACGCCACGACCCGCTTGGTTGGTGGACAGCTCGAGAGCCAGGGCAGGATCGACGCGGCCAGGGCCTTCGCGGTCGCCGGGCGCTTGCTGGCGTCGGCGCCAGTCGCCTGAGCGAGGGCCAGATCGATGGCGCGACAGGTCTCGAGGTCGTCGCGAATTTCGGGAGCGAGCGTCGCGCAGTCGAGCAGCGACCGACGCTCCTCGCGCTTGGCATCCACCAGCACCTGCCAAAAGCTCTTGGTCTCGAAATATGGCTGACCGGTGAGCACGAAGAACAGCACCGCGGCCGCGCTGAAAATGTCGGATGCGTAGGTCACCGGCCCTTCGCCTTCCGACGCTTGCTCGGGCGCGATGTAGCCCGGCGTACCCACCATCGCGCTACCGAACGTTTGCTGCAACCCGAGCGGCCGGGCGATGCCGAAATCGGAGATCTTGAAGATCTCGCTGCTGCCGCTGCCACAGCACAAGACATTGTTGGGGTTGATGTCGCGGTGGATCACCCCAACCTCGTGGATCTCGCGCAGCCCGTCCGTCATGTGTCGCAGCACGCGCTGCGCCCGGTCGGCGCCGAAGCCGATCCCGGTGGTCTTCACGCAATGCTCGACGCGCTCTTCGAGCGTCGCGCCTTCGGCGCCGCCGTGCACGTACTCGATGGCCAGCCAAGGCAAAGCCAGCGGCGTGCCGCGACCCCGGTAGTCGAGCTCGCCGGTGTCGAGCAGGCGCACCACGAATGGTGACGGCGGTACACGCTCGTTCAAGCGACCGAGCGCGACGGCTTCCTTTTGTACGACCATGCGCGCGGTCTCGCCCGCCTGCACGATGACGCTGGGCAGGATGACCTTCACCACCACTGGCGAGGTTCCCTCCGGGCCGAAGCGGGTCGCGAAGTAGGCGACCGCGGTCCCGCCTTCTCCCAGGCGCCGCTCGATGCGCAGCTTCACGTTCGGCTGCGTCTCCGACGAGACGGTCATGCCCAGGAACGGGTCGACCGCTTCCACCGGAAAAACCATGACCTCGGACGCTACCCGAACTCCCGGCCCCGCGGCGCTGGTCAGCTCGCAACAAACCTGAAATATTCGCGAAGCTCCCGAGACCCTGGGGGCGCGTTTGGATGCCTGAGAAAGCGCCAAGGAGATGAAATTCCTAGGGTACGACCCCCAAAATGGTCCTTTTTTCGACGAGATCTTCGAAGCGCCGAACTCGCCCCGGCCCGGTTGTAACCGCCTGGTAAGCGGCATCAACGGTTTGCCCGAAGGGGAGCTCTTGGCGCGGCAGGCTGCGGCCGAGCGCGCGCTGCTCAGCATGGGCATCACCTTCACCCTGAAGGGCGAAGGTGAGCGCATCTTCCCGTTCGACATCATCCCGCGCATCATCTCGGCCAAAGAGTGGGAGCGCCTGGATCGGGGGCTCAAGCAACGCATCGAGGCGCTCAACCTGTTCATCGCCGACGTCTACGGCGACCAGAAGATCATCAAAGACGGCGTCGTGCCGCTGCAGCTGGTCAAGACGTGCGCGGACTACCGGCCGCAGTGCGAAGGGCTCAAGCCCCCACGCGGGATTTGGTGCCACATCACCGGTTCCGACCTGGTCCGCGACAAGGATGGTGAGTTCTACGTCCTCGAGGACAACCTGCGCTGCCCCTCGGGGGTGAGCTACGTGCTCGAGAACCGCCAGGTGCTCAAGCGCACCTTCCCGCGCTTGTTCGAGAGCATGCCGGTGCGTCCGGTGGACGACTACCCGCTGCGCCTGCTCGAGACCTTGCGTCACCTGGCCCCCGACGCGGTGTCCGATCCGCGCGTCGTCGTGCTCACGCCGGGGCGCTACAACAGCGCCTATTACGAACACGCCTTTTTGGCGCAGCAGATGGGCGTAGAGCTGGTCGAGCCCTTCGATTTGGTGGTGCGCGACGGCTTTTTGCAGATGCGCACCACGGCGGGCCTGCAGCGCATCGACGTCGTGTACCGGCGCGTCAGCGACGACTACATGGATCCGCTGGCGTTCAGGCCGGATTCGCTGCTCGGCGTGCCGGGCATCTTCGAGGTGTACTTGAAGGGGCGCGTCGCCCTGGCCAACGCGCCCGGCACCGGGGTGGCCGACGACAAGGCCATCTATCGCTACGTCGAGCGCATCATCAAGTACTACCTCGATCAGGACGCCATCATCCCCAACGTCCCGACTTACATCTGCTCCGAGGACGAGGCGCGCAGCTACGTGCTCTCACACCTCGAAGCGTTGGTGGTGAAAGCTACCGACGGCGCCGGCGGCTACGGCATGCTGGTCGGTCCCCATTCGACCGCCGCCGAGCGCGCCGACTTTGCCGAGCGCATCAAGCAGAATCCGCGCGGCTACATCGCGCAGCCGACGCTGTCGCTCTCGCGCGTGCCGACCATCGTGGAAGGCGGCATCGAAGCGCGCCACGTCGACCTCCGTCCCTACGTGCTTTACGGGGAAAACATTCACGTGAGCCCGGGCGGGCTGACGCGCGTGGCGCTCAAAAAGGGCTCGCTCGTCGTCAACTCGTCGCAAGGTGGTGGCAGCAAAGATACCTGGGTGCTCGCGTCGTGAAGGTGCTGAAAGCGCGAGCGCATCGAGAAGTGAGCAAGTCATGTTGAGCCGAGTCGCTGACGCCATCTACTGGGCAAGTCGCTACGTCGAACGCGCCGAAAATGTCGCGCGCTTCATCGATGTGAGCCTGAACCTGATGCTCGAGTCGTCGGGCAACAGCGCCCGCGATTGGGCGTCTCTGGTGCACACCACCGGCGATCAGGAGCTGTTCGAGAAGAAGTACGGCGCCGCCACTCCCGCCAACGTCACGCAGTTTCTGACCTTCGACGAGGAGTACTCGAGCTCGATCCTGTCGAGCGTCTCGCACGCTCGCGAAAACGCCCGCAGCGTGCGAGACATCATTTCGCGCGAGATGTGGCAGGAGCTGAACGAGTTCTACCTGATGGTGGTGCAGAGCTCGCGTCAGGGCGGCGCGCAGCCCGAGGACATGATCGACTTCTGCGCACGCGTGAAACGTGCCGGAATCTATTTCGAAGGCGTCACCAACGCTACGCTATCCCGGGGTGAAGCTTTCCACTTCGCCCATCTGGGTCGCATGTTGGAACGCGCCGACAAAACTTCGCGAATTTTGGACGTGAAGTACTTTTTGCTTTCGCCCTCGCAGTCCGCCACACAATCCCAGAGTCAGTCGCAGAACGGCAGCGGCTCGCATGCCGATCAAGCAGGCTGGACGACGCTGCTCAATTCGGTCAGCGCGCTGCAGATGTATCGTCAGGTCCACCACGTCCCGACCTCCGCGCTCGTCTCGGAGTTTTTGCTGCTCGACGGCAACTTCCCACGTAGCATCCTGCGCTGCGTGCGGCGCGCGCACGAGAGTTTGCACTCCATCTGCGGCAGCAATTCGAGCGGAGCGTTTCAGAGCGAGTCCGAGCGCCTGCTGGGTCGGCTTCGCTCCGAGCTGGACTACGCGAAGATCGAAGAGATCATGGATCAAGGACTCCACCAATACGTCGATTCACTGCAGCTGCAGCTGAACGACGTCGGCGGCGCTGTCCAAATGCAGTTCTTCGAGCTCTGAGCTCGAGCTTCAGCGCGGCGCTTTCGCCGCTGCTTTCTAGGTCCGAATTATGGCCATCCGCGTCGCCCTCACCCACAAAACCAGCTACCGCTACGCCCAGCCAGCCTTGCTGGGGCACCAAGTCGTGCGCTTACGACCGGCCCCGCACACGCGCACGCCGGTGCTCAGCTACTCGCTGCGCATCGAGCCGAGTCAACACTTCCTGAACTGGCAGCAAGATCCGCAGGGAAACTTCCTGGCGCGCGTGGTGGTGCCCGAACGCACCAAAGTGTTCGAGGTCGCGGTGGACTTGGTCGCCGATCTGGAGGCCATCAATCCGTTCGACTTCTTCCTGGAAGATAGCGCGCAGAAGTACCCGTTCAGCTATGCACCGGGGCTCGGTCGCGAGCTATTGCCGTACCTGGCCAAGAGTGAGCGCGGCCCGGCGTTTCGCAGCTTGATGGCGAAGCTCGATCTGTCGTCGCGCGGTACCGTCGACTTTTTGGTCGACGTGAACCGAGCGGTGCGTGAAGCCGTCGACTACGTCATCCGCATGGAGCCGGGCGTGCAAACGCCCGAAGAGACGCTGGAGAAGGGGCGCGGCTCGTGCCGCGACTCCAGCTGGCTTTTGGTCCATGTGCTGCGGGAGCTCGGCATCGCGGCGCGCTTCGTCTCCGGTTACCTGATCCAGCTGGTCCCCGATCAAAAGCCGCTCGAAGGCCCGACCGGGCCCGAAGCAGACTTCACAGACCTGCACGCCTGGTGCGAAGCCTACGTGCCCGGGGCAGGCTGGATTGGCCTTGATCCGACGTCTGGATTGTTTGCGGCGGAGGGACACATCCCGCTTGCCTGCTCGCCTGAGCCGTCATCGGCCGCGCCCATCGAAGGCGGGCTATTCGAAAAAGTCGAGACCGAGTTCGGCTTCGAGATGAAGGTGGAGCGCGTCATCGATCGGCCACGCGTCACCAAGCCGTACACCGATGAAGAGTGGGCGGCCTTGGTGGCGTGCGGCGCCGAGGTCGATCGGCGCTTGGTCGAAGGCGATGTGCGCCTGACCATGGGCGGTGAGCCGACGTTCGTCAGCAGCCGCGAGCCGGACGCGCCGGAGTGGAACACCGCGGCGCTGGGCGGGCGCAAGCAAGAGATGGGCGACAAGCTGCTGCGCCGTTTGCACGGCGCTTGGCAGCCCGGAGGCTTTCTCTTTCACGGTCAGGGCAAATGGTACCCGGGCGAGCCGCTGCCGCGCTGGGCGCTCTCTTGCTACTTTCGTCACGACGGTGTGCCGACGTGGAGCGAGCCGTCGCTCGTGGCGATGAGCGGCACGAACTACGGCCACGACGCGGCCGTCTCCGAGCGCTTCGTGAAGCGCCTCACGGAGCTGCTCTCGCTCGAGCAGCCGGGCACCATGCCGGCTTACGAAGACGCCTGGTATCACCTGTGGCGTGAGCGCCGGCTGCCCACCAACGTGGATCCGCTGGAGTCCCGGCTCGACGATCCGATCGAGCGTGAAAGGCTCACGCGCGTCTTCCGCCAAGGTCTGAATACGGTGGTTGGCCACGTGCTGCCGCTGGCGCATTGGGGGCGTTGGGTGAGCGGGCGCTGGTTCTTGCGCGATGAGCACTGCTTCTTGATCCCCGGTGACTCGGCGGCGGGCTTTCGTTTGCCGCTCGACTCGCAGCCCTGGGCCGAGACGCAAGATCGCGGCTTCGAACCGGCGCTCGATCCGTTTCAAGAACGCCCGCCACTGCCGCGACAGTTCATGTTCCCGGTGGGAGCGCGCGGCGCGCAAGCTGGGCCGCAGCAATACAGCGGCCGGCCCGAGCCGATCAGCTTCGATCGCAGCCGCGGCTACGGACCAGGCCAAGGCGATGGCGCCAAACCCGAGCCGCCGAAGCCGGCGCTCGATGCGCACGGTGTGCGCCGCGCGGCCCCGACCGCGTTCGAATCGGCCTATGGCATCGTGCGCACTGCGCTCGTTGCGGAGCCGCGTGAAGGCGCTTTGCGCATCTTCATGCCGCCGATCCCGACGCTCGAAGGTTACCTCGAGCTCGTGGCCGCGGTCGAAGCAGTCGCCAAGGAGCAAGGCGTCCCGGTGCAGCTCGAGGGCTACCCGCCGCCGGACGATCCGCGGCTCGGTAACTTCAAGGTCACGCCCGACCCAGGTGTGATCGAGGTCAACGTGCCGTTCGTGCGCTCGTTCCCCGAGCTCATCGCACAGACGGAGCTGCTCTACGAGGAGGCGCGCGCCGAGCACCTCGTTGCCGAGAAGTTCGAGCTCGACGGCGCGCACATCGGTTCGGGTGGCGGCAATCACTTCGTGATGGGCGCCGCGACTGCGGCCGATAGCCCATTTTTGCGGCGTCCCGACCTGCTGGCGAGCCTCGTCTCGTTTTGGCACAACCATCCGTCGCTCTCTTACCTGTTCTCCGGCCGGTTCATCGGTCCGACTTCGCAGGCACCGCGCACCGATGAAGGCCGCGACGATTCGGTCCACGAGCTGGCGCTGGCGATCTCGCGACTGCCTCCGCGCGGCGTGAGCTGCCCGCCCTGGCTCGTCGATCGCATCTTCCGCAACTTGCTGGTCGACGTGACGGGTAACACGCACCGCACCGAGATCTGCATCGACAAACTCTACTCGCCCGACGGTCCCACGGGGCGTTTGGGGTTGGTCGAGCTGCGCTCGTTCGAGATGCCGCCGCACGCGCGCATGTCGTCCGCGACGCAGCTCCTGATTCGCGGCCTCCTGGCGAGCTTCTGGGAGGAGCCGTACCAGCAGCCGCTCGTGCATTGGGGCACGCAGGTGCACGACCGCTTCCTCTTGCCCTACTTCGTCGACCTGGATTTCCAGGACGTGCTGGGCGAGCTTGCGCGGCGCGGTGTTTCGCTCGATCCAGCCTGGTTCAAGCCTCATTTCGAGTTTCGGTTCCCGATGCTGGGCAGCGTGGTCAAAGACACGACCACGCTGGAGCTGCGCGGCGCGCTCGAGCCGTGGAACGTGCTCGGCGAAGAGAGCACTGCGGGTGGCCAGGCGCGCTACGTCGACTCGTCGCTCGAGCGCTTGCAGGTGCGCGTGTTCGGCATCGCGCCGGAGCGACACCTGGTGAGCGTCAACGGCGTCGAGATGCCGCTGCACTCGACCGGCACGCGCGGCGAGTACGTGTGCGGCGTGCGCTATCGAGCGTGGCAACCGCCGTCGTGCCTCCACCCGACGATCGGCACGCACGGTCCCCTTCATGTCGACCTCTACGACCGCTGGAACGAGCGCTCGATCGCGGGCGCGACGTACCACGTGGTGCACGCCGGTGGGCGCGCGGCTTTCGACCGGCCCGTCAATGCAGCGGCCGCGGAGGGGCGCCGCATCGCACGCTTCAACGCCTTTGGGCACCGTCAAGGCACCCACCTGCCGCAGCCGGTGGCGATCAACAAAGACTTTCCGATGACGCTGGATTTGCGCTGGATCCAGTAGTCCGAGCATTCTCGTGATCGGCCAGTCGAATCGACAGAGGGCGCTCTCTTCGCCTACAAGGGGCATCGTGGAGCAGACTCAGGAGCGCCGCTCGAGCATTCCTCCGTCCAAGCGCGCGGGCAGCTTCGACGAGCTCCGTGACAGCGCGGGAGCAATCCGCCCCCATCAGGCCCAGCTCGCCCATTTCCTCGAGAGCAAGGATATGGGGGAGCTCGAGGAGCTGGGGCGCCTGGTGCGGCAGCGCATCAACCAGCAAGAGGTCACGTTCAACATCCTCGGCGTTCCCGAGGGTACGAATCGGCCCTGGCAGCTCGATGCAGTGCCGCTGGTGCTCGACCGCACCGAGTGGCTCTCGCTGTGCAGCGGCCTGCGGCAGCGCGCGCGGCTGCTGAACGCGGTCATCCGCGATTGTTACGGCACTCAGCAGCTGGTGCGTGATGGGCTCTTGCCGGCCGAGTTGGTGCTCGGTCACCCCGAGTTCTTGCGCGCCTGTCACGGCTGGCAGCCGATTGGCGGCGAGTGGTTGCACCTCTACGCAGCCGACATTGGTCGCGATCCGTACGGTCGCTTCCGGGTCTTCTCGGATCGCACCCAGGCGCCCACGGGCGCCGGCTACGCGCTCGAAAACCGCCTGGTGCTCGGCCGCACGTTGCCGGACTTGTTCGTGGCGTACCGGGTCGAGCGCGTCGCCGGCTTCTTCGCCAAGGTGCGGCGCACGGTCGAGAGCTTGGCGCCGCCCGGTACCCGCGAACAGCCGCGCGTCGTCTTGCTATCGGCGGGCGCGCGCGATGAGAGCTCCTTCGAGCACGCCTACCTGGCGCGCTACCTCGGTTATGAGCTCGTGGAAGGTCGCGATCTGAGCGTGCGCGGCGGCGAGGTCTTTCTGAAGACCTTGTCGGGGCTGCGCAAGGTGGACGTGGTGCTGCGCCGCATCGGCGATGCCTGGTCCGACCCGCTCGAGCTGCGTGAGGATTCGCTGAGCGGTGTCGCCGGGCTCACCTCGGCGGCGCGGCTCGGCAACGTCGGTCTGGCCAATCCGCTGGGCGCGGTGATCGGCGAAACACCCGCCTTCAAGGCGTACTTGCCGGCGTTGTGCCGGCACCTGCTGGGTGAGCCGCTGGCGCTCGAATCGGTGCCGACGCTTTGGTGTGGCGACCCCGACTCACTGCGCGAGGTGCTGGCACATCCCGACGACTTCGTGATCAAGCCGGCCTTCGGTGACCGGCGAGGCGAGCCGTACTTTCCGTCTCAACTCTCGACCGACGCTCGACGCGAGCTGTTCGATCGCCTGCGCGTCCATTCGGGAGATTTCGTCGCCGAGCGCTGGCCCGAGCTCTCGGCTCTGCCGGTGCTCGACCGCGGCTCGCTGTCGACCGGTACGGTCGCGTTTCGCTCGTTCTTGGTGCGCGACGGCGGCGACTACGACGTGATGCCGGGCGGCCTGGCGCGCATCAACGAGGCGCCGGACGGCTTGTTCCTGGCCATCAAGAGCAACGCCTTCAGCAAGGACGTGTGGATCCCGGCCGCAGCCGGCAGCGCCGAGCCCCAGCTGCCCACGATGCCGGATCAGCGGGTCGAGCTGCGTCGCGGTGGCCTCGATCTGCCCAGCCGCTTGCTCGACGACATTTTTTGGCTCGGGCGCTACGTCGAGCGCGTGGACGCTACTGCCCGGCTGGCTCGCGCGGGCTTCGAGCGCATCGGCTCCGAGGCGGGGCCCGACGCGCCGTTGGTGCTCGCCGCGATCATCGAGACGATGCAAAAGCTCGGCGTCATTCCGCGCACGGCGGGCGGCTCGCCTGGCGTCCCGCACCCCAGCCAAGAAGCTTCGCCGGCCGAAGCTTTGCTCTACGGCTTGCTGGCGGATCGCGTGGCGCAAGAGGGGTTACCCTCGATGCTGGCGCGCATCCACGGCCTCACGCTGAGCGTGCGCAGCCGTCTCTCGCGCGACGCTTGGCATGTGCTGCGTCGCCTCACGCGCAGCTTGAGCGGTCTCGAGAGCCGCGACCTGACCAGCCCAGCGCAGGCGATCGAGGCGCTCGATCAGCTGATTTTCGGGCTGGCGGCGGTCAGCGGCACCACGCTCGACAACATGGTGCGCGGGCACGCCTGGACTTTCCTCGATCTGGGACGGCGCATCGAGCGCGGCGCCTATGTCGTCGTGCTGCTGCAATCGTTTCTGCCGCCGGGCGCTACGCGGCTACACATGGAAGCGTTGCTCGAGGTCGCCGACAGTTTGCTCACGTACCGTGCGCGCTACCTGTCGAGCTTGCAGGCACCGCCGGTCGTCGACCTCTTGCTCACCGACACCACGAATCCGCGCTCCGTCGCGTATCAGGTGGAGCTCGCCAAGGATCACCTGCGGCGGTTGCCGGGTCATGAAGGCGTGGTGCGCGGGCGGGCCGAACGCCGCGTCATCACCCTGGAAAGCAGCCTGCTTACCGCCGACGTAGAGCAGGCCTGTGCCGGGGACGGTGCCGGGCTGCGCCAGCTGCTCGAAGAAGCCCACGTGCTGTTCTGGCAGCTCTCGGACGACATCAGCGCGACCTGGTTCTCGCTGCTCTCCAAGGAGCGCGCGGTGTCGCCGCCGCACTGGGTCAACGAGGATTTGGAGGCGACGTGAGGCGTTACCGAGTCGCGCACACCACGCGCTACGAGTACGAGAGCCCGGTGCTGCATGCGACGCACGCACTGCACTTGGAGCCGCGAGGGCTCGCGCACCAGCGCGTGCTCGAGAGTCGCATCCGCATCGCTCCCGATCAGGCGGAGCTGCAGACGGGGCGCGACTACTTCGGCAACGTCACGCACCAGGTCGAGATCTTGTCGCCGCACGAGGTGCTCGAGGTCAAATGCGAGAGCCGGGTTGAAGTGGCGCCGCCGCAACTTCAGCTGAGCCCGGCGACCCGGCTGTCTTGGGAAAAGGTCCGCGAGCAGCTGGAGCGCGATCGCGCGCTGACCTCGGCGCGGGAGTTTTGCTTCGATTCGCCGCTGGTGCGCAGCCATCATTTGTTGGCCGAGTACGCGGCGCCGACCTTCACGCCGGGGCGGCCGTTCGTCGATGCAGTGGGCGAGCTCTCCGAGCGGATCTTCAGGGAGTTCAAATACGAGCCGCTCGCGACCGACGTGAGCACACCGCTCGCCCAGGTGCTGCGCGAACGGCGCGGCGTGTGTCAGGACTTCGCTCAGCTCGCGGTCGGGTGTTTGCGCTCG
Organism: Myxococcota bacterium; assembly: GCA_048498935.1. Classification (GTDB taxonomy): domain Bacteria; phylum Myxococcota_A; class Polyangia; order Polyangiales; family Polyangiaceae; genus PMG-095. The sequence goes on from JBEHXA010000021.1 coordinate 23,197, forward strand.
CTCGGTCTAGCCGGGCGCTACGTGTCCGGTTACTTGGAGACCGACGCGCCGCCCGGACGCCCCAAGCTGGTCGGGGCGGACGCCTCTCACGCCTGGGCTTCGGCGTTCTTGCCCGCGCTGGGCTGGATCGATTTCGATCCGACCAACGCCGTGTTCCCCGGAGAGCGCCACGTGACGGTCGCTTGGGGGCGCGACTTCAGTGACGTGAGCCCGCTGCGCGGCATCGTGCTCGGCGGCGGGCAGCACAACCTCGCGGTTGCGGTCGACGTCACTCCGGAAGAGTAGCGACCGCACCGAGGTCGAGTCAGGGCAGGCCGTTCACTTCTTCGAACGCGGCGTATGCGTCCCAGGTGAGTTCGGCCCCGGCTTGGACGAAGGAGCCTTCCGCTGCGGAGCCCTGGCAAATCGGTCCGGTGCCGTCGCCGGGGTTGACGGGCGTGTAGACCGTCGCCAGCGGTTCGGCGCGATTGAGCGACACGGCGTGGAGGTGCCTGTTCTCGTCCAAGTTCACGAGCACGAGCGGGCCGTCGTCTTGCCGTGGTCCTGTCCAGTACGCAGGGACCGTGCAGGCGGGATCACTGTAGCTGGCTTCCCCGGGGAACGTTGCGAATCGCGGGACGTCGACGGGCAAGCAGCGCACGAGACCTTCGGGCGTCCAGATCGGATCGCAGTCGCGCTTGAGCTCGTCGTCGAAGTAGCGCGAGCCCGAGGCCTCGCGATCTCCGACGAACTCGAGGCCTGTATCGGTTTGGAGTCCGTAGGCGCGCAGTCGTCCGCTGCCCTCGCGCCCCCAGGTCACGGCTTGGACCGCGTCAGTCGTGGCGAGCGGGGCGCCCATGAATGCAAAACCGGCTTGAGGATCGTAGTCACCCACTGGGCGGCAGCCCTTGACGGAAGCGTAGGCCGGCCCAGTCCATGCTTCTCCGAAGGCCGTGTAGTTGTCCTCGAAGTCCTTGATCGCGAGTGAGCCCGCGCACGCGATCGGCCAGATCTGAACCGTGCAACCCTCGTCAGCGAAATAGTGCGCCACGCTGTCGGTTGTTCGGATGCTGCACTCGCTTTGAGTGGAGTCGTTGTGCAAGGAGCAGTTCGCGTTCCAATGCGTGTCCCAGACTCCGACGTCGAAAACGCCACCGTCGGCGTCGCGCAGTTGCTGGCGGCGCAGGCGACCGGTCAGAATGGCGCCTTCCTCGATCGGTGTCGCGCTAGGCCAGTCATCGCGTTGGTTTTCGGTCGGGATGGCGGCTTCGCAGGCAGGGCTCGCCACCGTCGGCACTGTCTGAGGCGCGGGTTGCAGGGGTGAACAGCGCCAGGTGCCATCGCGACCCCGAGCAAATTGACAGTGCTCGCCGCGCTCGCGGTCGAGCACGCCGAGCACGAGTGGTGCGGTGCCTTGGGCCTCCAAGCGCCAGGTGACGAGGCGCGCTGACGTTTCCCCGACGCTCGCCCCGCTACCTGCGGCGCCACCATCGGAGTCGTCAGCTGACTCCGGCGACAGCGTCGGCCCCGGAGCAATCCGTTGAGTCTGCCCGCACGCGACCAGCACTAGACAGAGGCACCACGCATCCGATCGCATCAACCCTCACTCCCAGGATCGAATGTACTCCGTTTCTTCCGCCGCGCGAGCCGAGCCCGCAAACGGGCCCAAGAACAGCCCCAAATTAGTGACGGCCGCCGGGCTGCGTGGACCCGGCGGCCGTCGGTTGCCGCGTATGTATTGGGTTGTTTTTTTTGGTCTGTCTGCTGTCGTAAGTGGCCTTCGGGCGAGGAGTCCCTCTGGCCGAGGGTGATCTTGAAAGGAGGCGCGGCGTACGCCGTCGCCTAGTGGCCGGCGCCTCCCATGGGTTCGGCCATGTAGAATTGGCGTGAAGGAGCAGCGCTGCTCTGTGCTTCTTCGGGTAGTTGAATTCCGGGGTCGCCGACGTAGCCGTCGACGCCCATTTCGGGGACGTCGAGCCCCGCTAGCTCGATCTCGGTCGAGACTCGATTGCCGACGAGCTTGCCGATGATCCAAAACGAGATGCCGGCCATCGTGGCGACGTAAGCGATGTTTGCCCCGATGCCGATGAGCTCGGCGACGAGCTGTCCGCTGTCGCCGTAGAAAAGGCCTTTGACCGTTCCGGGGACGCCGTTGAACCCTTCGCCATAAGTACCGTTGGCGAACAGGCCCAGCGCTACGATGCCCCAAGCGCCGTTGACGCCGTGAACCGCGATGGCGCCGACCGGGTCGTCGATACGCAGCGTCGTCTCGACGAAGATGGCGGCCACGATCACCAGGCAACCTGACACGGCTCCGATCAAGAGCGCGGCGTTGGCGCTCACGAACGCGCAGGGCGCCGTGATCGCGACGAGGCCCGCGAGCATACCGTTGCACATCCAAGTCGGGTCTGGCTTGCCGAACTTCAGCTTGCCGTAAAGCGTGCCCACCAACGCGCCCGAGGCCGATGCGAGCATGGTGTTGACCGCGACGATCGCGAAGCGCGTGTCGGCAGCTGCCAGGGTCGAACCGGGGTTGAAGCCGAACCACCCGAAGCACAGGATGAAGGTGCCCAGCACCGCCATCGGAATGTTGTGTCCGGGGATCGCGTTGGGGCTGCCGTCGGCGTTGTACTTGCCGATGCGAGGCCCCAGCAGCTTGCAGGTCACCAGTGCGGTCACGCCGCCAGTCATGTGCACGACGGACGAGCCGGCGAAGTCGACATGCCCGTGACCGAGACCGTAGTTGCGGCCGAGCGCCGACAGCCAGCCGCCGCCCCAGACCCAGTTTGCGTAGATGGGATAGATCAGCGTCGAGATCACGAAGCTGAAGATGATGAAGCTCGTGAACTTCCAACGCTCGGCGAGCGCGCCAGTCGGGATGGTGGCGGTGGTGTCCATGAACACCATTTGGAACAGGAACATCGCCGCGATCGCGGGGGTGAACGTGGTCACCGGCAAAAAGAAGCCGCTAGCTCCGAAGAGTCCCCACTCTTTGCCGCCGACGTCGATGCTCACCTCGTGGGACAACGAAGCGTCGCCGCCGAAGGTGCTCAGGGCGCCCACGCCGCCCATTTGCAGCCCAAAACCGAGTGCCCAGAAGCCGATGATCCCGATCGCGTAGACGATGAAGTTCATCGCCATGGTGTGGGCGACGTTCTTGGAGCGGGTGAGACCCGTCTCCACCAAGGCGAAGCCCGCTTGCATGAACATCACCAGGAACGCGCAGATGCACGTCCAGACGAGGTTGGCCGAGACAGTCAGGTTACCGAGACCTTGTGCGGTATCGCTTGCCTGCTTGGCTACCTCTTGGAGTGATGGGTCGAACATGTGGCTCGCTCGTGACGACGGCGCTCGACGCGCCGCGACCACGAAGCCTCGATGTTGATGAGCATGCGGGGACAGCCATTTCGCTTTTGTTTCGCGCGCGTGTCCCGCGAAAATTCTGCTGAATCGGCGCGCTGACGCACGCGCGATGCGAGACCGCTGAGACTGGTGAGACTGCCGGGGGTGATAGCCCGGCGGACGCCCGAGACAATTCCTATTGAAGCGCGAAGGGTGACAAGTTCTCACTTGAAATGACGACTACGTGAGTCCATCGTCCATGAAGCAATGGTCGTTCGTTCTTGGAGTCACCATGCCAGCGATGAATAGCGGCGATGAGTTCCCCAGCACCATGCGCGAGAGTGGTTTTCGCGCGAGCCTTCACGGCGCGAGCCTCGCCGACTTGGTGCAGATGGAGTGTCTGTCCGGGCGCGAGCGAGTGATTCGCGTGAGCTCCGGCGGCGAGGTTGGGTATTTGTTCTTTCGCGGTGGCCAAATCGTTCACGCGGTGAGTCGACGTGGCATTGGTGAGCCAGCAGCGCTCGAGATCCTGCGCTGGAACGACGGTACCTTCGAGCCGTGCAGCGCAGGTTGGCCTGATCGCGACTCGATAGGCTCCAATTGGCAGAACCTGCTCTTACTAGTGGCGCAGCATCGCGACGAGTCCGGGCGCCACAACTTGGTTGCTTTCCCAGGGGTTCGCAGCGCGCAAACGCGAACACTGCCGTCTTCCTTGCCCCCGCCGCCGTCGGTCATGCCGCCGCCGTCGGTGGCCCCGGTGTCTTCGCG
>JBEHXA010000022.1:0-27176 GCA_048498935.1 Myxococcota bacterium
CAGTTCCAACCAGTAGAAATCCAACCATCCATGGCAATGAAAAAATCCCTGCCGCTGCTTGCGGCCCTGCTGTCTTGGGCAGGAGCCCTGTTCCCGGCGGTCGCCTCGGCGGCCCTGCTGCCGTTCGAGGGCGTGGAAGTCACCCGCGAGGTGTTCACCCCGGCGGACGGCATCGCCCGCACCATCACCTACATGAAGCCGCCCAATGTCGCGCCCAACGCGCCGGCGATGTACGTGCTGCACTACAACCTGGCCTCGGCCCAGCCGATGGCCAACCTCACGGAAGTCGGCCAGCTCGCGCGTGACAACGGCGTCTGGGTCATCCTGCCGACGGCGGCCACGCCCAGCGGTGACAACGGCCCGTCCTGGAACATCGAGGCCAACCGCGCCGTACTGGTGCCGGCGCGCCTCGCCTGCTGCTTCAGCCGGCCAAGATCTCGCTGATCTTGGTCTTGGGCTTGTCCGTCCGTTCGGCGCCGAAGCTGTCCACGTCTGCACCCGACATGCCGTACATCTCGGTCATGACCGTGTAGTGCAGGTCGCGCAGCCAGCGCTTGTCGAACGCGTAGTGCATGTCGGTCTTGAAGGTGCCGCCACCGCTACCGATGAGCGCCGTCGGTAGCTCGTTGCAGGCGTGGTTGCTGCCGTGCATCGCGCCGCCGAAGAACACCAGCGTGTTGTCGAGCACCGTCTTCCCGTTCTCTTCCGGGATGGCGTCGAGCTTTTGGCAGAGCGCGGCGACCTGACCGACGTTCCACCAGGTGATGGTGGCGAAGTCGTTCTGCGTGCCGTGCTGCCCACCGTTGTGATACTCGGGGCACGTTCCACCGGCTTCGGTCGAGCCTGTCTCCGTGAAGGTGCGGCGCGTGACGTGGTCGTACGCGAACTCCGAGCGCTCGTCCTCGAGCATGTACGTGATGACGCGCGTCGCGTCGCACTGAAAGGCCATCACGATGAGATCGTTCATGATCTCGGCGTGCTTGCCCTTGTTGTAGTTCGCGTTGTTCTGGCGCGCGTAGTTGTCGTTGTTGATCGGGTTGGTTTCGCTGCCCATGGTGGGCTTCGCGATCGGCGTGCAAGCCAGCCCGCCCATGCCGGACGACAGATCCGTCGCCTTCTTCTCCACCTCGCGGACCGAGGTGAGGAACATGTCGAGGCGGTCTTGATCGGCCTTACCCAGCTTGGCCCGTGAGAAGCCGACGTTGTTCACCACCGCGTCGAGCACGCTCTTGTTGAGCGCGACCCGCTTTTGCGCTTCGAGCTGGGCGGTCCCGTCGTTGGGCTTGTCGGGCATCGTGAAGCCGACGAGCTTGTTGAACACCTCCAGCGGGTCGATGGACTTGTACATCGCCGTGTTGGTCGCGCTCCAAGACACGCTGCGGCTGTTGGCGCACGGATTCTGGTCGCAGAAGCTGGCCGTCGTGGAGAGGCCGACCTGGAGCGAAGGCAGCGGCGTCGCGGTCCCGAGGAACTTGGCGATGCGTTGGTCCACCGACATCAGGTTCTGACCCCCAGCCGGATCGCGACATGCCAGCCAAGCAGCGGGCTGGCGGCCGTGGCTAGGCTCGACGCTGGAGCCGCCGTTCGCGTTGAACGAAGTACCGTTCTCCAGGTTGGTGAGCACCGTGACCTTCGCCTTGAGCGGCGTGAGCGGCTCGAGCACGGAGGAAAGGCTCCAGGCCCCGGCCACGCCCGGATTTTGCGGCTTCCACAACTCGGCCGCACCGTTCGGCAGGAAGATGGGCAGGAAGCGCTTGCGCACCGCGGCCTGCGCCAGAGCGTGACGCGGAGCCAGCGATTCCATCCACGGCAGCGCGAGCGCCACGCCGGCGCCACGCAGGATATTTCGACGGGTGATGAAGCGGTTCATCTCTCTCATTCCTCACTGGGCCGGTTGGCCACTCCGGGTGCGGAAGCCTTCGCCGAGCGCGACCGTTTCGATCAAGCGCTTGACGCTGAGCGGGTCCTTACCGTTGTTCCATTGAGCCTGAATGGTGTTCAGGCCGTCGCGGTCCTTCGCCTCGATGAGGACGCGGCCCAAGCTGTAGCCGAACATGTTGTCGGCGATGCATTGCGTGAAGCGCGGATCCGCTGCGAGCTTGGGGATCAGCTGATCGAGACCCGTGACGGTCGAGCCGTCTTCGAGCTCGGTGTCGAGTAGCACCTGCGAGCCGTCACCATAGGTGGTGCGGTATGCCCCGATGCCGTCGAACTGCTCGAGCGGAATGCCGTAGGGATCGAACAACTTGTGGCAATTGGCGCAAGTCTTGTTGGTTCGGTGCGTCTCGAGAATGGCGCGCACGTTGCCCTTCGACAGGTCGGTTTCACCGGCCGACGCTTCGATCTTCGGCACGTTCTCCGGCGGGGGTGGCGGATGCGTGCAGAGCAGGTTGATCATGATCCAGCGACCGCGCAGCGTCGGCGAGGTGCGCCGATCGAGCGACGATTGGGCCAAAAAGCCACCCAAGCCCAAAAAGCCCACGCGCTTGTCGGCGGTGTTCGTCACCTTCTGCATGCCAGAAGCGCTCGGCGCCTGCATGCCGTAGAGCTCGGCCAGCGGCCCGTCGACGAAGTTCTCGTCGGCGGTGAGGAACTCGAGCCACGAGCGATCGCTCTTCAAGAAGTCGTCGAAGTACGCGTACATCTCCTCGGCCATGGCGGTGGCGAGTGCCGGGTTCCACTTTGGATAAACGTCCGCAGCGACCGCGTGGTCGGCGACCCGACGGGCCCCCAGCCATTGCCCGTAGAAGTTCCGGGTGAAGCGCTCCGCCCGGGTGCCATCGCCGAGCAAGCGACCCACCGACGATTTGAGCCCGGCATCCTGCGCAATAGAGCCGTCAGCTGCGGCCGCCAGGAGGCCGTCGTCGGGCGCGCTGCTCCAGAGGAAGTAGGAAAGGCGGGTCGCCAGCTCGTACGGGGTGAGGGGGTGCTTGTCCGTCGAGGTCGGGTTGGCGTCGAACTCCATGCGATAGAGGAATTCGGCGCTGGCCAGCAGGGCACGCAGCACCTGCTTGATCGACCCGTCGTGATTTTCGCCCTGACCCGTGGCGGCCGTGTAGACCGTCTTGTAGTTGGCGAGCTCGTTCGCGGCGAGCGGCCGCCGGAACAAGTAGAGGCCCAGCTTATTGATGGTGGCGTCCACGCATGCGGCGTCGGGCGTCGCGCAGGCCATGAACTTGGTGCGAAACTGCGCGTTGTTGATGACGTCGTCGGCCAACGTCCCAGCTGCGTCGAAGTAACGCTGGTACTGGTCGACGTCGACGAACTGCTGGTCGGCGACGTTGTCGAAGCCGTTGATCTCGCCGTCGCGCCAGGAACCGTTGGCGGGCGTTAGTGCGGTGAACAGCACATCCCCAACAGTCGAGTTGTACTCATTTCGATTGAGACGATGGATGGCCTTGTAGCCAGGCACCGTCTGCGGGGCGATCCCGCCAGTGCTCGCGCTGCTACCGCCCCCTCCGCTCGTTCCACCCGTGGAGCTCGTTCCACCGGTAGGATTGGCAGGATCGCTGCCTGTGGGGGCCGTTCCGTCTAGAACGGCCGTACATGAAATGGCTCCGAAGCTCAGCGCCAACACGGCGGCGCACAAACCCGTGCCTTGGATGCGTCTCGGCATCGTCGTTCTCCTCCACCAGCTCATCGCGGCAACCCGCGCCTTCCAATCATTGAGAGTCCAGGGCAGGCGCGGCCCATTTCCTTCAAATATTGCCGCTGCGTTTTTTGACCTTCTACGAGCGCCGTCAAATTCGCGTAGCGACGAACGCGAATACGCCGAGCTCGGTCAAGCTATCGGCTTCGGAGGGCAGCTCGGCGTCAGAGCAGAGCAGCGCGTCCGGAGCATATTGAAGATAGCGCTGTTCTCCGACGCAGCAACTGCTGTAAGGCGGATTCTCTCCGCGGGGTGAGCATTCCCACGCGCGGTGTAGGTCCGACTGCTCTATTCGGAAGCCCGACCCTTCGCCGAACCAGCTGCGCAAGCGTTGCTCGAAGTGGCGCGCGGAAGAAACGGGACGCCCGGTGAAGCTGGCGAGACGAGCGCGCTCGTCCGGCGTGGCGAGCTCCGACGCAGCTCGGAAGGCGCCGAAAAGCGCCGCACGCAGCTGCGCGTCATCTTGCAGCTGCGCCAGCTCGGCCGCCGCAGCTCCAACTGCCAGGGGTGATGCCGAGAACGTCGCCTGGTACTGAGCGAGCGGGCGCGCCAGCGGGTGCCCGTGCCTGTGTAAGATCGTTACAACCGTGGCCAGCTGCGGGCGCGGCAGAATGAAAAGATCTTCTGGCCACTCGGCACCGCTCGGATCGCCGAACACGTTGGGGATGAAGAGGAGATCGGTCCCCGAAAGCGCGGCCACCACGGGCGCCAGCACCGTCGACATGTCGAGCCAATGGATGAAGCGCCCTCCCGATCGAAGCACCCGAGCGAGTTCCTGAGCGACAGCTGGGCCGTCGGGCACCACGTCCATCACACAGAGGGCGATGACCGCTGCGGCGCTGCCGGCTTCGAACGGCAGGCGCTCCGCCGGGGCATGCGTCACCGAAATCTCGGGGTGTTGCTTGCGAAAGGCCCGGCTGGCGGCCGCCTGAGGCTCGGTGTGCAGCATGCGCGGCAGAAGCTCCGTCGGCAGTAGCTGACGGAGCTGCCCGTCTCCCATGCCGATCTCAATCACGGGTCCGTCGCCAGGCAAGTAGCGCTCGAGCGTGCTCGACACCACACGGCGGCATAGGTTCTGAAACGGCTTCCGCTGGTCGCGGACGTTCGAGAGGCGATTGAGGGCCGCGCGCTCGGCCGCGGAGAGCTTGTTCTTCGAGCTAGAGGAGGTCCAGGCCAACGCGAAATCTATACACGAAAGCGTCAGAGCTTGGCAGCTTCGAGCCAGTGGGGGTTCTTGGCGGTCCCGTCGTACTTGTCGGCGGTCTTGAACAGCTCGTGTTTGCCTTCCCCGGCGGCCGGCGCCGTGCGCGCGAGCAGCTCCTGTCGCTCGGCCGCGCTGAGCGGGACGAACTCACGCGCCAGCTTCAAGTCCTGCTCCAGCACTTCGCGGCTATCGATGCCGGTGATGACGACGGAGGTTGGCAAGCTGAGCGCGTAGCGCAGGCACTCCTGCGGCTTGACCACACCGCTCTTCAAGATATCGCCCGAACCCATCGACTTCATGCCGAGCACGCCGATGCCCCGCTCCTGCAGCACAGGCAGCACATTCTTTTCGAAGCTCTTGTAATGAGCGTCCATCACGTTGAGCGGCATCTGCACGGTATCGAACTCGAAGCCGGCACGCTTGGCGGCTTCGAGCATTGACAGGTGAATGGCCGGATCCTTGTGGCCGGTGAAGCCGATGAAGCGGAGCTTGCCGGCCCGCTTGGCCTTCTGCAACGCGCCGATGATGCCGTCGGGCGCAAAGCTGCGCTCGGGGTCGGTCATGCGAATCACCTCGTGGACTTGCACCAGATCGATCATGTCGGTTTGCAAGCGACGCAGCGATTGTTCGAGCTGCTCAGTCGCTGCCTTAGCGGTGCGACCGTCGAGCTTGGTCATCAAGAAGACGCGAGCGCGATAACCGTCGCGGAGCGCTTTGCCCATGCGCTCCTCGCTCAGGCCGTCGTTGTAGTCCCAGCAATTGTCGAAGAAGGTGATGCCGCCTTCGATCGCGTCGCGCATCAAGCGGATGGCGTCGGGATCGCTGAGCTTGTCCTTCTTGCCGATGTGAGCGCCGCCCAGGCCCAACATCGAGACCAGGGCGCCCGTCGATCCGAGCTTTCGCTTCGGCACGGGGTCGCTCGCGGCGGACGACGAAGACGGGGCGGTCGCGGGTGAAGCACTCGCCACCGCTCGCTCTGGCTCGGGGGTGGGCGCGCGGCTGCTGCGACAAGCGGCGCCGAGCAGCCCGGTCAGCGAAATCCGGCAAAAATCGGCGCGGGTGAGCGGAGACGACATGGCGCGCGCCGATGCAACGCATGTGCCCCGCCCAGCAGCCCCCGGCATGCGTGTTGCTCTGCTCTTTCGTTGGCCCTGCTTGCGGCCAGTGGCGACAGCGCCGCCCGCGGCGATTCACCTCGCAGCGACCGTTTGCCGCACGCCGAAAAGATCGCGGGTATGCGCGCGACAAGCGTTTTTTTCGCACCCGGGGCGCTCGGGTTGGCGTCCTTTGCAATGACGGGTATGGACGGTGGGTGGAGTTCTCGACCCTCGCGCTGCTGCTGGTGCAGATCGTCGTGGTCCTGACGACCTCGCGCCTAGTCGCAATCGCCACGCGTCGGCTCGGGCAACCCATGGTCATCGCCGAGATGGTCGCCGGCATCATGCTCGGCCCGTCGCTGCTCGGTTTGCTGTGGCCAACCGGCTACGCAGCGCTATTTCCAGCCGCGTCGCTCGGCATCCTCAAAATGCTGAGCCAGCTGGGGCTCGTGCTGTTCATGTTCCTGGTCGGGCTGGAGCTCGACCCGGCGCTGCTCCGCGGCCGCGGGCGCGCGTCAGTGGCGGTGAGTCACACCAGCATCGCGTTCCCGTTCGTGCTCGGGTTGGGTTGCGCCTGGCTGATTCACGACCGCTACGCACCGGCAGGCGTTACGTTTCTACCCTTCGCGCTTTTTCTCGGCATTTCCTTGAGCGTCACGGCGTTCCCGGTGCTGGCTCGCATCTTGAGCGAGCGCGGCATGATGCAGTCGCGCGTCGGTGCAATCGCGATCGCGTGCGCTGCGGTCGACGACGTGTCGGCCTGGTGCATCTTGGCCGTGGTCGTCACGATCGCGCGCGCCAAGGCCATGAGCGATGCCTTGCTGACCACCGCGCTGGCGGGCGCTTTCACGCTCACGATGCTGTTCGTGGTCCGGCCGCTGCTCGCTCGGTTGGCACCCGTGGTCGAGCGGCGCGGTGGCCTCACGCCCACCAAGCTGGTGGGCGTCCTCATCCTCGTGCTCGTCTCCAGCACGATCACCGAGGTAATCGGCATCCACGCGCTGTTCGGCGCCTTCCTGTTCGGCGCAGTGATGCCCAAGGAAGGCAATCTCGCGCACACCATCGCAGGCAAGCTCGAATCGGTGGCTGTACTGCTGCTGATGCCGCTGTTTTTCGCGTACAGCGGCCTGCGCACCGAGATCGGGTCGCTGCGAGGGCAAGAGCAGTGGCTGCTCACTTTCGGCATCATCGGGCTGGCGACGCTAGGTAAATTCGGGGGCAGCACCCTGGCCGCGCGCTTCACCGGTCTGAACTGGCGCGAGGCCAGCGAGCTCGGCGTGCTCATGAACACACGCGGCTTGATGGAACTCATCGTGCTCAACGTGGGCATGGACCTGGGTGTCATCACGCCCACCGTTTTCACGATGCTGGTGCTGATGGCGCTCATCACCACGTTCGCCACCACCCCGATCCTGGCCTGGTTGAAGGTCCGAGACGCGCGGCCAGCCGCCGCGAGCCCGGGGCGAATTTACGTTGAGTAGCTCGCGCGTCGTCGTCATCGGGGCGGGGCTGGCGGGGCTTTCGGTCGCCGCTCGGTTGCTCTCGGCCGGTCGCGAGGTGCTGGTGCTGGAGAGCTCGGAGCGCTCCGGCGGGCAGATTCAAACGTATCGCGCTCCCGGACTGGTCGTGGAGCTGGGAGCCGAAGGCTTCGTGGCGCGCAGTCAAGCCGTCCCGTCGCTCTGCGCGCTGCTCGGCATCGAGGGCTCCCTGGTCGATCAGTTGACGACCGATACGTACGAGCTCGAGGGCGAACGCCTCGTGCTGCTACCGCCCGGGGAAGCGGCGCGTAAGCTCGGCTTTCAGGTACCGGCTGAAGAGCTCGGGCGCGGCATCCGCTCGCTCGCCGGTGGCATGGGCGAGCTGATCGACGCGCTCGTCGCGCGCATCGGCGCGGAGCGGGTGCGCTTCGGAGCGCCGGTCGCCGCGCTGCACGACGGCGTCGGTGAGCTGGAGCTCACGGGCGGCCACCGCGAGAGCTACGCCGCGCTCGTGGTCGCAACTTCGGCGCACGCAGCCGCACCTCTGTTGGCTCCCTTCGCCCCTTCGATCGGTGCGGCGCTCGCACGAGCGGCCGTGATGTCGAACGTGAGCGTGAACCTTTTGTATCGACGCGATTCGCTCGCGCGAGTGCCGGCGGGCAGCGGCTTGCTCTTTCCGGAGCACCTCAGCAGCGTCGGTCTGCGCGCGCTCAGCTTCGCGTCGCAGAAATTCGAGGGGCGAGCGCCGACCGACAGCGTAATCCTCCGAGTCTTCTTTCGCCCGACGCCGGCTGCGCTCGAGGAGTGGGACGACGAGCGCTTCGCCAGCGAAGCTACTAGCGCCATCGCGCCCCTGCTCGGCGCCAAGAGCGGCCCTGAGCAGTGCTGGGTCTCGCGCTGGTTGGGGGCACTCCCGGTCTTCTCGCCAGCGTACCGCGCCCAGGTGAGCGAGCTTGACGCGACGCTTCAAGCCCACGGGGTGCACCTGGCGGGCTCCGCTTTCCACGGCGCCGGCATCGACGCAGCCGTAGCCTCGGCCGAGGCGGTAGCGGCTCGCTTTTTCGGTTAGCCCCACGTGACTCGACAGCGAGCCGCGCTCGATCCAGCATGGCCGGCCATGCAGGCTGGTTTTCGTTGGTCAGAGGCTGAAGAGCCTCACGCCGAACGGCGGCGCCAGCTGCTGCAAAAGTATCCGCGCATCAAGGAGCTGTACGGCCCCTGCTGGCGAACCAAGTACGTGTGCACCGCGCTGGTGCTGGCCCAGCTCGGACTCGCGTACACGCTGCGCGACGCTGCCTGGTGGCTCATCGTGCTCGTCGCTTACGGCGTCGGCGGAGTCATGAACCAGGCGCTGCTGCTCGCCATCCACGAGCTTTCGCACAACCTGGCGTTTCGCAAGCCCTGGCACAACCGCGCGTTCGCGATGTTCGTGAACCTGCCGGTCGGTGTGCCGGTGGCGGAGACGTTTCGCTACTATCATTTGCTGCACCACGTGCACCAAGGCGACGTTCGACTCGATACGGATCTACCGACCGAGCTCGAAGGGCGCATGCTGCGCAGCGCGCCGACGAAGCTGGTGTGGCTCGCGTTTCAAGGGCTTGCGTACGGCCTGCGCCCGCTCTTCATGCACCCCAAAAAGCCGAGCTCGACCGAAGCGCTGAACCTCGTGCTGCAGGTCGCGTTCAACGTCGCGATCTTTTACTTTTGGGGTGGCAAGGCGCTCGCTTACTTGCCGATCAGCTCGCTCATCGTGATGGGTCTCCATCCGATCGCGGGCCACTACATCTCGGAGCACTACGTGTTCCGTGAGGGACAAGAGACGTACTCGTATTATGGGCCGTTGAATGCGCTCGCATTCAACGTCGGCTACCACAACGAGCATCACGATTTTCCGTACATTCCCGGCTCGCGGCTCGCCGAGCTGCGCCGCATGGCGCCCGAATTTTACGACACGCTTTACGTCCACAAGTCGTGGACGGCGACGCTTTGGCACTTCGTGACGCGGCCGAGCCTGGGCGGCTTCAGTCGCATCAAGCGCGCCGCCGACGGCTCCGCCTCGAGCTGAGCGCCAAGCCACTCACGACTACCAGGGCCAGGAAGCCACCAGCGCGAGGCGCGACGGCCGCCACGCTGCAGCTCGAGTCTTGCTCGGTGTTCTGAGCGCCGAGCGCCGGCGCGCCCGTCGTGCCCGTACCTGCGTTGGCCGGCGGTGTCGTGCTCGGCATGCCAGACGCGGCCGGTGCGCTACCGCCCGTAGTGGTCGGGCTGGCACCGCCCGAAGGCTGCGGCAAAGCGCTCGTACCCGCGCTGGCGCCGCCGGCGCCACTTCCACCAGCACCACCTGTAGCGGGAGCACCGCCCGACGCCTCGGTTCCGCCCGACGCACCAGCCGCACCACCTGTGCCCGGGGCGCCTGCCGAGCCACCTGCGCCGCTTCCGCCCACGTTGCCGCCGCTGCCGTCATCGACGCCGCCACCCGGGAGCACCCGAGAAAGCTGCAAATAGTCGTAATTGAGGTGCTGTGACTTGGCCGCGAATTTGAGCACTTGCACGCCCGCCTCGAGCTCGACGGTCGCGAAATCGGGGAAGGCGACCCAGTTGTGGTAGCCGCCCGTCCCCTGCAGCGACGGCGATGCCTTGACGACGTCGTTCATCGAGATCTCCATCTTGATGCCGTCGGCGCCGCCCGGCTCCGACGCCCACGTGGAGCTCAGCTTGTACGTGCCCGCCTCCGCGACGTTGACGGTGAGCTTCACCCAATCGACGCCGTGCGTGTAGCCGATGTAGATCGACTTCGGCATCGCCGCGCTCGGGTATGGCATGCCCATCATCGGCCCCGCGGAGAACAGGTCGACCTCGCCCTGGTTGGTGTTCGTCTGGCAAAGCTGGGGGTGGATGCCTTCGCGGTACATGTTGGCTGGGCAGCCGCCGGCACCGAAATTGCCGGTGTGATCATCGACTTGCCACGCGACCCCCTGCCCGCCGTCATCGAAGTTCTCGAAATCGATGCGACCCGGGATCGGCCACGGCGTGCCCATGAACGGCGTACCGGTGTATCCGGCTGGCACAGCCGCGTGCGCGCGAGCTCCAATCAAACCGAGGGCGACCGCGACTCCAAATCCAAGCTTCTTCACGCCCGTTGAGTGGCCGCCTCGCCGAAGGCTCGTGTGGTTGTTTGTCGGCGCGGCTCAAGTCCTCGAGCCGAGGACGCAATGCCAAACAAATACATACACTTACACTATCAGCACGGGGCTCAAGCCCGACGCAGGCGCAGCGCATTGCCGATCACTGAAACGGAGCTGAGTGCCATTGCAGCACTCGCCAGCATCGGACTCAGCAAGATCCCCAGAGCTGGGTACAAAAGCCCCGCGGCGATTGGGATGCACAGTGCGTTGTAGGCGAACGCGAGCACCAGATTTTGGCGAATGTTTTGCATCACATGCTGCGAAAGCCGACGCGCGCGCAAGATGCCACGCAGGTCGCCTTGCACGAGCGTGATACCGGCGCTCTGCAGCGCGATATCGGTGCCGGTGCCCATCGCGATACCGACGTCGGCCGCAGCGAGGGCGGGCGCGTCATTGGTGCCGTCTCCGGCCATCGCGACGCTGCGTCCCTGTCGCTTCAACTCGTTGATCTGCTCGAGCTTTTGGTGCGGCAGGAGCTCCGCTCTCGCGGTTTGGATACCGAGCTCGCTCGCTACCTGCTGCGAAGTGGCCACGGCATCGCCCGTCAGCATGACGATCGAAAGCCCAGCCTTACGCAGCTCGTCGAGCGCTGCGCGCGCCGTGCTCTTGATCGGGTCCGCCACGGCGAGCAAGCCGGCGCACTGCTGATCCACCGCCACCGACACGGCAGTCCTGCCCGCCCCGCGCTGCTCGGCCAAAGCCGCGGAAAGGGCGCCCGAATCGAAGCCCGCCTGCGTCAAGAAGCGCTCTGTCCCGATCGCGACTTGGTGCGACCCCACCCTCCCGCGAATGCCCAGACCCGGCTCGGAGCGAAAATCTTGGGGCGGCTCCAGCGCAAGTCCCTCGGCGACGGCGGCCTTCACGATGGCAGCCGCCAGGGGGTGTTCGCTGCCCTGCTCAAGACTCGCGGCCACGCGCAACAGCTCGGCTCGCTCGAAGCCCTTCGCGGGGACGCACACCTGCAGCTGAGGCCGACCTTCGGTGAGCGTTCCGGTCTTGTCGACGACCAGTGTGTCCACTTTCTCGAGCCGCTCGAGCGCCTCGGCCTGCCGAATCAGCACGCCCAGCTCGGCGCCGCGCCCCGTCCCGACCATGATCGACATGGGCGTTGCCAGGCCCAGCGCGCAGGGACACGCGATGATGAGCACCGCCACGGCGTTGACCAGCGCATGCACCAGGCGCGGCTCGGGACCGAGCAACCACCACGCAAGTGCCGTGAGCAGCGCAATCACCAACACCGCCGGCACGAACCACGCCGAAGCGCGATCCGCCAGGCGCGCGATCGGAGCCCGGCTGCGCTGAGCCTCCCCCACGAGCGCTACGATCCGCGAAAGTAGCGTTTCCTGCCCCACGTGCTCGGCCCGCATCACGAAAGTACCGCGTCCGTTGAGAGTACCGCCCACGACGCTCGCTCCAGCAGCTTTCTCGACTGGCAGGGGCTCCCCCGTGATGCTCGATTCGTCGACGGCGCTGGCGCCCTCGAGCACGCGCCCGTCCACCGGTACTTTGTCGGAAGGGCGCACCCGTAGGCGATCGCCCACCCGCACTTCAGCGAGCGGAACGTCGACTTCGCGTCCGTCGGTCTCGACGCGGCGCGCAGTTTTCGGAGACAAGCCGAGCAGCGCTCGCAGCGCTCCGGCAGTAGCGCGACGGGCCCGCAGCTCGAGCACTTGGCCGAGCTGCACGAGCGCGACGATCACGGCCGAGGCCTCGAAGTAGACCGGTACCCCGCCGTGACCTCCGGCGTGGGGCAAGAGCCCGGGCGCGACGAGCGCCAGCAGGCTGAAGCCGAACGCGGCGGCCGTTCCGAGCCCGATCAACGTGAACATGTTGAGCTGCCGAGTGACCACAGAAGCCCAGCCGCGCTGAAAGAACGGAAAGCCCCCCCAAAGCACGACCGGCGTCGCCAGCGCCAACTGCAGCCAAGTACCGAGCCGTCGTGGCACCAGCTCGCCGAGCCCTGGCGCCATTTCGGACATGGCGATGAGGGCCGTTGCGAGCGCGAGCGGAGCGCTCACCAAGAGCCGGCGCTGCATGTCGCGGAGCTCGCTTTCGTGTTCGGGCTCATCGAGACTGAGCGTGGCTTGCTCGAGCGCCATGCCGCACTTGGGGCACGCGCCGGGACCCACTTGGCGCACCTCCGGGTGCATCGGGCACGTGTAGATGGCGGCGTCACGCCGCGCTCGTGCCGGAGCATGAGCGTCCACCTTTGCATGCCCGTGCCCGTGCGCTTCCTCGCTCTGCGCGGCTCGGGCACCGAGGTAGCGTTCCGGGTCGGCAGAAAAGCGTTCGCGACAGCGCGGGTTGCAGAAGTAGTAAACCTGGCCGGCGTGCTCGAACGAGCCGCCGCGCGCCGTGCTCGGGTTGACGGTCATGCCGCACACCGGATCTTTGGCGGTCTCGCTCATGGCAGCTTCAGGTATAGCGCCGCCCTTCAGCCAGCGAGCAGCCCGATCAGACGGGTTGCGGCGGTCCACACGGCCGGTTCTTGCTCCAAAAGGTCGAGTGGATCGGCGGCCAGCTCGCGCCGAATGTTCCGAGACCGCCCGAACATGGTCAGAAACAGGCGCGCGGTGTCGTAACGAAACTCCGGGCTCATCACCATCAAGCCGTTCAGTGCGCCGCCGAGTGTGCGTAGCGCTTCTGGCTTTCGCCCGAGGCTGCTGCCAGCTCCCGCGAGCGCCACGATCCGCTCAACTTGCCGTGGCTTCAGCCGATCGACGAGGAAGTTATTGTAGAGGAACGCGAGCAGCACTGCCCGCGCGACCGGGTCGAAGCCGTGGTGCTCGATCAACTGCCCCACCGCTCGCTTTTTCTGGGTGCGATGGCGATACGAGCTGATCGAAAAGAACCAAGCGTGCGCTTGGCCTTGCACCGCGCACGCCGCAAAGTACTCCGCGCTCATCGCGAACGATTCACCGAGCATGAGACGAACTAGCGCGCTCGGCTCCGAGAGCGCGCTCGGCACGTCGCGCGGGCGCCCGAAGAGCCCGTGAAACGCTACCGCGTGAGCCGACTCATGCAGCAGGTAGTTCGGGGTGGGGCGATTCTGGCGCAAGTCGGCCAAGGTGAAGAAGCCAGGCCGACTGTGCTCCAAGTGCTCGAGCGCCGTGAAACTGGGCCGATAGGGGATGCGGCGCGTGCTCAGGATCGAATCGAGGTGAATGAGGGGGAAGCCGAAATAGGCGCGCTCGTCGTGGACCGTGAAACGAAAGCCTGATCGGAGCGCGGCGTCGCGAACGCGGCGAAAGTACGGATTATTCAGGTACAAGAAGCCGTCGCCGACGCTCTCGGACAGCCGTCGCGGGCCGTGACAGCGGTGCTGCAGCAGGATCAGCTCTTCGAGCCGAATGACGCGCTCCCGGCAGCGGGCGTGGCGCCCTGAATCTCCCACAGCAAGCGCGTCGCAGCCGCCACCCCGACGGGCAACATCACGATACCGCAGCACGGCAACCAGAAGAGCAGCGCGAAGGCGGTACCGAAGCCGAACACCAGCGGCAGCTCACGCTTGACGAGCGCCCAGCGCTCGCGCGCACCCACGCCGCGCAGCGTGAGCGGATAGTCGAACAGGCCCCAGGCGACTCCGAGCGCACCGATCGCGAGCTTGAGCGGTGTGGTCACGACTGCGAACGGCGGCACCACCAGCTCGAGCAGCGTGAGCGCGACGACGAGCGGCAACGTCACGGCCATGCCGAGCAGCAGCGCGCGCAACCCGCACCAAAATTCACCCACGAACCCGAGCGGAGCGCGCTCGGGCGCATTCAGGTCACGCTCGACCAGCGCTACGATGCGCTCGAGCGCGGGGGCACTGAGCGGCGGAGTGAGCAGCGCAGCCACGAACCAACCAAGCGCCGCGACGAGCGCGACCGAGGCCCACAATGCCAGCACTGCGCCGAAATCGCGCAGTTCGCCGCTCCCGCTCGCGTTCAGCTTGGCGTCGATCCACGGCTCCAGAAAGTGCCACGCCGTCGCTACGATGCTCGTTTCCAGGAGCACGAACACGAGCGCCGGCACGAGCGCGAAGGGCCACGTGGCAGGCAAGCGCAGCAACGCGCGCAGGGCGCCGAACACGGCCGAGAAGCCACGCCAGAACCCGCGCACCTGCATGCTCGCTAAGGCTCCCGCTCGAGGCCCGAGAGCTGCAGCTCGCCCTGTGCGATCTGGCCCAAGACGGCGACCACCAATTTACGCTCGCGCTCTTGGACGCGCGCCGACAGCGTCGCGGGTGTGTCGCCATCGAGCACGGGCACCCGAGCCTGCGCGAGCACGCGCCCGGTGTCGTATTCGGCGTCGACCAAATGCACCGATGATCCCGACTCGGTCTCGCCCGCGCGCAGCACCGCTTCGTGCACGTGCATGCCGTACATGCCGTGCCCACCGAACTTCGGTAGCAACGCCGGGTGCGTGTTCAAGATGCGGCCCCGGTAACGCTCGAGCAGCTCAGGGCCGAGCTTCTTCATGTAGCCGGCGAGCATCACCACCTCGACGCCCGCCGCCGTGAGCGCGTCGCTGATGGCCCGATCGAGCGCGCCCGGTTCTGGATGCGTCTTGCTCGAGGCGTGAATTGCCTCCGCGCCCGCAGCCCGAGCTCGCCGCAGCGCGCCCGAATCGGAGTTGTTGCTCAGCACCACGACCACACGCGCCGCGATCTCGCCGGCCGCGCACGCGTCCAAGATGGCCTGCATGGTCGTGCCTTCGTGAGACGCGAGCACACCGAGTCGAAGCGGACCTGACACGCCCCTGCCTATAGTTCAGGAGCCCGCACGAAAGAACTCCGCGCCGCCGCTGCGCAGAATCGTCGGGGTATTCTTGGGCCGCCGCCCGAGCGCCGCCACTGCCTCGACATCGAGGTAGAGGCCGGGCCCCCAACCTTCGCTGCCGTTCTGCTCGTCGCCATGGGTGGCGGCCTCGGCCAAGAGTGAACGGCGCAGCGGCTCGCTCGGTCGCGAAGCTCGAAACAGCTTGACGCTGCCGCAATCGACGATGTCCGGCCGCGGATCTTGTTCGTCGACCCAGCAACTGCCGTGAGTGAGCATGCCCGCGCTCAGAAACCCCTGCTCCCCGAGCGTGACGCGAAGCTCGCGGAGCCAGGCGATGAGATCGACGTGCTCTGCACCGTCGAGAACTTCGACGTAAAACGCGTAGCCGAGATCTATCGCTTTGGCTCCAACGCCGGGTGGCTTTTCAGTTAGGCGGTCGCGCACCAGTGCGGCGAAGGTCGCGTAACGGTCCACGAACTCTTCACGCTCGCCTGCGTACTCGTCGTCCTCGATCGAGTAATAGGAGACCAGCAGGCCGAACGCGTTCTCATCGATCATCGGGCAGCGCTTCTAGCGTGCCGCGGCCAGGTCTCAAAGTGAGACCCCGAGCCTGGGCTAATGGGGACCATGCACTGGCCGTACTGGGGGGGTCAGCCCCACCGGTCAGACCCAGCTTCGCCCGTACGACCCCTGATGGAGAGTTCGCCAAAAAGCCTTGCCAAGCCGTTCCGTTCGGCTTCGCTCAACCCTACCGATTTTCCAAGCGACGAGGCGGACAGCGGGGTCTTTCAGCTGTCCGACCAGTCGGTGCTGGTGCTGCTCGAACCGGGGCCCGACGTAGCGCCGCTGCTGCAAGCCATCGAGAGCGATGGCTTCGCCGTAGTTCCGCTGTCGGACATCGCAGCCGCCGAAGCAACCAGCTCGGTGCCGCGGCTGGCGGTGCTCGATGTGCGCATGCCCGGCGCGCTCGACTTTCTACGGCGCATCAACGCGCACGGCACCACCTTGCATGCCATCGCGGTCCTGGGACCGGGCGACCGCGAGAGCACGGCACTCGCGGCCGGCGCTGCCTTGACTCTGCGACGTCCACTGGCCGCCGCCGACGTGCTGCTGTGCTTGCAGCGCTTTCGCGCTCAGCAAGACCAAGTGGCACGGACGCGCGACATCTTCGATCGCGATCGGCCCAGCGTGCCTCCCTCACTGATCGAGGGCGTGCTGGCGACCATCGATCACGAAATCCGTAACCCGCTAGCAGCGGCGCTGGCCAACGTCGAGTGTTTGCGCGAGCGGGGTGACTTGCAGCTCAGCGAAGAGGACCGCCGCGGCAGCATCGAAGACACCGTGATCGCGCTGCGACGCATTCAAGACGTGATGGGCGCAGTTTCAGCGCTCGTGAAGGGCGCACCGCCCGTGCTCGAAAAGGTCGATTTGTGGAGCGTGGCCGAGCGCGCCGTCGCGTCGGTGAGACCCCACGACACGCGCGTCGAAGTAGCAGGCGAAGAAGCGCTGCGCGGCTGGGGCAACGCGGCCCTGCTCGAGCAAGTGGTCGCCAACCTGGTACAAAACGGGCTCGACGCCACCCAGGGTCAAGATCGCCGTCACGTGCTGGTTCGCGTATACGCCGCTGCGACCGAGGCGCGCATCTCGGTGCGCGACAACGGGCCCGGCGTCCCGGCGGCGCTGCGCCAACGCATTTTCGAGCCGTTTTTCACCACCAAGGGTGAACGCGGCACCGGGTTGGGTTTGGTGCTCGTGCGCCATGCGGTCGCGCGCATGGGCGGCACGCTCAGCCTCGGCCCGAGCGACAACGGCGCGGTGTTTCGCGTGCGCCTGCGCCTAGCCTAAGAGCTCACCAGAACGGCTCGACGCCGAGCGGCGGCAGCCCAGCTCCGCCCAACGACACTGCTACGTCCGCGACCAGCGCGTCGCCTTGGACCCGGAAGGGCAAGACGACGCCGCGTGACGCATCGGCGATCAAGCACGGATCGCCGCAGCCGGGCGAGCAGCGCATGCCCCCGAAGGCGACGCCGTAGCCGAGCCCGCCCGGACCGCGCGCCGCGACCGCGAGGAGCGTTACGTCTCCGCTGTCGAGCGCGAGCGACAGCAGCCGATTGTCGGCATCAGTGCCTAGCGCGGTCTGGGACTTGAAGAGCAGGAGATTTTCGGACGCGAACTCCACCCCGTATTGCACCGGGCCGCCCACCAGGTCGATGGCGGTGAAGCGCTGCACCTCTCGCGGAGGATCGAAGGTAGCGTCGAGGATCACGATGCCCGACTGACTCGGATCCGGCGCTCTGCCGCGCGGATCGATGTATGACTGACAGGCGACGGCCAAGCGCGCTCCGCTCGGTGAAAGCGCAACGCGCCCGCAGTTTGCTAGCCCACTCAGCGGCAGCCGATAGCGCACGGAGTCGTCCGAAATCGCGATCGCGACCACTTCACCCTCGGCCATTGCCTTGAAGTCCGATCGGAGGTGCCACAGCGTGACGAGCACGTCGTCAGCCACGCGCGCGATACCGCTCGGGCTCGGGAAATAGCCGGGCTTGCGCGGCATCGGCAGCGATCCGAAAATCTCCGGCACTGCCGGATCGATGAGCAGGAGGTCGCTGCCCGCATCGTACGGCTCGCGCCCCGGGTCTGCATTTTCGGCCAGGCGCGGCACGTAGGCCTTGTGCGCGCTCACTTGCAGGTAGTCTTGTGGGTTCGCTTCGAAGCCTGTACCGATCGACAGCTGCGCCCGCACCTCGGCGGTCTTCACGTCCGCGAAAGTCAGCACGTCGGTCCCGTAGCGATCGACGAGCACCAGCTCGTTCTCGGAAGCGGGTGATCCCGCAGCAGTAACGTCTCCCGACAAAGCAGCGGCCACGCTACTCGGGCCGCTGGAAGCGCTGGAGATGAGCGCCGAACTCGCTACACCGGCATCCGGCGCGAGCAAGCCCACCTCGCTCGAAAGGTAGTCGCTCGACACCACCGCGAGCCCGCGGGGACAATCCCCGCGCGCCGGCAGATCGGCGCCCCCCGTCGTCTCAATCGCGGTCACGTTGCAAGCGCCGAGCAGCAACGAAAGCAATACCAAACGCTTCATTCGGCCCGCACCTCCGCCGAAACGTAAACGCTGCGACCAGGCAGCGGATAGCCCACGATATCGAAACGCTCGGCGTCGAATAGGTTCACGAGGCGCGCACGCGTGACGAAAGAGCCAGAAAGCCAGCTCGCGGAGGCGGTCAGGTTCGTGGTCGCTTGCTCGGGAATTACAATCAACCCAGCTGCGTCGGCGTAGCGACTCGACTGATAGTTCACGTCGACTCCGAGCTCGGCGCTCTTCAGCTCTCGACCCGCGAGCTCACCGGTCGTCAACGCCAAGCGCGGCGCGACGACCAGCCGTGACATGTAGGGCAAGATGTCGTTGACGAGCCGCCGACCCTCGGTCGTGTTGCGCGGATCGAGCAGGCTGACGTTGCAATCGACGCTCAAATGCCGAAACGCATCGGCGCCCAGGCTCAACTCCAGCCCGGCGATGCGGGCCGCTCCGACGTTCACCGGCACCACATAGCCCTGGGCTGCGCGCGCGTAAGCGATCAAGTCGTCGGCCTGCCGCGCGAACGCGCTCACCTGCCCGCGCAGACCAAACCGGTCGCCCAACGCGAGCTCACTCCGCGCGCCCAAGTCGCCCGCGACGCCGAGCTCGGAGCGCAAGTCCGGGTTGCCGCGCACGACCACACCAGCGCCGTACAGCTCCCCGAGCGCCGGCACTCGCTGGTAGCGGCTCAGATTCGCAAACGCCGTGAATCGCTGGGCCCGAAACCCAACCCCGAGCCGCCCGGTCGGCTCGACCGCAGCGCAGCCGGCCGAGCCCGGCTGCGTCGTGCGACACTGCGCGGCGCCCTGCCCAAACAGGACGGTGCTGGGCGTCGCTTGCCAATCCACCCGCGCCGCGCCGCGGAGCGTGCTGGCAGTAGCGGTCGACTCCGCCAGGTCGTCTCGTCGCTGCAGGCTTTCAAAGGCACCGCTCGCCGCGAGCGACGCTTTCAGGCGCGCCGGCAGCGGCAGCTCCAGCACGGCTTGCTGCTCGGCGCGGCGACCGCGAACGCGCGTTTCCGTCGTCAGCCCTCCGAGCTCCCGAGCCGGATCGTCCAGAGCGGAGCTCGTGTCGAGCCAGCTGGTGCGCAACGTGAGCAGCTGCTCGGCGCTGTCGTCGAGGTGCAAGCGCGCGCTCAGTGAGGCGAGGTTGCGCTCCAGTTGCGCGCGAGCGTGCAGCGACGGCACCAGCGCGAGCTTCGGCGCGCCCTGCTCGCGCGAGGTGTGATTGCCCAAGAACTCGAGCCGCGCACGCGAGCTCGGCCTGGCGCGAAACAGCAGCCAGCCGTCCATCAGCCGACTATCCGAGTTGAGCCGCACCGCGCTCGCATCGTCGCCTTGTTCGAAAGCGGTGCCGCGATCGTCGTGATACGTGTAGTCGTTGTCCGCGCGCTCCGCACCGAGCCCGGCCAACACCCCCAAACGATCGTCGCCGATGGCCGCGTATCCGTAACCGGCGCGGCTGCCGAAGCTGCCGGCGGTCATGCTCGCCGCGCCCTCCGGCTTGCGCGGCCGTCGTGGCTCGAAAAAAATCGCCCCGCCAATGCCCGGCTCGTCGGCGCCGAACGGCGCGTTACCTCGGTACACGTCGACGTGATCGACGAGCCACAGCGGAATCGCAGCGATGTCGGCGACGCCGCCCACCTGATCGTTCAGGCGCACGCCGCCCAAGTACACCGGCGTCTGCGCCGAGGTAGCGCCCCGAATCGAAGCCGTGGCGGGTGCTCCGAGCCCGCCCGCCTCCGACACTTGCACGCCCGCCTCACTACGCAACAGCTCCGGAGCGCGCAGGGCGGGCGCTGCGACGCGCTCGCGGCGCACACGCGTCGTCGCAGCAAAGGGCTCCGCCGCGAGCTCACCTTCGGGGCGCGCTCCCTGCACCGTGATGGTCACCGGCTCTTCGGCGCTCGCCGTGCGCTCACGCGCAGTGAAGGCGAGCAGCAGGCCGGCGATCAGGGACGAATGACTTGCGTGCCGGGCGGTGGGGTGAATGCGAATTCCCCTTGCGGAGGCTTGGTATTCACTTCCGGCGTCACGAAGTCGAAGCGGTTACGGTTGGCCTGCACGTCCTGAATGATGACGCGCCGCACGTGGTAGGTCTGCGCGTCGACGAAGAAGTAAACCTTGTCGTAAGCGGCCGTCGGTTGGAGCGGCACGCCGAGCAGCACGTAGCCGCTCTCGTACTTCATCTGCTTCGAGTCGAGCTTGGTGAACTTGAAGTTTTCTTTGAGCTTGCCCTGGCCGGTCAAGAACGAGAGCGCCGCCGGATACTGCGTCTTGTCGAGCGGCTGCTCGTACATTTGCTTGTTCTCTTTCTCGTAGATCTTGATCACCTTGCCGTCGGAAACCACGCGGTTGCCGTTGTTGGTGTAGCGCCAGCTCATCTTGCCGGGCTTCTCGAAGATCACCGAGCCCATCGAGTCTTTGGTCTTGTCGTAGGCCTGCACGGTGTAGCGCTGCTTGAAGCCGGCCTTGAAGGTGGTCGCCTTGTCGTAAACGCCTTGCACGCGGGTCACGATCTCGTCGGCCGTGAGGCCACCGGTGGCTGCCCCTGCGGGTGCGGGCGACGCGGGCTTCTTCGCTTGCTGGGCGAGCGAGCTGCCCGTAACGAGTGGCAGGGCGAGAGTGAGGAGCGAGAGGGTGGCGAGGGATCGGCGGTTCATGGCGGCTAGGCCCGTCTTGGGGCTCGCTAGTTCTACGCTTGTAACGCCGCCAAGCTTTGTTTCCCTACACCGGAGTTTCAAGGTGCCTGAAAACCCGGGCCGACAGAAACATAACCCACTGATATGTTTGATGTTTTTTTTACAAAGCTCAGGCGCGACGCCGCAAGCCGCCGCGCCGACCGCGCTTTTTGCCCATCAGGGCGAGCAGGAGCCGGGCTCGCGAGTTCTCGCGTGGCGGTGAAGTGCCGTCCTCAGCCCCATTTGCCGGACGAGCCTCCTCGAGCGCCTGCAAAAGGCCCCCGAGGCGGAGATGCGTCATGGCGATCGCAAGAGCGTCGGCGGCGTCTGCCGGTGGCAGGGCATCGAGGGCGAGCGCGGCGCGTACCATCAGAGCGACCTGCCGCTTATCGGCCTGGCCGTTGCCGGCAATGGTTCGCTTGATCTTCGCGGGCGCGTACTCGGCGATCGGAATGCCGGCGCGAGCCAGACAGAGCAGCACCACGCCTCGCGCGTGTCCAAGCTTCGCCGCTGCCTGGGCGTCCTTGTTGAAGAAAAGGCTTTCGACCGAGCTGACCGTGGGCCGATGCTCGCGAATGACCGACGTCAGTTGCCCTTCGAGCTCGACCAGACGACTCGCAATCGAATCGGAGCCGTCGAGCGCGATCACTCCGTGCGCTACGTGAATCAACCGATTGCCCGTGCGCGAAACGACGCCCCACCCGAGGCGGCGCGTTCCGGGGTCGATGCCGAGCGCGATCACTCTCCAGCCATAGCAGCCCTCGTGCTGCATGGAAAGGTGTAGGATGCGCGGCGGCGTCGGCCGAGCCCGGGCGCGCCTCCGACCACCATGTTCCTAGACAAGCGCCACAAGCTGTTCCTGGTGCTGGCCGGCGTGTTCACGACCTGCCTGGTCGTCGGCGACATCATCGGTGGCAAGCTGGTCCAGACCCAGCTCTTCGGGGTCGATTTCATCACCACCGTGGGCATGGTGCCGTTTCCGGTGACCTTCCTGCTCACCGACGTGCTCAATGAGTTTTACGGTAAGCGCGCGGCGCGCTTCATCACCATGGTCGGCTTCGGCCTGGCCGTGCTCTCGTTCGTCTTCATCTTCGTCGCCGGGCAGATCCCGTTTGCGGCCATGACGCGCGCCGCCGACTGGACCGGCGTCAACGAGGCCTCGTTCAACAACGTCTTCTTGGGCTCGATGCGCATGATCGCCGCGTCCCTCTGCGCGTACCTGGTGAGCCAGTTCGTCGACATCGGAGTCTTCCACCTACTGAAGAAAGCCACCGCCGGTCGCCTGCTGTGGCTCCGCGCCACCGGCTCGACCGCGGTGTCCCAGCTGATCGACACGATCACCATCAATTTCGTGGCGTGGACGGGCGTGATGACCACGGCCGACATCATCAAGGTCATCTACTCGGCCTACGGTCTCAAATTGATCATCGCCGTCGGGCTCACGCCGCTCGTGTACCTGTGTCACACGCTGGTCGAGCGTGGACTTGGCATTCAGCCTCACGTGATTGGCGGCGACGCGCCCGACGACGTCATGGCCGAGGCGGCGCGCCAGCCCTAGTTAAAAGTTCGTGGCGGTCACAATTGGCGGCCGAGCCGCCGCCAGCCTGCGACGAGCTCGAATCTATGACGGTAGCTTTGGGGGCGCGGGAGCGTTACGTTCCGTGTCTGTGAGGGCATCGTGAGCTCCGGCAAGCGGGAAGCGCAGAGCTATGATCGACACCCACTGCTGGGGCAAACGCTACGCGGCACGTACCGCATCGAGCGCTTGCTCGATCACGGCGGCATGGGCCTCGTGTTCGAAGCCGAGCACGCCAGGCTGAAGCGACGGCTGGCCGTCAAGGTGCTGCCTCACCACCTAGTACGCGACAGCTACGCCCTCTCGCGCTTCCGTCGCGAGGCCGAGATCGTCGCACTCTTGCAGCATCCGCACGTGGTGCAAGTCGTCGACTTCGACACGACGGAGCGACAAGAGCCGTACATCGTGATGGAGCTGCTCGCGGGGGAGACACTCGCGGCGCGGCTGGAGCGCGAGCGTCGCCTACCGCTCGCGCAAGTCGTGCGCATCGCGACGCAGGTCGCCTCAGCGCTCGGCGCGGTGCATCGCGCCGGCATCGTTCACCGCGACCTCAAGCCCGGCAACGTGTTCTTGACCGAGATGCCGGGTGAAGGTGTGTGGGTCAAGCTGCTCGACTTCGGGATCAGCAAGGGTAGCCATAGCGGCAGAGGTCTCACGGGCGAGCACGACGTGATGGGCACACCCGAGTACATGTCGCCCGAGCAAGCGCTTGGCAAAGCCGCTTCCGCCGATCAGCGTAGCGACCAGTATTCGCTGGCGGTCATCGTCTACGAAATGCTGTCGGGTCGCGTGCCGTTCGTCGGCCACACGGAGATCGAGATCCTGAGTCAGGTCATCACCGATCAGGCGCCGACGCTCAAACTGATGCTGCCCGAGCTTTCGGAGCGAGTTTCGAGCGTGGTGCGGCGCGGCATGTCCAAGCTGCCGGAGGAGCGGTTCGAGAGCAGCGAAGCTTTCGCCAGCGCGCTGGGCCAAGCAGCTGGTCTTTTGGCGCCGCCTCCCCTGCTCGCAGGCGCGGCCACGCTGCGGCTGACCAGCGACCCCACAGTGCTTTCGCCGCAAGACGGCCTGCGCGACTCGCAACCCAACACGGGTTTACGGACCCGCACGCCGCGCCGGCGGGGGTCCACCATCTCGGGCCAGCCGTCGCTCGAAAAGCTGCACACGCTGCTCGGCCGCGTCGAGCGAGCCTACGCCGGAGGCAGCCTCGACCACGCCGCCAAGCTAGTCGAGGTCGCGCTCGCAACCGCCGAACGGTTGCCAGACGCAGAGACGAACAGCGCCCTCGCCCAAACCAAAGACCTCCTCGCTGAAGTGCTCGAAGCTCGGCTCGGCGGCGTGCGTCGCCGCTTCAAAGCCACGACACCCGCCGCTGGCGAAAAGCGCAGCCTTTCGCCGCCCGAAGCCTTTCTCCTCTCGAGCCTCGACGGCAAGACCACCGTCGAAGAGCTGATCGACTTCGCCCCTCTCTCCCGCCTCCAAACCCTACGCCTCATCACGCGCCTCCTGCGCGGCGGCTACCTCGCCTAATCGCGACGAGCGAGCGCAGCGAAGCGGCAATGAGGTTTCTGGAGGATTGCGCAGCGGCGCAGCGGGGACGACCATCCATGACGTTCCGATGGCGGTCACCTCGGCCGCACGCTACTTGACGCCTAGCGCTATTCTGGTAGTTGGGTAGCTCGTCGACACCAAGTCGACGTACCGGTTTCCGGTGGGTGGCTCTTTTTCGCGCGCGAAGGGATGGGAAGATGAAACGGTTCAAAGGGGTAGTGGGTGACGTGGTCAGCGTGAAGCTCGGGCCGAAGCGAGCGACTTTGGTGACACTTGCGCTGGTCCTAGGCTTCGCGGCATGCAGCAGCGAGCCACTGGCGAATACCTCGCAAGGCTTCGAGACCATCTGCTATCGCGGCAAGGTCGTTCAAGCCGAGCGCATTGGCAGCGGGCTCTACGTCGACTTCGATCTCGAGGCAACGGAGCAGGAGCAGTGGTGTCCGGGTGATGACCCGAAGGCGCCGCTAGCCGCTCCCGGCGTCGCGCCTCAGGCGCGGCGCGCGCCAGCGGACCCTGGTTCGGTGTGGGGTACCTCGACCTACGGGGACTTCTGGCCGAACGGCACGGTTCCCTATGTCATCAGTAGCGAGTACACGGACACGAGGCGAATCGCGATTGAAGATGCGATGAATGATTGGGCCAGGGCAGTGCCTGGCATTTCTTTCCGCGCGAAAACGGCCTCAGACACGTCGTGGGTCAGCGTGGAAGTGGACCAAAAAGACTCCAGCAAATGCAACAGCGGCTATGGCCGCATCAACGGCGCGAGGGTCGTGCACTTGGCAACCTGGTGCATCGACAATGGCTCGTTCAGTAGGCACCACGAGCTAGGCCACGCGCTCGGGCTTCAACACGAGCACACACGCGCGGATCGAGACAACTTCGTGGTGGTTTCCGGCACCGGCGACAACTACCTGATCGACACCGGTTCCGACATGTTCCAGTACGACTTCGATTCGATCATGCACTACCAGCTGAGCTCGAAGATCGCGCTGGCACCCGGCGTTGTCGTCCCGCCAGGCGTGACGGTCGGGCAGCGCACCCACCTCAGCGCAACCGACATCGCCAGTATGAATGCCATCTACCCGGTGGCGACGATTCACCGAACGTTCTTTCAGAATACAGGCTCCCAGCGCCTGTGCCGCCTCATAGGGAGGGAAGAGGACATCGTCACGGTGTTCGCCACGGCCTCCACGGCGTCGGGCCTGGTCGGGACCTCGAACGCCAACACCAACGCGCTTACTCCCGGCGATTACTCGGTCAGTTGCACCGCCAAGAGTCTCTTCCTATCGAGAGATTACAACTATCCGAACACTTCCTATTCGGAAGCCATCAACTCATCCAATAGCGCCGACACGCAAACCTACTCCACCGCGGCGACGGTACGGGTGCTAAACCGTGGCCTCATCGCCGTCCTGATCTAAGCCCTGAGCCAAGCGCGAAGCCTGTCACGCTGCTTCACTTGCAAGCAGCTTGGCAGGCTTCGAACGCCTTCTTGCAGAGCTCGAGGTTGGCAAAGCCGGGCACTCCCGCGTCGACGGGCGTTGCCAGGCAACCTTGCATCGCGCCTTGGCAGCGGGAGAGGCACGCCGCTGAGGGTGCGCTCACACCCGGTAGGGCGGAGGGCACAGCTGGAGGCGTGATGGCGCTCGTGCCTGCGGCCGCGCCTGCCGCTGAACCCGTTGCGGCCGTGCCGCCGGTGGCTGCAGGGTGCGCGCCTTCGCTCGCGTCGGTCGCGCGCGGTTTGCTCGGTGCGGCGGGCTCGTCGACCGCGGGCTTGCGCTTGGTAGCGCCATCGTCACGCGGCTCTCGCGCAGCCGGGGCGGGCGCTGCCGGACTAGCGGCGGTCGCGGCGGGGGGCTCGGGTGTCGGCAGCGGCCTGGTGTCCTGCTCGGTGCTGCCTCGGTCTTTGCATGCCCAGGCCCCGAATGCGGCGCAAAACAGCAGGATCGAGACGTGCGTGCGGCTCCGCATGACAGCCACAAAGTCTCAGCTTCGAGCACGAGTCAAGCGCCTCTGGCCAGTCTCGAGTACTCTCACGTCGTGCAGCTCTCCCGCCCCGACGTCCCCAGGCCCTCGCTCATGGCTCGCGACAAAGCCAAGTCGCTGCTCGAGCGCCGCCTCGGCCCCTCCAAGGTGCTGATCGGCCCCGACGCCTGCGAGCGCTTCACGCGCGATGAATCCGAGGCCGAGGGTGAAACCCCCGACGCCGTGGTGTTGGCCAGCTCGAGCGAGGACATCCTGGCGGCGCTCTCGGTAGCGCGTGAAGCCGGTGTCCCCATCACGCCGCGTGCCGGCGGCACCGGCCGCACGGGTGGTGCTGTACCGATCGCCGGCGGCATCGTGCTCGCGACGAGCGGCATGCAAAGCATCGTCGAAATCGATCGCAAGGAAGGCGTCGCGGTGGTCGAGCCCGGCGTGATCCTGGCCGACTTTCACGCCGCGGTCGAAGCCGAAGGCTGGTTTTACCCGCCCGACCCCAACTCGCTCAAGTCGTGCGCGCTCGGCGGTAACGTGGCCGAAAACGCGGGTGGGCCGCGCGCGTTCAAGTACGGCGTCACGCGCGACTACGTGCTCGGAGTCGAAGCGCTCCTGATGGGCGGACAGCGCATCCAAGCCGGGCGCCGCACCATCAAAGGAGTCACCGGGTACGACGTCACCGGGCTCTTAGTCGGCAGCGAAGGCACGCTAGCCGTGTTCGGACGCGCCACGCTGCAGCTCATCCCCAAGCCGCCCAGCGTGATGACCCTGCTCACGCTGTTCAGCGACGTGAAGCAGGCCGGCCAAGCCGTTCAGGACATCATCTCCGCCGGCATCTCGCCGCGCTGTATCGAGCTGCTCGACGCCTCGACGCTCGAGGCGATGCGCCAGGCCGGTAACCCCATCGACAATGCGGCCGGTGCCATGCTGCTGATGGAGG
>JBEHXA010000023.1:0-26648 GCA_048498935.1 Myxococcota bacterium
GCTGTTGCCGGGCATCGTGAACTCTTTGCCGTCGGCGTCGGTGAGCACGACGGTCATTTCCGGCGCGCCGCGGCAGTCGTCACCCTCGTGCAGGTCGAGCATCACGGTGCCGGCGAACTTGTAGAGCGGCGCGTGGTGGTCGTCGTTGGTCGCGGCGTGACACTGCACGCAGCTTCGGCCCGGCGTCATCAGCGGGCTGTCTTTGTCTGCGTACGTCCAGATTTGCTGGGAAACGCAGGCCGTGTCCGAGATCTCGACGAAACGCCCGTCCACCTGACAGGCGGCAGCCAGCCCGAGAGCCGCTAACGCCGCGCCTGCCCAGAGCTTGCTCTTGGTAGCCACCGGGCGCGGACTATCGACGATTAAGCGTAATCAGGCAAGTGACGAGCGCGAGTCAGAGGCCGGCGGCGTAGTCCATATTTTCTTGCGGGACGCCCCACGCGATGCCGAGCGCGGGCCAATATTTCTGGTCGTCGAAACCGCTGTGCCCCTCACCCGAAGCCAGAAAACGGTGTGAGCCGTTATAGGGAGGAGGCACGGTGTTGATGTCGACCGGCTCGCCGATATAGCCCATGCGCTCCATCGAAAATTGGTCATCACCGCGCTGGCCGTCGTTCAGCCCGACGAACGCAAAAAAGCGGTCGATGGGGGTCATCGACGGTTCGTCGAGCCAGGCGCTGAAGCGCGTGCAATTCACGTCGTAGGGAGGCATCTGGTCGTTGCGGCCGCACTCGTTGTCGCGCGGGCCGGAGCGCGAAACAGCGCGGTACACCCGCATCGCGCGGCCCACCCGGGCGGCAGTTTGAGCGCCGTGGGAGAAGCCGGTGATTCCCACGTCGGACCAGCGCACCTTGCCGTCGGCCGTGAGGAAGTAGCCCCAGTCCTCTTCCGGAAAGTCGGTTTGCAGTTGCTTGAGGCTGGCCGCGAGTCGACCCGACACGCTCTGTTCATAAGTGATGTTGACGGTCGGATCGTGATCCTGGCCGTCGATCGTCTCGAGTCGGCAATTGCCGTTGTGAGTGAGGTCGTCGTAGTTGAGGTCGCAGTGGAAGATCTGTCCGCCGTAGCAATGAAAGCCGCGGTTCACCGCAAAGTTGTAGATGCCGCCACTGTCGACGCCCAAGTCGATGATGAGCTTGCCCATCATCTTCGGAGCGCGGGTGTCTACCGCGAACGGGCGACCGTCGACCGTGTGGTTGTGCCGACCTAGTGATGCGGTGATGTTGAGCGGGCGAACGGGAGGGGTATCGCCGTCGGCGCTCATGTCCCCGCCGCTGCCGCCGGTCGTCGCACCACCAGTTGTCGCTCCGCCCGTCGCTGCGCCACCCGTTGCCGTCGCGCCGCCGGTATTCGCGCCGCCGCCGGTGCTCGCGCCGCCAGTGCTCGCTGAGCCACCGGTAGCGGTGGATCCCCCGGTGGGGACGATGACGCTGGTGCCGCCAGTCGTCGGGCTGCTGCCCCCAGTGGTGGGACTGGAGCCGCCGCTCGAATTCTGGGGCGCCATCCCGCCGGTCGAGCCTGTTCCCGGCTGTTCGGCGACTGAGGAGCTACAGGCGTAGAGGGCGAGGCAGGAAACGGGGACCCAAAGCGAGATTCGGTGCATGACTGGGGTGCTGCAGGGGGCGGCGCCTGCGTCTTGCGCTGTGGCCGCTCTCGCCGTGGCCCGTTGAAAAAGAGCGTCAGCCCCAGTCGAGCGTCAGGCGACGGCCCGTCCGTAATCGCTGACATACCCCTGTCATCGCCTGGGGTTAGTGTTGGGGCATGGCAAAGAAGACGTACCAGGGTAGCTGTCACTGCAAGCGCGTGAAGTTCGAGGCGACGCTCGACTTGGCGGAGGGAACCTCGAAGTGCAATTGCACCAGTTGCTGGAAGAAGCGCCTCTGGACGGTGCGCGCGCAGCCCGAAGACTTTCGCGCGATCTCGGGTGAAGACCAGCTGAGCGGCTACAAGCCCGGCGCCGCTACCGGCCACGTGGGCTTTTGCAAGAGCTGCGGCGTCATCCCGTACGGCTGGGTCGAGGCCTCCGAATGGAACCCGAAGACGTACGTCTCGGTGAGCGTTGCGGCGCTCGACGACCTCGACCCCGCCGAGCTCGTGGATGCGCCGGTGCGCTACTGCGACGGCCTCGCGAACAACTGGTGGAATCCGCCGGCTGAGGTTCGGCACCTCTGAGGGCGTTGCGCGACGCCCGCGCGGCGACACCGCTGTGCGCCGCGCGAAGCGTCGACGAACCGCGCGCTACATCTTGGTGAAGGTGAAGCTCGAAGCGTTGAAGCGACCGACTTGCGTGAACGTCATCAGGTACTTGCCAGCGGCTGGGAACGTGACGGTGCCGAGCCCCATGCGTGTATCCCACGAGTGGTAGTTCTCACCCGAGCCGGAGTTCGCGGTGGAGGTGATGGCGAGCGCGATGTTGCCGGTCGTGATGTTGTCGCCGAACGACAGGTTCATGCCGCCGTTTTGCGGCACTGCCATGGTGCCGCCGACCGCGTAGGTGCCGGGCTCGGTGACTGTCACCGTGTACTTCGTCCATTCGCCGGCGACGCTGTAGCAAAGGTACGTTGCTTCGGGCGGCATCGGCTGCCCGTTGATGGTGTTGTCCGGCTTCGACGGATTCATACGGCACACGCCGACGTTGTCGTCGCACGCGGCGCCGCTGCAGATCATGGCGTTGGCGGGCATCGGCGGGCGATATACGCCCGCGCCGCCGGGATAGTCACCGGTCACGCGATTGGCCGAGCAGTTGCCCATGTCGTGGCACCACGCCACGCCTGCGCCGCCGCGATCGTAGTCGGCGGCGTTGATCTTGCCGGGGATTGAGAGCGCCGTGAACGGCGTGCCCTTGTAGTCGGTGGGCACGTTGTTGACCGAGCCGCCCGCGCCGAGCCCGCCACCAGAGCCGCTCGAACCGCCCGCGCCGCCACCACCGGCCGATGTGCCACCCGAGCCGGCTGTGCTGCCGCCAGTGCCGACACCACCGCTACCGCCGCTCGCCCCACCCGCGCTGCCGCCAGCGCCGGCCGAGCCACCGGTGGTTGGGGTCGAGCCACCGCTGCCGCCGCCCGTCGTGCTGCTGCCACCTGTGAGCGAGCTTCCACCGGTGGTCGAGCTGCTGCCACCGCTGCCGCCGCTGGTGCCAGTTCCGGCGCTGCCAGAGCCGCCGGTGGCCGGAGCATCGGGGGTGCTGTCGCCGCAGCCCGGCAAAGCAAGCGAAGCGAATGTCGAAAGCGCGGAAACGACCAGCGCTGGTCTAAGCATGGCTCCGATAGTAGCCAGACTGCGCAAAAGCCGTGCGACTGGCTGCGTCGACAATCAGCGTCAGTATTCGTGTTGATCCGCGCATAGAAGTTGTCGGCACAGAAACACCCGCACCTACACAACTTTAGGGTGCCGACGGAAAATCTCACCGGCTCGAGCGGTGTGGACATTCATCGAAGTCCCGCCGCCAGCGTTCTTGAAGGAGCACGCATGCCTAGCTTTCGTTTCGCCCGTCCTGCTCGGTTGCCCGTCTCTGGCGTGCTCTTCGCCGCGTTCTCGCTGGCAGCGGCATGCTCGTCGAAAGACGAACCCTTGGCACCAGGCCCCGGCACGAGCGGCAACTCCCCGGGCGGCACCGGCAACGCCACTGCTGGCACCGGGGTGAACGGCGGCACGACGTCTACCGGCGGCACGAGCGTGATCGTGAACGGCGGCACCAATAGCCCGAGCGCCAGCGGCAGCTCGCCTGGCGGTAGCTCGAGCACGGGCGGCAACCCCGCTGGCGGCAATGCGGGAACGAGCAGCACTGCCGGCAACCCCGGTAGCAGCGGTTCCCCAGCGGGCGGCAACTCCGCCGGCGGCACCGGTGGCAGCGGCGGGCTCGAAGAGGGCGACACTCCTCCTTGGCGCCCGCTCAACGTGCAAGCGTCACTCGGCGAGCACGTGCACGGCG
Organism: Myxococcota bacterium; assembly: GCA_048498935.1. Lineage (GTDB taxonomy): Bacteria > Myxococcota_A > Polyangia > Polyangiales > Polyangiaceae > PMG-095. Next base: position 3,932 of record JBEHXA010000023.1, read on the forward strand.
ACGCCGGCATGGATGCGCGCGCCAAATCGCTCGGCAAGCTGGCGGTCGACCTCGGAGTGAATTCGGGCGGCTACATCTCTTGGCTCGCCAAGCGCGGCTATCACTCCATGGGCGCCCCCTGTGGCGCGTGTCCCGCGCCAAACCTAGGCGGCAGTCGTGACGAGGTCGGCACCTGCCGCATGGGCGAGTTCGCGACCGCAGAAGCCGCGGTCAAACAGAAGCTCACCTCGCTCCACCAGCAGTACCCGGAAGAAGATTGGGGCTACTTCTTGAACGAGGACGGCAGCGTTCGCTGGTCCGACGTGGCCATCAGCGGCATCTCGCACGGCGCCACGACTGCGGCGATCGCTGGGCGCATCGGCGCGCGCATGTGGCGCATCGTTTCGCGTTCGGGCCCTCGTGACAACACCTGCGGCCTCGGCAACGGTCAGTGCACGGTGCCGCTCAGCACGCCCTCGTACGACGCAAATTGTCCGGACAGCGACGTCGCGTCGTGGCTCGACCAACCCTCCAAGACACCGATGAACCGCTTCTACGCGCTGGTCGGTACCACTGACGGTCAGTGCGGCGACATCATGTTCAACATGAAGCGCACCGGCTACATCGGTGAGCCGGTGTTGTTCAACATGCCTGGCGCAGTGCTGACGGGCTCCAACCAGTTCTTCTCGACGCAGGGGGGCCACTACGACTTCTTGCGCGCGCCTGACGGTGTGCCGAACACCAACGAAGCGCTCAACATCGCCTTCGGTATCCCGGCCGAGAATCAGAACCCGGCTTTCTGAGCGCAGTTCGGGCTCGAGCGCGTTCGCGCTTCCGAGCGCTTGCTCGCCATGTATAGTCGCCGCCCTTCAGGGGATGAGCGATATGGCAAAAGCAGTATTTGTTTCGGAGATTTTCGACGCGGACGCATGGCAACCGGTGCCGGGGTTCGAGCTCGAGGACATCACGTACCACCGCGCGCGCGACCTGGGTGCAGTGCGCATCGCCTTCAATCGACCCGAAGTGCGCAACGCATTTCGTCCCAAGACGGTAGACGAGCTGTACGCGGCGCTCGAGCACGCGCGCGTCACGAGCGACGTGGGCGCGGTGATCCTGACCGGCAACGGCCCGTCACCGAAAGACGGCGGCTGGGCGTTCTGCTCGGGTGGCGATCAGCGCATCCGCGGTAAGGACGGTTACAAGTACGAAGGCGCAGCCGGCGCCGATCTGGCGCGCTTGGGGCGCTTGCACATCCTGGAGGTGCAGCGCTTGATTCGCTTCAGCCCCAAGGTGGTGATCGCCGCCGTGCCGGGTTGGGCCGTGGGCGGCGGACACAGCTTGCATGTGGTGTGCGACCTGACCATCGCCAGCAAGGAGCACGCGGTGTTCAAGCAGACCGATCCCGATGTGGCAAGCTTCGATAGCGGCTACGGCTCGGCCTTGCTGGCTCGCCAGGTCGGGCAAAAGCGTGCTCGTGAGATCTTCTTCTTGGGTCTCAACTACAGCGCCGAAGAGGCCTTTCAGATGGGCATGGTCAACGCAGTCGTGCCTCACGCCGAGCTCGAGAAGACCGCGCTCGATTGGTGTCGACTCATCCTCCAAAAGAGCCCGACTGCCATGCGGATGCTCAAGTACGGCTTCAACTTGCCCGACGAGGGCTTGGTGGGACAGCAGCTCTTCGCTGGTGAAGCAACGCGGTTGGCTTATGGCAGCGAGGAAGCCGTCGAGGGGCGCGACGCGTTCCTGGAAAAGCGCCGACCCGACTTCAAGAAGTTTCCCTGGCACTACTGAGCGCGAAGGCGTTGAGCGCGAAGCGTTGAGCGCGCGTGCGCGGGGCTCTGCCGCGACGCGGAGACCTAGGGCGGCGGGCACATGACGCGCTCGCCGCCGACCACCACGTCATCGATCCACACTTCTTGGGCGGGCATGTCTTGGTACTGCTCCCAACCGATGATCACCTTGTCGAACAGTTGCGGGCCTTCCCAGGGATAGTCGGCGGACATCGGCTTACCCGCAAAGCCAGGGCCCTGACACTGCTTGCCGTGCCCGATGGCGTCGACCTCGGTCATGGGCACGCCGTCGAGCCAGAGGCGCGCGGTCGCGTTTGGCCCGTCGAACTCCCATTCCCAGCACACCCATTTGCCCGCGCCGATCGTCTGCTGCGGCGCTGCCACAGCGCAGTCGCTGTCGGCCGGATCGTCGCCGTTTTCGGGGCCGCCACCTCGAAGCAAGTATTGGTCGCCCATCTTGGCGCGATCACGCTGCGCGTAATTGCTCATTAGCTTGCCGAACATGCCGCCCTCGGCAAACTTGGCTACCTCGTCGGGATAGCCGGTGACCGGTCCGCTCGAGATGTTCAGGTTCCAGTGCTGCGCGCCCTGCGGGATCTGAGTGATCCACACCATCAACCGGCCGAAATGATGCAGCGGCACCAGCTCTTGCCCGCGCGTCTCGCGGATGATGTCGGCATAGCGCCGCATGCCCTGCTGCACGTTCAAATGCAATGACTGCTTGCCGCCACGCGGCTTGCTCGAGTCGACCTTGAGAGCGCCGGAGTAGGTGTACGCGATCCAATCCGGGCTCAGGTCCGTCGCGCCGTCCGTATACTTCTCGAAGTCGTCGCACAGTATGGCGTTCGCCGGGCACGCGCTGTTGCCGCCGCCCGCGCCAGCCGAGCCGCCATTGCCGGCGCTGGTGTTTCCGCCCCCGCCCGAGGGGGCTCCGCCTCCGGCTTCGCCACCGCTACCGCCGCCACCCGTCGTACCGCCACTGCTGCTGCCGCCCGTCGTCGCGGTGCCGGCGCCACCGAGCGGTGGGGCGCCGCTGGTTCCGCCCGCACTGGCCAGGCCGCCCCCAGCACCGCTGGTCTGCGTTGCGCTGCCGGCGGTCGCGGACACCGGTCCCGTTGGTGTGTTGTCGCTGCACGCCGGGAGCACGCCCGACAGTGCGGCGGCGAACGGCGCGAGCTCGCGGAGCCTGAACCAACGCGGCATCGCGTTCACGCTACCGCCGGCCGTGCTGGCGGTCCACGCCGGTGCTGCGCGGTCCACGCTGGGGCGAAGTTCTTTGCCAATTTGTGCCACGGGAGCGCCGCGCTCGTCATGGGGTTCGGCGCCGAATCGGCTAGCTTTCGCGTGGGTCAGCCGCTAACGGTGATGGCCCAGACTTTGCTGACTCCGACTTGCGTAGAGTAGAAACGGGTAGGAAAGAGGATGTGGTGGCGTTCGTTACGGGAGACCTATTTGACGGCGGACACGCGCAGCTTGGGCGTGTTCCGTATCGCGTTCGGCCTGGTGCTCTTCTTGGACCTGCTGCGGCGTTGGTCCGAGGTCGGCTTCTGGTACGTCAATAGCGGCATCCTCCCCAATCACACGCTGCTCTGGCGCCCGCCGGCGGGCCACCAATTCTCACTCTTCTTCACCGTCTCGAGCCTGACCGAGGCGCACGTGGCGATGGCGCTCTGCGCGATCGTCTACTTGATGTTCATCGTCGGTCTGCGCACCCGTTGGGTCCAGCTGCTGGTCATCCTCGTGCGGGTGAGCCTGAACAGCCGCCTGTCCGTGCTCGAGAACGGCGGCGACATGGTGATGGACCTGCTCTGCTTGTTCACGGCAGCCCTGCCGCTCGGCGCGCGCTTCTCGCTCGACGCTGTCGCGCGATCCCTGCGCGGCGAAGAAGCACAGGCCGAGGAAGAAGCCGCGCGCCGGCCCGCTGTGTCGATCGCCATGCTGGCGATCATCCTGCAGTTCTCGGCTGTCTATTTTTTCAACGCCTCCAGCAAGGTCGGCACGGCCTGGCGTGACGGCAGCGCTGTCCACTACGCCCTGCACCAAGACAAGTTGGTCACCGGCATCGGCGTGTGGATGCGCGAAAACCTGTCGGCGTCGATCATTCGGGCGCTCACGCACTCCACCCTGTTCGTCGAATGGATGGCGTTCTGCCTGATCATCACGCCCATTTACGTGAAGCAAGCCAGGGCGCTGGTAATTTGCCTGCTGCCGCCGCTGCACCTCGGGTTCGCGCTGGGCCTCAACCTGGGTGGCTTCACCCCGGCCATGCTCTCGTTTTATCCGTTGTTGCTCGTGTCAGCGCACTGGGACTGGCTGGCGCAGCGCGTCGGTGACCGAGTCCAACCGCGCCTCGCCAAAATCGAACACGCCGCGCGGCGCCTGCTCACGTGGAGCAAGCTGCGTTTCCGGGCGCCGCCCCCGCCGTCGGAGCTGCGCCGCAGGTTGGTCGAAGGCGCCGTGCTCATCTTGATGATCGCGATCACGACCGAAGCCCTCAACGACAACGCGAGCGTGCCCAAGTTCATGCGCGTCCCCCAGCCGGCTTGGTGCAAAGCAGTGATCGAGTACCCACGTGTCTTGCAGGGATGGCGCATGTTCGCGCCCGAGCCGCCCCGCAACGACTCGATGATCGTTGTGGAAGCCCAAACGGCGGACGGTCGACAGGTGGATCCGTACAACGAGGTGGGGAGCGCGCATCACTACCCGACTGGCAAGGTCGTGCCGCCCCACATGGATCAGAGTCAATTCTTCGTGATGTACTCCGATCGCATCCCCAACGTGGGCTACGCCGCCTACCGCCAGGCCTTTCAGGAGTGGCTCTTGGCATACCCCGATCGCACAGGTCGTCCCCGGGACTGCTTGCTGAAGTACGACGTGTACTACGTCACCGATCAGAGCCCGCCGCTCGGTTCCAAAGAGCCGACGCCCATCGATCGCCAACGCTTCATGAACTACACCGCGCCCTGGGACTCCCCTTGCCGCACGACCGCCAAGCAGTTCCAGAAAGCGCCGCAGCACTGAGTTTCGGCCCGGACAGGGCCAGGGCAGACGACGGACGTGGAAGTGGGGCCGCCAACGGTGCCTGCTGAGATGAGCGGCGGTTCGTGAACGGCTTCGCGCAGGCCAAGGTGAGCGGCGGTTCGTGAACGGCTTCGCGCAGGCCAAGGTGAGCGGCGGTTGGCGAACGGCCTCGCGTAGGCCAAGGTGAGCGGCGGTTGGCGAACGGCCTCGCGTAGGCCAGGTGAGCGGCGGTTGGCGAACGGCCTCGCGTAGGCCAGGTGAGCGGTGGCTGGCGAACGGCCTCGCGTAGGCCAGGTGAGCGGTGGCTGGCGAACGGCCTCGCGCGGGCCGAGGTGAGTGGCGGTTGGCGAACGGCCTCGCGTAGGCCAAGGTGAGCGGCGGTTCGTGAACGGCCGGCGGCGCGGATGGTTGCGTCGACGATCGCTTTGATTACTTGAGCACGACGCGCGTGCGGCAGCCGAACTCGACACTGAGCTCAGTGCCGGGTGTTTGTTGGATCGTCTCGCAGGTCTTCGGGCAAAGCACGATTTCGGTGGGCGCGTCCTCATCGTCGTAGCGCCACGCTGACTCGACTTCGCATTTCTGATCGTAGTCGAGCTTGGTCGTCACTCCGCCAACCGCCATCGACACGTTCACTCGGTCCTGATCGAACGGCGCGCCGCCCGGCGTGGGCGGAATCGGCGCGCTACACGACACCGAACGCTCGCGAATGCGTGCGATGGCGAGGCTCAAGTCGCCGGAGGTTTGGTCCGGATCGCCCGTATCGATAAAGATGGCTGCTTCGGTCCCGCCGGCTTTGGCCAGATCGTTGAGGTCGCTCACGGTGTCCGGACCTCCGGGCGGATTCTTCACCCCGATGACGTACGTCGGAAAAGCTTTGGCCGTGTCCGTCACGGCGGCGACCACGCTGGCGATGTCGTCATCATCACAGCCATTGGGGTAGCCGTCGGTGACCAGCACCAGGGCATGCACGGCGTCGGGTTCGTCCGCAATCTGCTCGCGCAAATACGCTGCCGTGCCTTCTACGACGGCGAGCGTCGGTGTGCCGCCGCGCCAATCATGGCCCATGTCGGGATCGATCTCAGTGATCGCGTCGCCAAAGGCCTGCGACGGAAGCTCGGTCATCGCGACGTCGGGCGCCTCGTAGGTCGCGGTGTCGCACTTGTCGTCGTCTGCTGGAAAGAAGGTGAGCGACGCGCTGATGCCTGTCGACGCAGGCGCTTCGAAGAAGGCGCGAGTGGCGGCCACGACCGGCCGCCATTTGAGTACTGGGTCGTGATACGTCTCGTCCAGCTTGCCCATGCTCCCCGAGACGTCGAAGGCAAATGCCAGTCGCGCGGGTCGCAGCTCGGTCGCAGCGAAGTCTGCCGAGCACTCGTCGTTGCCGTCGCCACCTGTGCTTGGATCGCTCTGACCATCGCCGCCCACGCCGAGCGAAAGCTTCCCACCGAGGGAAAGGCTCCCGCCGCCTTGTTGACTGCCGCCGGTCGTGCTCGCACCACTGCGGGCGCCGCTGCCTTGCACCTTGGAACCGTCGCTGTTTCCGCAGCCGACCATCGAGGTTAGCGTCAGCGTTGTTCCAGCCAAAGAAAGCGTGAGGAACCGTCGTACCACGAGCTTCATCCGCGCAGGATAGCGCCGGACGTGTCAGTGGTCAGCCGAATTGTGGAACTGCTACCAGTCGGCCCCGCGGTTCGCTTGATGCGCAGACTTCTCAAAAAATTTGTGCTGTAGCGCCACACGTTCGTCAATCCATACCGGTCGGAACCCGCCGATCGGACTGTGACGTCATTGACTGTCGGTGTCGCGTTCGCTGTCGGGAAAAGCAAGCCCGGCATCGGCGCTGCTTGGGGATCTCGCGACGAAGTTCAGACATGGGTCGGGCTGCCTCCGCGGGGTGGTAGGCGATGACCCACGTGGAGCGATGACCCACGTGGAGGCGATGACCCACGCGGAGGCGATGACCCACGTGGAGGCGATGACCCACGCGGAGGCGATGACCCACGCGGAGGCGATGACCCACGTGGAGGCGATGACCCACGCGGAGGCGATGACCCACGTGGAGGCGCTGGCCCACGTGGAGGCGATGACCCAGGTAGGCGACTCTCGCTGGAATGGGGACCATCACGAACGAGTGCCAGACACGAAGCGCCCACGTGGGAACCGTGGGAAGTTGGCATGCGTGAGGCAGCCATCGCAGAACCGCTAACCTCGTGCGTAGGTACCCTCGGTCAGTTCCGTGTCGAGTTGCTCGTTCGATTACTCGAAGGAAAAGGTCTTTGCGCTTGATATGATTTCGTGTGTGACGACTTGCCGTGTGAGCGAGTTGGTCCAACGTGTTGTTGGCGGGCTTGGTTTCGTCAACGGTGCCGGAACAGAGCTGGACCAACAGTCATTGGAGTCGTCAGAATCGTCACGTCGTGGCCTTCTGCGAGGTCGATAGTGCGATAGGTGGCTTGGATGAACGGGACGGAGCGGGGTACGGAGGGGACGTGGGAGGCAGCACACGCTGCGCTAGTGGAGCTGGCTCGCAAGCGCGCGGGTCTAAATTTCGAGGAGGGTCGACTTCTACTAGCCGCGCGCAGATCGGATGCGCATCGGCGACTTGGTTATGGCAGTTTCGCGGAGTACGTGGAGCGATTGTTCGGTTACGCGCCGCGTTTGACACATGAGAAGCTGCGCGTTGCTACCGCGTTGGAAACGTTGCCCGATCTCGCTCGGGAGCTGCGCGAAGGAGGGCTGAGCTTCAGCCTGGTCCGTGAGCTGACGCGCGTCGCTACGCCCGAGACCGAAAGAGTTTGGATTGAAAGCGCGCAGGGTCGGACGTCGCGGCAGGTCGAACGGCTTGTCTCGGGGCGGCGCCCGGGCGCGTTGCCGGATTCGCCAGCTGAGGTGGCGCTGCAGCGGCATGTGTTGCGTTTCGATGTGTCGGGCGAAACCCTTGCGAGTTTTCGAGAAGCCCTGGCCAAGTTGCGGCGCGATGCGGGCGAGCACTTGGATGACGACGCGACGCTCCTCCTACTGGCGCGACACGTGCTGGGCGGTCCTGTTGACGACGGACGGGCGAGTTATCAGGTGGCGTTGGACGTGTGCGAAGACTGTCAGCGTGCGCGCCAACACTCTGCTGGAGAACCCGTTGATGTATCACCAACCGTGGTGTCCATGGCTCGCTGCGATGCGCAATGGATCCCGAACCGCCGCGAAGCAGAAACCGTACACGTGGGCGGGGCTGAGTCAGTCGGTATGACCGGTTCGGTAGAAGTGCGGGCAAGCGTGGGTTCGGCAGAGTCCGTGGGTTCGGCAGAGTCCGTGGGTTCGGCAGAGTCCGTGGGTTCGGCAGAGTCCGTGGGTTCGGCAGAGTCCGTGGGTTCGGCAGAGTCCGTGGAGGAGAGTGCTCAGGTGCGAGAGACCGAGCCGAGCGGGGAGACTGCGCCTATGAATGAGCTCCCTCACGTGGGCGCGGCCGAATCGATGCCCGAGGCCGAGTTCGCTGGTGGGGCGGCAGAGTCCTTCTCCAAGCGCAGTTTGCCACGAGCGGCTCAAGGGGTGCCGCCGGCGACGCGACGGCGTGTGTTGCGGCGCGACTACCATCGGTGCCAGGTCCCGGGCTGCTATCATTCAACCTTTGTTGATGTGCATCACGTCGAGGCGCGAGCCGACGAAGGGGGTCATGCGCCGAACAATTTGGTCACCTTGTGTGGTGCTCATCATCGAGCAGTGCACGAGGGCACTCTGGTAATCATGGGCTCCGTTGGTGAGCTCGTGGTTTGCCACGCGGACGGAACGCCATATGGGGACTTGCCAGTCGCGCCCTTTGCCTCCGCGCAGGCGCAGGCATTCCGAGCACTTCGGGCGCTTGGATTTGGTGAGAAAGCTGTACGATCAGCACTTTATCAAGTTGCTCGGCAGGGTGGATTGCAAGCGCGGGTCGGGGCACAAGCGCAGGTCGGAGTGCAGGCGCAGGCCGAATTTGTGCTGCGGGAGGCGCTAAAGTTGCTCACAGAGCGAGCTTGGCAGAAGGCGTCTTAGCAACTTGCTCGTCGCAGGAGCATCGACCCGTAACACCGCGCGGGTAGTTCACGCGATATCAGTCTCGCCTGTACGCACTCGAGCCGGATACGAACTTCAGGCTCGCTCTTCAGCGCGACGAGGCGACGTGCGAAGCCGGAGGGATACTCTCGGCGGCTGCCATGAGCGTTCGTTCACCGACGACGCGATTGCGCCCGGCGCGTTTGCCGACGTAAAGGCGCTCGTCGGCCAGGCGCACCAGGCCTTCGGTCGACGGCGCTTCGGTCGACGATGCGACGCCTATGGTCGCAGTCACGGGTTCGCGCTTGTCGGCGCCCTCGCCCCAGGCGCACTGGCGCGTCAGCTTGCCAAGGATGCGTTGCGCGAGCTGCTCAGCTTGAGCGAGGGCAGTGTCGGGCAGCAGGATAGCGAACTCTTCGCCGCCGAATCGGCAGACCTTGTCGGAGCCGCGCACTGCTGCGGTGAGCGCCGCACCCACGGCGCGCAGCACCCGATCGCCCTCGATGTGCCCGGCGCGGTCGTTGATGAGCTTGAAATGATCGATGTCGATCATGAGCAGCGCGAGCGACTCACCGTTGCTAACTGCCCGCTGCAGCTGTTGAGGCAGCGCCTCGTCGAAGAAGGCACGGTTCTTCACGAGCGTCAGCGCGTCCTTGTGGGACTCGACGCGGAGTGCTTCGTAGCGTTCGCGATAGGTCAGGACCTGCAGCACATCGCCGAGCGGTCGGCCCTCGGGGGCAGCCAGCGTGTCCTCTTTGAAGACGCGCAGGTAGGCATGGAGCATCAGCGCGTAGAAGGTGCCGACGGTGCACTTGCCCACCAGCCCAGAAATCAGAATTGAGGTGTAGGCGGGCGACTCCACGAAGCTGCCGGTCACGAACAGCAACGTGTCGAACGTGAGCACCAACACGGTCGAGAGCCAGATTGGAAGCAGGCGCGCTCCCCGTAGTTTGCGGCGCAACCACTCGTAGACCACCACAATCAGAAACGTGTCGATGAACAGCACGCAGGCGCCGACCAGCGCGATGCGTGGATTCCCGACGAACATCGTGGGCGATAGGTGAAACGGGTTGAGCGCTGCCGGGCTTTGCAGGTGCAGACCGATGAAGCCACCGAGCAGCACCGTGACGACGTTCGCCGCGAGCAGGCCGTAGATCACCTTGCGCGCCTCGTAGGCATCGCCGTGCACGTACGCGAAGAGCACCACCAGGATGTTGGCGGGAAAGAGCACCACGGATCCTGGGCTCATGACCAAGGAGGACGTGATGCGCAGGTACAGCGTTCCGGCAAGGAAGCCCGCCAGGTGAAACAGCACCCCCAGCACCATGAAGACCGGCGCGAGGCCCAGCACCTTGCGAGTACGCAGCAGCGTCAGCAGGATCAGCGCAGTGCAGGCCGCTTCGGCGCCCATCACCAAGAGCTGCGCCCATGGGGTGCTCACGGCGGCATTCTTGCGCGTTACCGCAGCTGACGTCGAGCCGGCCCATGGGCTTGGCTTGGGCGCTGCGCCGAAGCGCGGGTGGCTCGCGCGTTTCACCACCCGGCGAAGTTGCTGTCGGGCTTGAACGAAGCGTTCGCGTCGCTTGGGCGTCAGAGCGCGCGCGGTTCCGGCGCGCGTGCTTCGATGCCTCTGGACGTTTTTGATCGTGGTGCCGCGCGTGACCTGCGCGAGCCCACAAAGCGCATCTGGGAACGCTCCCGCAGTCCTTTCTTCAAATGGTTCGGTGCTAAGGGACACACTCAAGGGTGAAGAGGACTGCCGCGTGCGACCCTCGACCCTCACTCTCGCGTCGCGCGAAAGGTTCAGATGAAACGGAAGCTGCGAGCGCTCGCCTGCTTGCTTGGTCTGCCAATGTTGTCGGGCTGCACTGCCCACATCAACGGTCCCGATGGTGCCGAACCGCCGGGCGGTAGCACTCCGCCCACCACCACCGGTGGAACGGGCAGCGCCCCCGACACGCCGGTGCCCACGGCAGATGCCGTGGCGCTGCTGGAGAATCCGCCGACCGAGCCCACGGCCGCTGAGATCACGTGCACGGATCAGGCGGTCGTACCGCGTGGCCGCATTTGGAGGCTCTCGGCAAACGGCTACAAAAACGCAATCAAGGATCTGCTCGGCTATGCGGACGTGGATATGACGTCGGCGCCGCTCGACGGCGTGACTGAAACCAAGTTCGCGACGAGCTCACGCGCGAATATGGTGAGCCAGCCGTGGGCGGATTGGTTTTTCGTGCAGGGCGACAAGATCGCAGCGCAGCTTTCCGCGGCCTTGCCGGCGCAGCACGCTTGCATGGTCGCGGCCGGCGCGAGCAGCGACTGCGTGCAGGGCTTCATCAAGGATTATGCCGGCAAGCTGTTCCGACGCCCGCTGTCGCAAGACGAGCTGACGCGCTATCAGGCCGCGTACACCAAGCTTTTGCCGGATCTCGGGCCGCAGGACGCAACGTACACGCTGTTGCAGGCGTGGACGATGTCGCCCAACCACGTGTTTCGCACCGAGCTGGGCGATCGCAACCTCGGCAAGGTGGAGCTGACCCAATATGAGATCGCCTCCGAGATCTCGTTCATGTTCGCCGACACGGCGCCCGACCCGCCTCTGCTCGCGGATGCCCAGGCGGGTAAGTTGAGCGACCCTGCCGTCGTGCGCACGCACGCGCAGCGTCTACTGAATGGTCCGGCGGGCCACGAGGTGCTCAAGCGCTTCTTCTTCGAGTTCTTGCATCTGCGCGAGCTCGAGGGTGGCGGCGCGATCGCTCCGGCGCAGTTGACTCTGGTGCCTTCGATGCTGGCCGAAACGGCGAGCTTCGTGGAGAGCGTCGTGTTCACGCAGAACGGCGGGCTCGACAAGCTGCTCGGCTCGACCACGTCGAGCGTCGATCAGCCGCTCGCCACCCTCTACGGCGTTTCTGCAGGTAGTCAGGTCGATACGAAGCGCGCCGGCCTGCTACACCAGGCGGCGTTCCTGAACACGCGCCGCGACGCCACTCGCCGTGGGTTGTTCGTGGCCGGAGAGCTGTTGTGCAGTCCGCCAGCACCTCCGCCGCCCGACGCGGTCGCAACGGCGTCCAAGCTGATGTTCGACGAGAACGACACCGGTCGCGACATCCAGAATACGATTCAGAGCTCGGGCGTGGTGTGCAAGAGCTGCCATTCGACGTTCGCGCCGATGGGCTTGGCGTTCGAGCACTACGACGCGCTCGGTAAGTTTCGCGAGCAGCAGAACGGTCAGCAGCTCGACGTCACCGGCTCGTTCATTCCGACCGGCGACTTGAGCGGCAACTTCACCGATAGCGTCGACATGCTGCGCCAGGTGGTGGCGAGCGCTCAGGGGCAGCTCTGCTTCTCCAAGCGCTTCATCAGCTACCTCGAAGGGCGTGCAGCCCACGGTGTGCTCGACGGCTGTTTGATCAGCCGCGCGCGCACACAAATGACCCAGAACCAGTTCAGCCTGCCGAAGTTCATGCTCGAGCTCACGCAGGACGCGAGCTTTTACAAACGCATCAACCTCGCCAACTAGAGCGGACGGAGCCTCCAAGCACATGGCACTCAGCAGACGTTCGATGATGAAGGCAGCGCTCGGGGTAGGCGCGCTCTCTTACTTGCCCCTCGCGCGCACGCGGCCGTCCCGCGCGCAGGCCGCGCCCGGCAATTTTCTGGTGTTCTACTCGCCCAACGCCTGGCGCCGTAAGTTTTGGGGCGCGTCGCCCAACGGCACCACCATGACGATGGGGCCGTCGCTCTCCGTGCTCGAGCCGCACAAGGCCGACATCACGGTGATCAAGGGCCTGTGCTGCAAGTCGAACACCAAGATCGCGACGCACCAGGACATCGTGCGCATCCTCACGTGTCGCGGTGCCGGGCCGAACGGCTCGGATCCCGGTGAGGACGAGGAAGCGTACGGGCCGAGCATCGATCATCACATCTCCACGCAGCTCGGGTTGCCGCCGCCCCTTACGCTGAGCGTCGACAAGTCGCTCATGTTGATGTCCGATCCGACGAATTGGATGTGGCGTCTCAGCTGGCGCCAAGACGGCGACACGGTGTCGCACGATCAGCCGCTGCGTAGCCCGCCCGACATCTACAATACGATTTACGCCGGGTTGATGCCGTCGGGGCAGCCCGCGGAGGTGGACCACCGGTTGAAGCGCGGTCAAAGCGTGCTCGACCTCGTGAAGGACGACTTGAAGTCGATGCGCACTGGCCTCAGCGCGCAAGACCAGGGCCACCTGGACGTGTACGAAGGCAGCATCCGCGAGATCGAGCGGCGCCTGACTCAGACGACCAGCTGCAATCCGATGACGCCCGCTCCTGCCGATTGGTTGGGGACCGGCGACGCCGTAGACAAGCTGAAGACGAACGGCGATGTGCTACTCGACTTGATTGGGCAGTCTTTTGCGTGCGGCGCTCGCCGCGTGGCGACGCTGCAGTGGGGCGAGGGTGCGTTGGGCGTGAACCCGGCGCGTACCACCAAGGATCATCATTGGGTGACCCACTACTTGGGCGGGGGTAGCGGCAAGGTCGATTACGACGACGACGGCGACATCGACGTGGAAGACTCGCAGCAGCTTTGCGATCGCTGGTACGCCGATCGTTTCGAGAGTTGCATCAGCAAGTTCAAAGCGCTCGGCATTCTGGACGACACGGTGATCGTGTGGTGCACCGAGACCAGCGAAGGCCACAATCAGAACAACTGCATGTGGCTCGTCGCGGGGGGACGAAACCTCGGCATCGAGCTGGGCAAGGTGATCGAGTACCCGTTCAGTGGCCAAGAGGGCGCGCTGATGCAGGCACGCGAGACCGCTCGCAAGCCGGAGAATGCCGGTATGGCCGACCTGTGGGTCAGCGTGCAAAAGGCCATGGGCGTAAACCAAGAAGGCTTTGGTGAGCCCGGTCAGACTAAGGGCGGCCTCAAAGAGCTGTACAACGGCTGAGCGCCGGTCGGTTAGGATCGGGACGTGAACGCAAGCAAGCACCTGTGGACCGGCGCGTGGCTGCTTTTTGGCTGCGGCGCGCAGCAAGCGGCAGAGCCTTCGAGTGATCCCGCCGTGGGCGGTGGTGGCCGCGCCGGTGGCGGTGCGTCACCGGGCGTTGCCGGCAGCGGCGGTATGCCCGTCGCGGGCGCCGGCGGACACGGTGGTGGTGGCGCCGCGAGCATTGCCGGCAGCGGCGGCAGTAGCGCTGGCGCTGGCGGTGGTGGTGCTGGCGGCGGTGGTGCGGCGTCTGGCGGCTCCGGCGGTGTGTCGCAGGTTCCCGGCAAGCTGACTTTCCGCAAGCAGGTGATCCACGAGAAGCACTTGGCCGAGAGCGCGACCATCGGTGACTTCAACCACGACGGCAACGCCGACATCGCGTCGGGCAGGCGTTGGTGGGAGGGGCCGGCGTTCACGGTCGAGCATCCGTTCCGGCGTGGTCACGAGGAGCTCGTACCCGAAGAGCCGGATGACGGCGTGGCCGACGATTGGGCCGACTACGCTTACGACTTCAACGGTGATGGCTGGGACGACATCATGGTCGTCGCTTCGCCCGATACCACCGAGAAGGTGGGCGGCCAGCCCATCATCGGCGGCGAAGGTTACTGGTACCAAAACCCCGGCGCGACGCCGTCCGACAGCTGGCAGGAGCACCTGATCAGCAAAGACATTCGCATGGAGCAGCGCGCGCTGGTCGACATGGACCAGGACGGCTACCCCGAGCTTTTGTGCGGCTCGATCATGGCGGGGAAGACGAAAGGCTTTTACAAGGCCGACCGCGCCAACGCCGCCATGCCTTGGACCTTTCAGAGTGTGACGCGCGCCTACGACTTTTACGGCAACGGCTGGATTCACGCGATCGGCGCGGGTGACGTGGACGGTGACGGCAAGCTCGACCTACTGGAGCGCGCTGGTTACTGGTCGAAGGGCGCGGCGAATACGTACGATTTCGTCAACGTGGCGTTCACCGAGCCGGAGGCGTTGGGGACACAGGGCAACGTTGGCGGCGCGCACATGTATGCGTACGACGTGGATGGCGACGGTGACGCCGACGTCATCACCAGCTTGAACTCGCATGGCTGGGGCTTGGCGTGGTTCGAGCAGACCGAGAAGGGCAAGTTTACCAAGCACCTGATCGTGCATAAGCCCGAAGACGCCGCTGACTACGGCGGCATCGCTTTTTCGCAGATCCACGCGCTGATCGTCGAAGACATGGACGGAGACGGTCTAAAGGATATCGTGACCGGCAAGGGCTGGTACGTGCATCCTCCGGTGTTCAACGATCCGGATACCTTCGGCACCCCGGTGCTCTACGTTTTCAAGCTGGTGCGCGACGCTATGGGAGCTCGCTACGAGCCCCACCTGGTCGATGACAAGACCGGCACCGGCCGCCAGTTTCAGGTCGGGCACCTCGACAAGAATGGGACACTCGACATCGTGATCGGCGGGAAGAAGGGGCTGTTCGCCTTCTTCCAGGATCCTTGAGAGTCGCCTAGCTGCCCACGTGGGGCGTTCGGTGTGGGGAATGGACCGCCCGCCGTGGGGCGCTGGGGATTGCTCGCGTGGGGCGCTGGGGATTGCCCACGTGGGGCGTTCGGTTTGGCCAGGGTGCGCCCGTTGTGGGCGTTCAGCTGGGCCAGGGACCGCCCGCCGTGGGCGGTCAGCTGGGCGGAGGTACGAGCGATACGCCGCCGGCGGCTTGGCGGGCGCGCTTGGTTTCGTACATGGCGGCGTCTGCGATCTCGAGCAGGTCTTCGAGGGTTCGCCCGCTGGCTGGTTCGTTGTAGGCGGCGCCCACGCTCATCGAGATGCGATAAGGGCGAGCTCGCTCCGTCACCAGTGCGTCGGCGCGCTCCCGCAATCGTTTGCGTAGCGCTTCGAGCCCCGCGTCGTCCAAGTCGAGCGAGAAGATGACGAATTCGTCACCGCCCAGGCGTGCGACCACGTCCGCGTCACGCATCGAGTGCCGAATGACGTCCGCCGCGTCGCGCAGCAGGTCGTCGCCCACCTCGTGGCCGAGCTCATCGTTGATGCGCTTCATGCCGTTCAGATCGATGAAGACGAGCGCCGCGCGTCGACCATCACGCTGGGACTGTAGGCGCGCCTGGTTGGCGACCTCCAGGAAGCCGCGCCGGTTGTAGAGCTGCGTGAGCTCGTCGCGGAGCGATAGGTCGCGGAGGCGCTTGGCGTGCTCGTTCAATTGCTCGAGCGCTTGCTGGCGCTCGGTCACGTCTCGGCCGGCGGTGTGCAGGCTGACAACCACCCCACGATGGTCTCGCTGCACCGACCAGCGCACCTCGAAGAAGCGATACTCCCCCGATTTGTGCCGTAACCGATAGGTCGATTGGCCGCTCGAAAGTAGCCCATTCCGAGCGTCCGAGACGATAGAGGCGGCCAGCGCCATCTCATCCGGGTGGAGGAGGTGCAGGGCCGGTAGCGCCATGAATTCCTCCATGGTGTAGCCGAGTAGGCGCTCGACGGAGGGGCTCACGTAGGTGGTCTTGCCCTGAGGGTCGAGCAGGCGCACCAGATCGTTGCCGTTCTCGGTGAGTAGGCGAAAGTGCTCTTCACTCGCCGCGAGCTGTTCCGCCGTGGTCTGCAGTTCGGTCACGTCGCGGTGCACGGTGAGGAGCCCACCGAGGGTGAGCAGCACCGTGAGTATCGTGCCGGCGCCGATGAGCCACATCGCGTTGGTCTGGGCGGCGCGCGCTTCGGCGCGGCGCTGGGCGAGGGCTTCCTGCTCGTGAACGAGCATGCGCTTGCAGACCACGCGGATCCCGTCCATCAGGATCTTGCCGCGCTTGCTGCGCACCTTCTCCAGGGCCGCAGCGGAGTCGCCGCTACCTTCGAGGTGAATCGAGTCAGCGATGAAGGCGATCTTCTGCTGCGTGAGCTGTGCGAACTCGCGGAGTGGCGCGCGCTGCGCAGGGTCGTCGCTCGTAATGTGCTGGAGTTCCGCGATTCGCCTGGGGATCCCCTCGAGCGCCGAGTAATAGGGTTCGAGGAACTCTTCGTCGCTCGTGAGCAAGTAGCCGCGGCTGCCCGTTTCGGCGTCTTTTAGCAGTGACAGCGCGCCGTCGATCTCGGACTGCACGGCGAGTGTTTGCTCCACCGCCTCGACGGTCGCCAAATACTTCCTGCCCGAGAAATAGGAGAGCGCGGCGACCAAGGTCACCAGCAGGAGCACCACGCCCCAGATCATGCGCTTGGTTTGCAGCAGGGTTGCCATGCGAGCGGTGCGCCGAGCGGGTAGCCGTGAAAGCTAGCACTCCGGCTTCGATCGCAAAGGTACTAAAGGGCGTCGCACGTCTCTTGGCGAGCCCGTGTCGCAGCGTGGGGCGTGAGGTGTGAGCGTGTGGGAGGGCGCGCGCGTGCCCGTGCGCGCTGGCAGATTCGTACGTTTCTAACCGGACACGGCTTGGGCCACTCTGCGCCGATCAGTCGAGCTTGGTCGCGACGATTTTGGCCAGTCGGTAGGCGGCCTCGTGCACCTTGAGCTCGTCCTCGTCCTCGTCGGGCCGCGCATCGCGGATGACCTGGCTGACCTGCCCGTCGGCCACTGGCCTGAGCCCTTGCGCGAAGAACGAGCGATCCCCGATGCGCACGTAGACCGTGCCGAAGTGACTGACGTGAGCATCGTCACCCACGCCGGTGAGCCCCACGGAGCCTGGGGCTCGTTTGGAGACTTCGTAATTCTCGACGTCGCCATGCGAGAATACGTCGAGCAGCACGAAGGTTTCCGCATCGCGCCAGTTGCAGCGCAGATCGTCACCTTCGTGCTCCAAATCGGCGCTCGCGATCGCGTCCGCAACGAGCGGTTGAACTTCTGACTTGTCGAGCAGCGCGCAGGCATCGAAAGCACTCGAAGCGCTCGGCGTCGCCCCATCGCCCCCCGCCGCGGGGGTGCCGTTCGACTTGTCGTCGCCCGAGCAACCCGCCATCAAAATGCAACCCGCCACGACCCACCCGGCCACCGAGTCATTCATCGTCATTGCCTACTCCACACCGATGGTCGCGCCAACGGTTGCTGATTGGACGCGCACCTCGATCCGGCGATTCAACGTCAGAAGACATCTGATACGCTGGCGCGCGTGTCATCAGCGCGCGCCATGCATCGAGCCGTCCGAGCGGCGCTCGGTGCGACATTCTTCACCGAATGGTGCGCTCGTCCGCCGTACTCCGCGCTCGATGCGCGGTTCCTGAGCGCGGTCAAGCGTTGTACCGGCTGGCCGTCCCCGACCGAGTACGATGGCCTCGCGCGCGTGGTCACCTGTTCTCTGCCACTCTCCCGAAGCCCTTTGCTGGCGCCGTCTGCGGAGGTGGATGACGAACAGGCGCGACTGCCGCATTTCGTCCCGCAAGATCTCGACGCGGTGGAGCGTTGTGGGGGCTACGAGCAGCACGTCGCGCACTTACGAGCCGTGCCGACTCGGGCCCAGAGCTGGCACGACTTCTTCAACATGGCGGTTTGGGCGCATTTTCCGCGCACGCGCTGGGCGCTGAACGAGCTGCACGTCGATCAGAGCCTCGGCCCAGTCGATCCACGTAATGGTCGAGCCCCTCAGCAAAACGTCGCGGCTCAGCTCGACGAATCGGGCATCGTGGTCGCGAGCTCGAGCCGGGATCTGCTCGCCGAGCTGCGCGAGCTGCGCTTCAAGCGCGTGTTTTGGGAGCGCCGCGACGAGCTACTCGCCACCACGCGCTTCTGGGTGATCGGGCACGGCTCGCTCGAATCGCTGCTCGCACCTCACCTGGGCCTCGCGAGCAAGGGCGTGCTGCTCGAGCTGGATCGACCACCTGCCAGTGAGCCCGCGCTCGAGCGCAACCTCGAAGCAGAAGGGGCGCTGCGCAGCGCGATCGATCGGCGCGTCGCGGAGTTGGTCCGGAGCTGGCGCGACGGTGCGCCGCTCCTCGACCCGGTGCCGCTGCTCGGCATCCCAGGTTACGCCGACAACGCGCGCGGCGACTTTTACGACGACGTGCGCTACTTCCGCTTCGAGCGCCGAAGCGTGAAGTGAGACCCTGTACCGCTACAGAAGCTTCTGCGAGGCGAGCTGCGAAGTGGCAGCCCCTCCGCATCTGGCGCCTTCAATAGGTGATCTGCGGGTACTTCTGCTTGGCTTGCTGCAGCTGAGTATCCCACTCGGCGGGCCAACCGAACGCGGTCGTGGCTTGCGCCTTGAGATCGGTGCCTGCGGCGCCGCTCGTGAAGTGGACGTATTCGCCCCAGTTCATGGCGCCCATGCGCTTGTTTTGGGCGGCATAGTACTTCTCGAGCAGGCCGAAGAAGCGAACCATGACTTGGGCGTGGCCGTGGTCGCGCCACAGCGGGTAGAACCAATCACGGAACCAGCGCGTGTTCGCGCGAGGGAAGTCGTCGCTCGCGGCGGTGAAGCGATCGAACACGACCTTGGCGTGCTCGGTCATGCCCAGCCCGACGTACACGTCATACTGGTAAAACTCCATCCACTTGCTGTCGCCCCACAAGCCGAACGCCGGCGAGCCGTACTTGGTGTGCGAGGCCGTGCTCTCGACGATGTGACCGAGCTCGTGGCTGGTGACGTCCCAGTTGCCCGGGTTCCAGTTGCCGCCGCCCACGTCGGAGACGTTTCGGTTGTCGTGTGAGGCGTCGTAGTAATAGCTGGGGTGGCCGCCGGAGTACTTACCCTGGTGAAAGATGGCGTACACGCGCTCGGGGCCCATGCTGCCGTACGTGGCGAGTGAGTACTTCCATACGTCACGCACGAACGGGAAGATCCAAGAGGCTTGGGCCTCGTCCATGTCGTCGTCGAAGTAGATCGCCGCGCACTCGTCGTACTGGATGAGCTTTACGTTTTGGACGTGCTCGAACCAATGCTCTTGCCAGGTGTCGGGGGGCGTGGCGCCGCCCGGGCAGGTCGCCAGCGGGCCCGAGCCGGCTGCGCCGCCGGCGGAGCCCCCGGCTCCGCCCGACGTACCGGCCGTGCCGCCGTTTGGGTCGCCACCGGAGCCGGCTGTTCCCGTCGAGCCGCCGCTCGGGATGCCGCCCGCACCTGCGCCTGCGCTGGCCGAGCTACCGCCGGTGGAGCCACCACTGCTGCCGCCCGCAGCGCTCGCGCCGCCTCCGCCGACGTTGGAGGAGCTACCCCCGGGAGGGGGTGCTGCCGTGCCGCCCGATCCGCCGCCTCCTCCGGTTCCGCTCGCTCCGCCCGACGTCCCATTCGAAGACGGCGGATCGTACGGTGCGCACGCCACGAGCAGCGAAAAAGCGCCCGTCGCCGCCAGCGGCAGAATATTTCTCGAGTTTCGCAAGCCACGGATCGATGCGGGGGGCACACCCCGTGATGGCGTTCGGGGCCCGATTCGGCTCAGGGAATCGGCCGGCGTAGGCCATTTTTTGGTGGCCGTGCAGGATCTGGCACTAGCGACGGTCGCTCACCGGCGGCTATGCCTGCAGTATGGATGCCGGCCTGCTGATCGACGCCATCGTGCGCCAGACCATGGTGCTGATCGCTCAGCTTGCCACGGCCGGCGGCGCGCGCGCGCAGCTGGCGCATACGGCCAACCAAGTCTTTCTGGACCTGGTCGGTTCGCTCAAGGAGCAGGGGCTCGGCAACAAGGTCATCGCCGACATGTTCGGGATGGCGCTGCGCACGTACCAGACGCGAGTCCAGCGCCTATCGGAGAGCCGCACCGACCGCGGTCGCAGCTTGTGGGAAGCGATGCTCTCGTTCGTCGAAGAGCAGCAAGTGCAAGGTCCCGTGAGTCGCGGGCGCGTGCTGGAGCGCTTTCGTCACGACGATCCGCTCGTCGTCGGTGGCGTGTTGAGGGACTTGGTCGACTCGGGGCTTTTGCATCGAAGCGGGCGCGGTGATTTGGCGCAGTACGGCATCGCGCAGGCTCCGCCCAACGAGCCGGCTGCGTCGAGCGACGAGCGCGCGCAGGCCTTCGTTTGGTCGTGTGTGCATCGCTTGGCTCCGGCGAGTGCTGTTCAGGTCGCCGAAGCGCTGTCGATGGACTTGGCCATCGTGGAGCGAGCGCTCGGCGTGCTCGAGCGGGACGGGCGTGCTCGGCGTTCGGCGGCGGATCCTTCGCGCTTCGAGAGCGACGGCTGCGTGCTTCCGCTCGGCTCACCAGTCGGCTGGGAAGTCGCGGTGTTCGATCACTTCCAGGCCATGGTCATGGCGCTGTGCGCCAAGCTGGACACCGGGCAGCGACGCGCTGGCGCGCGCGACCTGATCGGCGGCAGTACGTTTAGCTACGACATCTGGCCGAGCCACCCGCTTTATGCTGAAGCGACCGGGTTTTTGGCTCGATTTCGCACGGAAGGGGCAGCGCTGCGGCAACGCATCGCCAACCACAACCAGGCGCATCCTGCGCCCGACGACGAGCAGCAGCGCATCGTCGTTTATGCCGGGCAGCTCGTGCTCGGCGCCGAGATGACTGCGGAGGACAGCGAATGACTAGGCGTGCGCGTTGGGCGCTCCTGTTACTGGTGGTGTCGGCGTTTTTGGCTTTCGCCTGCGGACGAACCCGCGAGGGTGGTGAGGGCAGCGAGACTCATTGGCTCAGCGCCTGTCGGTCGAGCTCGGACTGCTCGATGGGGGAGTGCTTGTGCGGGGTGTGCACGCTCCCTTGCGAGAGCCTGCGCGACTGTCCGGCGCCGCTCGATCAGTGCCTGGCGCAGGGCCGCAACGGCGAGGAATGCGAGCAGAGCGTGTGTCAGCTGCCGGTGGAGGGCGAAAGCGAGACGCAGTCCCTGCCGCAGGTGGACAAGGTGAACGCTTGCGACGAAGGACGCGCGGTCGATTTCGTGCACGCTGACGACCCCATGCTCACCGACGAAGCCGGCGATCTCACCGGCGTGGCCAGCAATGGCAGCGGTGGGTTCTTGCTGTTCGGTCCGAACTTGCCGGCGCTGATGAGCGTCTCCGCACAGGGCGACCTCGTGCGCATGCTGCCCGCGTTGCCGTTCGAGCAAACGCCCAGCATCGAGCAGATCGAGCCGCTGAGCGATGGCTCGCTCTTGCTGGTGGGCTTGGTCGGCGAATCACGGCTCGAGCACGCTTGGATCGGCAAGCTCGATCCGAATTGGCAGCCGGTTTGGGAACGCGAGCTGGAGCTCGAATCCGTGGAGCAGGCCGACTTGGCCTTGCTGCCCGATGGCGACATCGTCGTCGGCGGCGTGCGCTGGCTCGATCGCCTCGTCCCCAAAGATAGCGCCGACGACGCGTTCATGGCGCGCCTCACCGCCGACGGCGAGCCGGTGTGGGAGCGGCGCTTCAGTTTTGTTGGCGTGCATTCGTTCTCGATCACGCACGGCTTCGGCATCCTGGCGCGCACCGAGAACTTGCTGCGCCTCGTGGTGCCTTCGGACGAGGGCGTGTTTCTCGTCGTGAGCGATTTCGACGGTCAGCTCGATGGCGCGAGCGTCGAGCAGGCGCTGCCCGCAACGGTGAGCTCGTTCAGCGAGTCGCACGTGCCCGAGCTGGTGGGTGTCGAAGCCCTGCCTGATGATCAGGTGGTGGTGTACTCGGCGCAGCACGCGACCTTGATCCGCGCTGACGGGCAGATCGAGCTCGAGTTCGCTTTGGAGCCCGACGAGTACCTCTCGGTCATGCGCTACGACGCCATTCGCGGCGAGGTATTGGGAGGGGGCGAGTACGTCGACCCCGACCACTACGTGCTGCCGGGCCCGATGATGCGGGCGTTCGCACTCGACGGCCAGATGACGTGGCAGGAGCGGCGCCCCGCGGTGACCATCGACAGCGCCGGCAAGCTGGACGAAACGATGGACGGCGCCCCGCCGCTCACCGACGCGGCGATCGACACAGCGGGCAATATCTTGATGACCGGTGAAATCGGTCGTGGGCTGGAATGGGTGTGGGTGGGTGCTCAGACTTGCGGTGGCTAGGCGCCGCGTGGACGCCTAGCACGCGCCTGCTGGAT
>JBEHXA010000024.1:0-25866 GCA_048498935.1 Myxococcota bacterium
AACTGGGCCATCGATGCGCGGCGCTTCGCGCCGACGCTCGAGGTGCTCGAGTACGCGGGAGACAATCGCGCTGCGCTGCTCGACCGTGTGCGGGAGGCGCCTGCCAATAAGCTGCTGATCTGCAGCTACGCGTTGCTGCAGCAAGACCAAGCCAAGCTCACCGAGCTGGATTGGTCGAGCGCGGTGCTCGACGAGGCGCAGTTCATCAAGAACTCGCAGTCGCTGCGCGCTCAGGCCGCGTTTCGGATCCGCGCGGCCCTGCGCATCGCCGCCACCGGCACGCCGGTTGAAAATCACGCCGCCGACCTGTGGAGCATCTTTCAGTTCCTGAATCCCGGATTGCTGGGCGATTTCAACGACTTCAATCGTCGCTTCGTGAAGCCGATCGAGCGCGAGGAGGCGCAGTCTCCGGAGGAGCTCTTGCGGCGCGTGATCCAGCCGTACGTCCTGCGCCGCCTCAAGCGCGACGTGCTTCAGGAGCTGCCTCCGCTCACGGAGCTGCGCCACGAGGTCGAGCTCTCAGCCGACGAAGAGGTGCGCTACGCGGTGCTGCGCCGGCAGATTCACGACAAGCTCCTCACGCCGCACGGTAAGCGCGAGAGCAAGCTCGAGGTGCTGGCCGAGATCACGCGCCTGCGTCGCTTCTGCTGTCACCCGCGGCTGGTGTTCCCCAGCGCTGATCGCGAGTCGTCCAAGGTGCAAGCCTTCCTGGAGCTCGTCGAAGAGCTGCGCGAGAACCAGCACCGCGCGCTCGTCTTCAGTCAGTTCGTCGACTTCCTGGCCATCGTGCGCGACGAGCTGGACGAGCGCGGCATCAGTTACGAGTACCTCGACGGCTCCACGCCGCAGGCCAAACGTCAGGAGCGGGTCGACGCTTTCCAACAGGGCGACGCCAGTCTGTTCTTGATCAGCCTCAAGGCCGGTGGCTTTGGCTTGAACCTGACGGCGGCCGACTACGTCATCCACCTCGATCCCTGGTGGAACCCGGCCGTGGAGGCGCAGGCCACCGATCGCGCTCACCGCATCGGCCAACAGCGGCGGGTGACGGTGTATCGCCTGATCACCAAGCACACCATCGAGGAGAGCATCCTCGAGCTGCACGAAAAAAAGCGAAATCTAGCCCGATCGGTCCTGGAAGGCACAGCTCAGGCCGCCAGCGTCAGCACCGAGGAGCTGCTGCGCCTGCTCGCCCCCGACGTCACCTGAACGTCACGATACCGTCGCTCGATCGACGGCGAGCCGCAGGTACTCAAGCAGTCGCCGCAGCAGCTCCGCCATGACCGAGAATCCCGCCGTGACGGCCCTCGAACACACCGATCCCTCGCTGTACGTCAACCGCGAGCTGTCCTGGCTAGCCTTCAATGAGCGTGTCCTCGACCAGGCTCGCGACCGGCGCTGGCCACTGCTCGAGCGCGCGAAATTTCTGGCCATTCACGGCTCGAACCTCGACGAATTTTTCATGATCCGCGTCGCGGGCCTGCATGAGCAGCTCGACGCGCACGTCGGCAGCAGGCAGGCCGATGGCATCGAGGTGCGCGAGATCTTGGCGCAAATTCGCAGGCTCACGCAGCGCCAGCTCGATGAAGGCACGCAATTTTACCACGAGGTATTGCTGCCCGAGCTCGCGGAGGCGCGCATCCGCGTGCGCGCTTTCGATGAGCTGTCTCGGGACGAACAAGCTTGGGCTCGTGCTTACTTTCGCGCCTCGGTCTTTCCGGTGCTCACGCCGCTCGGCGTCGACCCGGTGCACCCCTTTCCGTTTCTCTCCAACCTGTCGCTTTCGCTGGCAGTAGAGCTGCACGACCCGACTTTGACGGGCGGCGAGCATCGCTTCGCGCGCGTAAAAGTGCCCGAGATTTTGCCGCGTTTCGTGCGCATCGGCAGCGGCAGCACGGACGAGGCGCCTGACTTCATCGTGCTCGAGGATCTGATCGCCAACAACCTCGACGAGCTGTTTCCCGGGCTGGAGGTGCGCGGTTGCCACCCGTTTCGGGTCACGCGCGACATGGACCTCGACGTGGTGGACGACGAGGTCGACGACTTGCTCTCGGCGGTCGACCAGGGCGTGCGGCAGCGTCGCTTTGGTGCCGCCGTGCGGCTCGAGGTGTCGCCGCGTTTGCCTCCGCACATTCGGCAGTTGCTGCTCGAAAAGCTCGAGATCGAAGCGGACGACCTGTACGAATCTACGGCTCCGCTCGGGCTGTCGTGCCTGTTTCAGCTGGCCACGCTGCCGCGCATGGAGCTGCGCGACGCACCGCTCACTCAGCGTGTGCCGCTCTCCTGGATCGAGAAGACCGATCCGTTCAGCCCCATCCGGGCGGGCGACTTGTGCTTACACCACCCCTACGACTCGTTCGCGCCGGTGCTCGAGCTGCTTTCGTTCGCGGCGATCGATCCCGGCGTGCTCGCGATCAAGATGACGCTGTACCGCGCGGGCTCGAACGCCGAAGCGATGCGCGCGCTGGTGCGGGCGGCCGAAAACGGCAAGCAAGTGGCCGTGTCGATCGAGCTCAAGGCTCGCTTCGACGAGGCCAACAATATCGCTTGGGCGCGCGCGCTCGAGCGCGCGGGCGCCCACGTTTTTTACAGCTCCGCCGACGTGAAAACGCACGCCAAGGCGCTGCTCATCGTGCGGCGCGAAGGCTCCGATCTGCGGCGCTACGTGCACCTTTCGACCGGCAACTACAACGCCGCAACCGCGCGGCTGTACACCGACGTGGCGTTGATGACGTGCGATCCCAAAATTGGCGAGGACGTGTCCGAGTTGTTCAACTCGCTGTCAGGCTTCGCGGCGGCTCCCCGCTACGGCGTGCTGTCGGTCGCGCCGATCACGCTGCGCACCAAGATCTTGTCGCTGATCGCAGAACAAGGCCGGCGGGCGAAGAGCGGTGGGCGCGGCAGAATCTTCGCCAAGCTGAACGCGCTGGTCGATCCCGAGGTGATCCGCGCGCTGTATCGGGCATCATGCGACGGCGCGCAGATCGACCTGGTGGTGCGCGGCGCGTGTGGCCTGCGGCCCCGCTTGCCCGGCGTCTCCGAGAACATTCGCGTGCGCTCGATGCTCGGGCGGTTCCTCGAGCACGAACGGGTGTTCGTGTTCGGCGACGAGGGCGAGGAGGAGCTCTACCTCGCATCGGCCGATTGGATGCCGCGTAACCTCGACTGGCGAGTCGAGCTGTTCTTCCCGATCACGAGCGACGCGTTGCGCCGGCAGGTGCTCGAGGAGTGCGTGTGGCCGTTCGGCAACGATCACTGCGGCGCCTACGAAATGCAGGCCGACGGCAGCTACAAGCGCCTGCACACCGATCAGGACGAGCCGATCCCGGACGCGCAGGAGTACATCATGTCGCTCACTGCCAAGTCTCGTCCGCGTCCGTCACTCAAGCCTTGGGACGCGATCACCTGAAGTCTCGCGAGAGCATGACGACCAAGGCCTACGGCTCTGGGTTGATCTGTGGCTTTCGGCTGACGACGCCGACCGCGTACGATGACGACTGGCAGAACGAGGTCGAAACGGACCAGCCGAGCTGGCTCCACTTCAACCTCAGCGACACGCGCGCCCGCGAATGGCTGAAGGCGCGCAGCGACCTGCCCGAAGAAGCGCGCGAGCTCCTGTTGGGAGCCGACCCGCGTATCCATTTGGAGCTGCTCGAACACGGCATTGCCGCCGTGCTCGGTGACCTTTATCACGACTTCGACGACGACCCGGAGCGCCTGGGTACGCTTCGCCTCTACGTGAGCGACAAGCTCATCCTCACCGGTCGTACGCACCCGCTCATGTCCGTGGACGTACTGCGGCGCGATCTCTCGCGCACTTCGGAGCCGCAAACACCCGTCTCCGTGCTTCAGCAGCTCATCGAGCGGCTCGCGGACACGCTGGCCCGCGTGGTGCAAAAGCTCGGCGACCAGGTCGACACGGCCGAAGATCGCATTCTCGAGGGAAAATACGCCAAACAAGGCACCCCGCTCGGTAACTTGCGTCGCCTCGTCGCGCGCTTGCGCCGTCTCGTCTCTGCCAATCGCAGCACCCTCGGAGCGCTCCCGCAGCGGCTCGCTGGCGTTTACGAGGCCGAAGAACGCGAGGCCTTGCGCTCCGCCATGGAGCGGCTCGACGCGGTCAGCCAAGACCTCGATCTCGTCCAAGAGCGCGCGCGCCTGCTGCAGGAAGAGATCGCAGGCCGCATGAGCGAGGTCACCAACCGCAACCTCTTCATCCTTTCGATCGCCACCACTACGCTCCTCCCCATCACGCTCCTCACCGGTATCTGGGGCATGAACGTGGGCGGGCTGCCCTTCGCGAACAACCCGCACGGCTTTTACATCGTGATGCTAGGCATCGGCGCGACGGTGCTGCTCGCGTTGTGGTTGCTGCGGCGGATCGGAGCTTTGTAGGAGAAAGGAGAGGGGGCTGCCGAGGTGCAGCTCGAATCGCAGAAGCTGCTGGGAGAAGCCAGGTCACGTTGGGGCGCGCGGGCTAGGTTGCCGCGTCAATGAACAAGATTTTGGTGGGACTCGCTCGGGGGGTTCGGTTCGGGTTGATCTTCGCGGTGGGTGCTCTGGTGTCGGCCTGTGGTGGCGACGAAGAGGACGACGTTTACTGCTGCGCGATTCGCCACGTCGCTTCGCGGTGTAGCTCGGGTGCCAGCGCAGATCTGCAGTTGACGATTGCGGGTTGGCAGCAGGTCGGCAACAGCGAAAACCCAGAGGCTTGCAAGGCCCTCATCGAAAACGACGAGGTCGGCTGCAGCAACCTGAACGGGTACAGCGTCGATAT
The DNA here is from genome assembly GCA_048498935.1 of Myxococcota bacterium. Taxonomy (GTDB): domain Bacteria; phylum Myxococcota_A; class Polyangia; order Polyangiales; family Polyangiaceae; genus PMG-095. The sequence goes on from JBEHXA010000024.1 coordinate 4,775, forward strand.
TGCCGATGGCATCGTGCAGTGCTCCTGAGCTAGTCGGGCACAGGCTCCAAGAGGCGTGCGCCTGCGGGCGGAGGTTGGCGACTGCGGAAAGGTTCGCGGCGAAGTGCTAGGAAGGAGCCGATGGTGTGGGCTCCTGCGTCGCGTCTCGCTCTGATCGCATTCGCCGTGGGCGTGGTGGCTTGCAGTAAGGGGTCGTCGCGTGAGTCGGCGCCGAGCGCAACGGCTTCGAACGTCACCGCTCCGCCTGCGGGGCCGCGGCCCATCGTCGGTGCGGAGCCGGCGTCTGCGTCGGCGTTCGAGCTGGTGGTGCGGGGCGGAGGGTTGCGGGTGCTTTGGGCGAGCGCGAAGGCCGAGGCCGATTGGTTGGTCGAGCAAGAGCTCGGGCAGGATGGGCAGGCGCGGGGCGAGGCGAGACGTTTACGGATTCCGAAGCGGGCGCTGGGGAAGGTCGCGGATCTGTCGGCGGTTGCGCTGGGCGAGCAGCTCGCGGTTGGTTGGCTCGAGCAGGGGACGACTGAAGCGCGGGCGCAGGCGAGTGTGCTCGGTGGTACGGCAGCGCCGACGGTGCTGGATTTAGGGCCCGCTGCGCTCGTTTCAGCAGCGGCGCGGGGCAATATCGCGGTGGCTGCAGAGGCGGAGCGCGGTCGAGCGCTCGTGATGTGGCGTGGGCTCGAGGCGCCGTGTGTCGAGCGGCAGAATGCGCCCTGCACCGGGTTCACGTTTCGGCGGATTCGTCCCGACGGCGCTGAAACGACGGGGCTGCCACTTTCGGTGCCGGTGCCTTGTGCGTCGCATTCGGTCGAGCTCGCTGCGTCGAATGGGCGCTTTCACTACGGCGTTTGCACGCGCGAGGGAAACGACCCGGTCACGACGATGTTCAGCATTCAGTACGATCCTGAGTACGCGCGCGCAGAGCCGCTGCTCAAGGGCTGCCTCCCGCTCGGCACGCTGGAGGTCGCTGGCGAGCCTTGGCTCATCGGAGATTGTCACGGCAAGCGCCGCGCAGCGCGCATACCCGTCGGCGACGAGAAGGTGCAAGTCGAGCCGATCGATGCTCCCAGCCTCACCTGCACGCCGCAGCGCGCCGAGCTCCGCCAAGGTCGCTTCGTCCTGCCGCTGCGCGAGCCGCGCACCAACATCCAAGCCGCGCTGCCCGAAGCTTTTGCCCCCACCGGCGCGCGCGCAGGCTGGACCGGTACTACCTTGATTGCGGCCTACCTTGCCGGAGCAGAGCTTCAAATTCGCGCTTTTGCCTGTCGCGACGGCAAGCTCCAATCGCTTTAGGTTAGTATCGAGCGGATGCGACGGGACGGACTGAAGAGGGGGACCGAATGACGCGCGTTTCGACGGAGGCCCCGCGCTGGCGCGCGCCGTATCGCGTAGAAACGAGCCGTCTCCAGCTGTGCGCGCTCGGGCCCGAGCATCTGGCGCAGCTGCACGAGGTGATTCCGCGAAACAAGGCGCACCTCGCGCAGTCGATGCCTTGGGTGCAAAGCGAACCGCTGTCGCTGCCAGCACGCACGGAGCTGCTCACGCAGATGCGTGGGAATTTCGACTTGGGCTTGGATTTCACGTACAGCATCTTCGAGCGCGAGAAGGGGCAGTACGTGGGCGGTACGGGCTTGCATCCGCGGATCGGTCCGGACGCGCTCGAAATCGGCTATTGGATCGACGCGCAGTGGGAGGGACAAGGGCTAGTGACCGAAGCCGCGCGTGCGCTCTGCGTCGTTGCGTTCGAGCTCATGGGCGCCCAGCGCGTGGAAATCCGCTGCGCGCCGGCGAATCATCGCAGCAGCGCCGTGCCAGAACGGCTGGGCTTTCAGCTCGACGGGGTGCTCCGGCGCATCGGTATCGATGGCTCAAGTAACCCCGAAGACCGCATGATTTGGACGCTGCTAGCCAGCGAGCACGCGGAGCGAGCAGCCGTGAGTCACGACAAGCCGCTGTTGTTCGACGTGCTGGGCGCGCCGCTCGCGTTTCCGCGCGCCGGTTGAGCTCAGTGGCTCGCGGCGCGTTCGACGCGGATGCGCTCCATGACTTCGGTGGGGTCGGCTCCCACGATCGTGGCGCTGAGGTCGACGGCGTTGACGATGCGCTGCACGAGCGCGAGGTGTTCGGCCGAGCGGAGCACGGACAGGCCGCTCGCGGGGCCGACGGGCTTTTCGAAGCGATCGCGAACGCGGGCGAAGCGGCGCGTCGCGCTGTCGAGGCGCTCGCGCGAGAGCTTGCCGCTTTCGATGGCGCGCACGACGGCGTCGATGGCGCGGTGAGCGAGCGCGGCAGTGTGGCAGCACAAGAAGTGATCGACGCCTGCTTCGAGACCGAGCAGCACCGCTTCCTCGACCCCGTAGTTGTCCGCGATGGCTTTCATCTCGACGTCGTCGGTGACGACCAGCCCGTCGTAGCCCAGCTTTTCTCGCAAAATGCCGGTCAATACGGCGCGGCTCATGGTGGCCGGGTACTTGTTGTCGACCGCCTGGAAAATGACGTGTGCGGTCATGAACGACGCGATCTCGGCCGTGGCGGCCGCCTTGAAAGGCGCGAGCTCGATGCGCTCGAGGCGATCCATGGCGTGCGGCAGCGTGGGCAGCTCCAGGTGCGAGTCCTGGCTGGTGTCACCGTGACCGGGGAAGTGCTTACCGCAAGCTGCGACGCCTGCTTCCTCGAGGCCAGCGGCGAGCGCCAAACCCATTTCAGTCACCAGCTCCGGCGTGCGACCGAACGAGCGCGCGGCGATGATTGGGTTTTGCGGATTGGTGTCGATGTCGAGCACCGGCGCGTAGTTCATGTCGAAGCCGACCGCGCGCAGCTCGCGCGCGATCAACCCGCCGAGCTCACGCGCGAGCGCTGCGCTACCGGCAGCGCCTACGGCCCGCATCGGAGGCAGCTCGGTAAAGCCGCTGCGCAGGCGCGCGACTACTCCGCCTTCCTGGTCGATCGCGAGCACCAGCGGTCGCCCTGCCAGGCTCTTGATGGCGCGATTCAGCTCCAGCACCTCGGCGGGCGTGCCGACGTTGCGCGCAAAGTGGATGACCCCACCCACACCGCGCGCGAGCAGCCCCGCCAGGTCGTCGCTGACGGCCTTGCCGTAGAACCCGACTGTGAATAACCCCGCCGCTTGCCGCTCCAGATCGCTCACCATGACCATCACGAACCTAGCACGGCGGGATCGCTCGCCTCTGGCTGGTTCTTCTCACACGATGGCCCGAAAACATCGTTTCGTGACGCTCAGGGCGAAGGTGCTGCGCGCATCACCAGGGCTTGAACACGAACAGCGCACCAACCGCGACGAAGCCGAAGCCCACGAGGTGATTCCAGCGCAGCTCTTCACCCAAATAGAACGTGGCGAACACGACGAACACCACGAGCGTGAGCACTTCCTGGATCGTCTTGAGCTGCGCGGTTTGAAGGCCCGCGCTCGCGCCCAAGCGATTTGCCGGCACCTGGAAGCAGTACTCGAAGAATGCGATGCCCCAGCTCACCAGCACGACGATCCACACCGGTGAATCGCGGTGATGCTTGAGGTGACCGTACCAAGCGAAGGTCATGAACACGTTCGAAATGGTGAGCAGCAGGACGGTGAGCCAAGTCATGGGAGCATCTAGCGGTTCGAAGCGACGCGCAGCGCCGGTAGCTCGGGCAGCATACCTTCGCGGTAGCTCGGGTACTCGAGGGTGACGCCGAGCCGTGCCAGCGCGCGGGTGCCGTCGATGCGACGATTGCGCCGCAAGGTTTCGTGCACCTGATCGAGCGGAGCGGAGGCGGGCAGGGGCAGGTCGAGCTGGCTGCAGAGCCACTGCACGAGCTCGAGCTGACGGCACGGCTCGAGATCGCCGACCACGAATGTCTCGCCGCGTTGCCCGTCGCTGGTGAGCAAGAGCGTCGCCAGGTCTCGCACGTGGATGCGCGAGCCGAAGCGCTCCCCGTCGCCCGAAAGCCGAAAATCGCCGCGCGCCAGGCGGAGGTGGATGCCGCGCCCAGCGCCGTAGATGCCGGGCGAGCGCAGCGTGGCAGCACCAAACGCGCGGTAGGCGCTCTCGGCCGCCAGTACCGCCTGATACTTGGGTGACGGCTCAGCTGGTAGAGGCGTGAAGTCGTCGACGACGCCTTCGAGATCTTCGTACACGCCCGTGGTGGAGAGGTAGGTGACCGCGCGTGCGCCTGCGAGTAGCGGCGCGAGCGCCGCGTCGGTCGTCCCGTCCGGCGGAAAGCAGACGATGGCGTGGGTTCCGGCGCCGACGCGTGTTCGTGCCACTTCGAGTGCCGGCTCGGTGGTGGTGGTCACGCCGCGTTGCTGAAGTACCTCGGCGCTCGCCGCGCTCCGCACCACACCGAGCACGCGAAGCCCGCGCCGTAGCGCCACTTCGCACACGTGGCCTCCCGTAAAACCGGCTCCAAAAACCACGACGTCGGCGCGCACGCCGGCGAGGGTAATCACTAGGGCGGCCGTTGGCCACGATCGTGACGTTGCGGCCGATTAACGCTGCGGCCAGCTACTTCGGCGGCCCGTAGTGCGGCAGGGTGTAACCCTTCCACAGCCAGCGCATCGCGTCGGGAAAGTCAGCCGTGTGCCACATGGTCGGACCGTGCTCGGTCGTGCTCTTCATGTAGCGGTACGGGTAGCCGGCCTCGTCCAGGCTTTGCGCCATCGAGTTGTTGGCTGCAAACCAGGTGGTTTCACAGCAGGCGAGGTCGTTCGTCCCAGACAGCAGAGTGGTGCGGAGCGGCTTCTTCTCGGTCTTGACGAGCTGGATGTATTCGTCGTTGCCCGGATTCTGCAAGCCCACGAAGGTGCCACTGTGGGTCATCACCTTGTGGAACTTGTCGGTGAACCACCAAGCGACGTTGAACGCGCAGCCGCCGCCCGAGCTGTGACCACCGATGGCCCAGCCGTCCGGGTCCTCCACCAGGTCGAAGGTCTTGGCGAGCTCCGGTACGAGCTCGGTCGTGATCATCTTTCCGTACTTGTCGCTGCGAGTGTCGTACTCGACGCTGCGCCGATTCGTCGGCTCGATGTAAACCGAGATCGTGACCGGCACCGTGCCTTCCGCGATTAGCGAATCGAAGACGCGCGGCGCGTGAAAGTTGCCAGTGTAGTTGCCGCCGTCTTGAAAAATCATCAGCGCCGCGGGTTTGCCGGGCGCGTACGCGGTCGGCTTGTAAGTGCGGTAGCGGAAGCCGTAGCCGTACACGGTGCTCTGGAGCGTCTTCTGGTCGGAGAGCTCGCCGGTGGGGTCACCGTCGGCTTCCGGCGGTCGGCCGTCTTGCGGCTGCATCTGATTGAAGGTGCCGTCGCCCATCGTGCCTGGGTCGCATTGGCGACCGGTCTTGCCAACGGGTCCGGCCTCGGTGCAGCCCACCGGTAGCGCGCCGCCGGAGCCGCCGCTTCCGCCTGCACCGCCGCTGGTGCTGCCGCCCGCGCCGCCCCCACCGCTCCCTCCACTCGCGAGCATGCCGCCACTTCCGCCGGCCCCACCGCCGCTCACGCCGCCCGTGAGCTGCCCGCCGCTGGCAATCACGCCACCGCCTGCGCCCCCGCTGCCGCCCGTGGGATTGGGGATCGGTGACGCAGAGCCGCCCGTGGTTCCACCCGCTGCTGGCGGAGTCGGCACGGGATCGTTGGTGCCGCTACAGGCTCCCAGCAGCAGCAGCGCGGGACCGACGAGCGCTGCAAAGCGCATCATGCCTTGAGCCCCGCGAGCGGCTTCTGCCCGTGTTCACCGAACGTGCTGATCGTCGAGCCGAAAGCGTTGGCGATGCCGATGAACAGATCGCTGAAATGTGGCTCTTCGGGGAACGTGAGGTAGCGGTTCATCGTGAAGTCTGCGCCGCCGCCGGCGAGCAAGACCGGCATGTCGTCGTGGTTGTGCGAGTCACCGTCCGAGATGTCGCTCGAGTAGAAGATGAGCGTGTTGTCGAGCACCGTGCGGCCGTCGCTGTCGGGCAGCTCTTTGAGCTTGCCGAGCAGGTGCGCCAGGCGATCCATCTCCCATTTGCCGATCTTCTTCAGCTTGTCGATGTTGCTCTGGTTGCCGCCGTGATGCGAAATGTCGTGGTGGCCGCCCGACGCGCCGATCGAGGCGTAGTTGCGGTTGCTCGTCATGTTGCCCCACATCAAGCTCGAGACGCGCGTGATGTCGCACTGGAAGGCGAGTGCGATTAGCTCGTTCAGCGTTTCGTGGCGCTGTTGATCGTTGAGCATGGCGTCGTTACGCATCGGCGCCGTGCAGCTGCCAGCTTGGGCGATGTCGATGCGCTTCTCCACGTCGCGGACCGCGCTCAAGTACTCCTCGAGCTTGGCCTGATCGCCCGCGTTCAGCTTGCCTTTCAGCTCGGTCGCTTGAGCCAGAACCGCGTCGAGCACGCTCTTGCGGTATTGGTTGCGGCGCTCGACCTCGGCGCTGCTCGCGTCGGGGTCGAAGCCTTCGAACAAGCGATCGAAGATCTGCCCGGTCTGATACAGCTTGGGCAGCGGCGTGCCCGTCATGTCGAAAGAGATGTGGTTACCGACCGAGCAGCGATAGCCGCTGTCGCAAGAGCCCTCGGTGGCGCCCGGCTCGCCCGCCAGCTCGAGCGACTTCAGCTTGGTGGTTTGGCCCACCTGTTCGGCGACGATCTGATCGATCGACGGGCCGCCCATCTTCTCGGTGTCGTATTTGACCGTGCGGTTGGTGAGTAGCGAGCCGATGCCGCCCGAGTGATCGCCGAGCGCGCGATCTTGCTTGGTGTTTTGCAGGCCGCCCAGCACCAGCAGGTGCTCCTTGAACGGCTCGAGGCTCGCCATCATCGGTCCGAGCACGAGCGGGCCCGGGCCGCCGACGGGGCGAAAATCCGCCATATCGAAGCCGTTAGGCGCGAAGAAACCGAGGAAGCGCTTCGGCGCCGTGGCCGCTTGACCACGCGCTTCACGCGGCACGATCGACTCGAAGAACGGCAGCGCGATGCTGACCGCTGCGCCACCCAAGAACAACCGACGGCTGAGGTTCGACTTTCGCATGCTCATTCTCCCACCGCGCGGCGGTTTTTGAAGGAATCGCTCAATGCCACGCTGGCGAACAGCCCGCGGATGCCTTGGCCGGAAGCAGTCATCCCGTTCAACGCACCGCTCACCGCGATTTGGTCTTCGGCGGTGAAGCCGCGACCGACCGCGTAGGTGAGCACCTTCTCGGCAACGCACGGCGCGAGGCGCTCGTCGGATGCCAGGAGCGGCACGAGCTCGGCCGCGCCGTTGAAGGTGACGTTGCCGCCGGCAGTCTCCAGGTTGCCGGTGGCGTCGATCGGGCCGAACTGATCAGCGGTGCGGTACGAGCCGATGCCGTCGAAGTTCTCGAACGACAGCCCGATCGGATCCATGAGCTGGTGACAGGTGCGGCATGGCTCCTTGGCTCGATGCGCTTCGAGGCGCGCGCGCACTGACTGTCCGCCCGAGTCGTCGAGGCTGACGTCCACCCCAGGCGGCGGTGGTGGGGGTGGCGAACAGAGCAGCTGGTCGAGCACCCATTTGCCGCGTTTTACCGGGGAAGTGCGCGTCGGATTGCTGGTCAGAGTCAAGAAGCTCGCCTGGGTCAAGAAGCCCAAGCGATGGCTGGCTCCGAGCTGCACGCGCTGAAAGCCGGTGCCGGGCGGCGCCTGGATCCCGTAAAAGGTGGCGAGCTTGGCGTCGACGTACGTGAAGTCGCTCGTGATGAGCTCGGTGATGGGGCGACCCTTGTCGAACAGCTCGCCGAAGAACATCAAGCTCTCGGTCTGCATCGAGGCAGCCAGCTGGCTATCGAAGGTCGGGAATTCGGTGGAGTCGGGCTTCACGTTGGCGACGCGGCGCACGTTCAGCCATTGGCCGCCGAAGTTGTCGACCAACGCCTTGGAGCGCGGCTCGGCCAGCATGCGTGTCACCTGCGCTTGCACGGCCGCGTCGTCGTTCAGCGCGCCGCTCTTGGCGGCCGCGAACAGCGTGTCGTCCGGGGTAGTGCTCCACAGGTAGTAGCTGAGGCGCGTCGCGAGCTCGAAGGAGCTCAGGCGGTGCGGCTCCTTGGAGGTGGCTGAAGGATCCAGCTCGACGCGGAACAAGAAGTGCGGCGACAGCAACACGCCCTTCAGCGCCAGCTTCAGCCCCTCTGCGGCGCTGCCGCCAGTCTGCGTGAACATGTCGGCGATGTTCACGAACGCCGCGATTTCAGCCTCGGTAACGCTGCGGCGGAACGCCCGCTCGGCGAACGCGAGCACCGTGCTGGTGACGCAAGCGCGGCCGGTCTGCGCGTCGCAGGCGAGCACCTTGGTGCGCAGTGGATCGGTCGCTGGGCGCGCGAACAGCTCGTTCAGCACCGCGTCTGCGCTCTGCTCGAACATTTCTACGTGCAGCGGTTGCACCGTCAGCGCTTCGCCGATGTTGTCGAAGCCGAACGAGAGATTGTCGACCGGGATCTTGTCGCTCACCGTTTGAGTCGTGCCGGTCAGGTCGCGCAGCGTGTTTGCGTACTCGATGCGGTTGAGGCGCCGAATCGTGATCACATCGACTGCGGGCTTGCTGCTCGTCGGTGTGACGGTGCCGGTGCCACCTGCACCAGGTACGTTGCTGGCGCTGCCGCCGCTACCGCCACCCATCGGCGTCGGATTTCCGCCGGTGGAAGCGGCGCCGCTGCCGGGCGAGTTGCCGGTGAGCTCTGCAGTACAGCCAGCGATCAGCGGCAAGAGCAGTGAGCTCGATGCCAAGGCAGTGAGTTTGAGAATCGACATGGAATGGAGCTCCGTTCGAGCGCGCGAGGCGCTCGAGTCCCAACGAGGCAACACCACCCGAATACCGCTCAGCCGAGTCAGGGCAGCGATTCGCGGGTGTGAACGAACACGGGACTATGGGGATCGCTTCGCGAAACCTTCAGCTGGATCCGCTCACGCTTGACGACCTGAGCCTGCGAGGCTTATTACTGAACGCATGAGCAGTAGCGAATCGGGCGTGAATTACGACAGCGGTCCCGTCGCCGAGACGGTCATCGACGGCACGGAATATCGCATCGATGCCGGCAAACAGGGCACGGCCATCTGCGTATCGACCCGGGCAGCGGGCACGTGGGACTGGTCGTTCGTGTGTGAGGCGCGCTGGGACGGCAGCGAGCTCCGCGCCAAGGCACTCGAGCGCAACATTCGCACCCAGCTCTCGCGGGCGCTCTCACAAGTCATGCAAGACGCGTCGTAGCTACTCGGGCAGTGTCTGTTGGAACTCGGCCCATAGCGTGGGCAGATCGCTGCCGGTGAGTTCGACGAACACGTCGATGTCCCACGCGCTACCGCGGACTGCGACGCTTTGGTTCAGCTGGTACACGATGTCCGGATAGCTCTGGCGCAGGTATTCGAAGAAGAGCGCGGTGACTTGCGAGCTGCTGTCGTAGTTGTCACCGCGCTTCGGCTGCGTGGGCGGCACGAGGTGCGCCTGCAGCCGGACATAATCGGCGATGCTACGGACGAACCAGCTCGGCGCAGTTCCGCCTGCCGTTTGCTGGTACACGATTGAAGTCGTGAAGTGCAGGATGCCGGCGATCTCGAGCGGCAAGTCGACGCCCAGGTCGCTCTGCTGTTTCAGGTAGCTGCTGCTGATGCGCAGCTCCGTACCGGCGGTGCCAGCCACGCCCACGTAGTCTTCGATCACGAGCGTGATGTCGGCGATCGCGGGGACCTCGTCCCCGGCGCGGTAGAGCTCGCGACACGCCGCATGCGCTGCTTGCTGAACCAGCATTTCTGGTTCGGGCGCGGCGTCGTCGAAGAGCTTGCCTTGGCTGGTGGTGTCTCGATTGTCGACGGAGACGGGCGGGGTACAGCGATCGCCGATCCACGGGGCGTCGCCGCCACCTCCGCCGCTGCCAGCCGTCGTGCCGCCAGCGCCACCTTCATTCGAACCGCCGAGAGCGCCGGTAGCTCCGCCCTGACCGGCCGCGCCCAGGCCGCTCCCGCCGATTGCCCCGGTTCCGGCCCCGGCTTCGGGAGCGGTGCCACCGGCTGCGCGCCCCCCGCTGCCCGCGTTGCTCCCGCTGCCGGCCAGGCTTTGCTGCTCGGGGTGGCCCAAGATGAGGCCTGTTTCTCCAGAGCTGCAGGCGGTCACGCCCAACAGGCCGGCCAGCGCGAGCGAGAAGTGCCGCAATATCGCGGGCTTCTGGGATCGGGTCGTGGGCGAGGGAGCCATGACGGGAGGCAAAGGCCCTGAGCCGTTCAGGCGGGCTGAGCCATTATAGCTAGGTATGGCTCATCGTCTGCCCTCGTCCACGGCGTTGCGGGTCGTTCCGCCTGCCGAGCCCGGGGAGCTGGTCGACCTGCGACCGCCCGAGTCGCTGAATGACGCCGATGTGCCGCTCGAGGACCTGTACCGGCGCTTCGCGCCCTACGTGGCCGCCATCGCCAGCCGCATCCTCGGCCGCGAGAGCGAGGTCGAAGACGTGGTGCAGGACGTTTTCATGGCGGCGCTCAACGGTTTGAAGAAGCGCGACCAGCTGCTGCAAGCCAAGGGTTGGTTCGCGACCGTCACGGTGCGGAGCTCGATGCGCAAGCTCCGCGCCCGTGCGCTCTGGAGTTTGTTCGACCTGGCCGAGCCCCCGCAGTACGAGCGCTTGGCCGATCCCGCGGCGGGTCCGGAAGAGCGTCGGATGCTGGCCGAGGTTTATCGCGCGCTCGATACGGTGCACAGCAAAGAGCGCGTCGCGTGGGTGCTGCGCTACGTGCAGGGTGAAAGCCTCGAGCAGACCGCAGCGCTGTGCGGCTGCTCCCTAGCGACGGCCAAGCGGCGCATCGCAGCGGCGCATGCGGTGGTGAAGCAGCGCGTGGAAGGTGAAGGCCATGGACCTTGAGCGAAGGCTGGAACAAGGGCCGCTGCGCGTCGCACCGCTATGGAGCGACGCCAAGACGGACAACTTGCCGCAACAGGTATTGAAGCGGCGGCGAGAGCGAGCGCTCGTGCGCGGCGGAGCGAGCCTGACGGTGGCGCTGGTCGTCGCCGCTGGCTTCTGGTTTTTTAGCCCGAAATCAAGCGTGGAAGGCGCTCGGTCGGTTGCCGCTGCGCCGGTAAACCAGGCTGGGCGCGACTTCAGCTTTGCTGATGGCTCGCGCGTGAGCCTGCTCGGCGCCGGTAGCCGTGTAGATGTGGTGGAACAGACTCGGGCCCGAGTGCTCACGAAGTTGGGCGTCGGCTCGGCTCGCTTCGACGTGCATCACGACCCGGCGCGCGTCTTCGAGGTGGAGTGCGGCGACGTGAAGGTGCGGGTGCTGGGCACCGCCTTCAGCGTGACGCGCGAGGGCGCGCTCACGCGCGTTGCCGTCGAGCGAGGCGCGGTGAGCGTCGAGTGGCAGGGCGGGCATGTGCAGCTCGCGGCAGGGCAGAGCGGTTTGTATCCGCCGCCCGGCGTGCCGACCGCGGTCGCCAGCGCCGAGCCCGCGCTCGATCTCGCGGGCGACGTCGCCGAGAAGGCTGCAAGCTGGCGTAAGCTGGCCAAGCGCGGTGACTACGCGAACGCTTACCAAGCGCTCGCACCGGTCGCCAGCAACGGCGTGCGCGACGAGCCGTCCGACTTGATGCTGGCAGCGGACGTGGCTCGGCTCAGTCGCCATCCCGGCGAGGCAACGCGCTACCTGTCGCGAGTCGCCGACGGCTTTCCGCGTGACAAGCGGGCTCCGCTCGCGGCGTTCACGCTGGGACGCGTGCTGCTCGAAGATCTGGGCCAGCCGGCCCGTGCGGCCGACGCGTTCCGACGCGCCCAGCAGCTCGCTCCGAACGGCCCGATGGCCTCCGATGCGCTGGCTCGCGAGGTCGAGGCGGCGCGTCGCGCCGGACAGCTCGAGCGCGCCAAGCAGGTAGCTCGCCGCTACCTGGAGCTCTATCCAGAAGGACCTCAGGCCGATCGCTTGCGCAAGCTCTGAGTCGACCCGCTCGAAAGTCGCCCCAAGGCGTGCTTAGAGAGATGGTCGTGCTGGTTCGAGCGCTGCTCGTAGTCCCAGCGCTCGTCGGTGCGAGCGCGCTGCCGGCTCGCGCGGCGGACGGTCTCGCCGCGCCCCAGCTGGAGGTGTCGCCCGGCTGTGCGCGCGTGAACGAGGCGCAGCTGCGTCGGCTGCTCGGTATCGAGGCGCAGCGCGACGAGCGCGCCAGCGAGGCTCGAGTGAGCGTGAGCTGCGAATCGGGCGTGGCGAGCCTGCGCGTGCAGCGCTCGAGCGACGACCAGACCGAGCAGCTGCGGACCTTTGCTGAAAGCGACGTGGCCGGCGAGGTAGGGGCGCGGGTGCTGTCGCTCGCGGTGGTCGAGCTGCTGAACGACAGCGCTGCGGCCAAAGAAGCCGCTCCGGTGCCCGTCGAGCCGCAACGCCCGAAGGAAGCCGAGCCGCTCGCTCCGAAGGCCGGCCCCGCGCTTCCCAACGTCCGGCTCATGTTGGCTGGCTCGGCGTACACCTTTGGCTTCGATCAAGCGTTGGCGGGCGGCGGCATCTCCGTCGACTTCTTGCGCCTCAGCAAGCTCGGGCTGCGGCTCGAGGTCGGCCTGGCCTACGGCAGTCGACACTACGACTTGGGCGAGGCCCACCTGCAGCTCACCACGATGAGCTTTCAGGCGGGTTACCTCGCGCTCCACTCGAGTTGGAGCGCTCGCGCGATGGTCGGCTATCGCTTCGGCAGCGGGCGGATCAGCGGCAAGGCCGACGGCTCGACTGCGACTACGGGGACGGTGTCGGGCGCCTGCGGAGGCCCGCTCATCACTGCCGGCCTCGGCATGCGCAGGGAGAGTTTCGTGGCGGAGCTCGCGGCCGAAGCAGGGCTCGTTTCGTTCCCGCTCGAGGGTCAGGTCGAGGGCGACAGCTCCGTTCGGCTCGATCCCTACTGGGTCGGCCTGAGCCTGAGCATCGGCACGCTACTGTGACTACTGCGTGAGCACGAGCTCGCCGAACTGAGACGTGTCTTGGTAGTTGTTGATGCCACCGTACAGGATGATTTGACCGTCGCGCGTGCCGCTTCCGTTGTCGTCGTTGACGCCGATGTCGAAGCCGATGGTCGTGCCGACCGGTGAGGCCGCGCCGTTGAGCGCGCTCCACGGAATGGTCGCTTGAACGCGATAACCACCCGTGACTTCGGTGCGCACAATCGTGATCGAGCCTTCGGTGAACGCTCCGACTCCGCTGAGCGCGCCGGCTGCGCGCGGAACGGTGATCTGAAAGTCGTCGGCTTGATAGGTGGCGGTCTTGCCCTTGTTCAAGTCGAGGTACACCTCGACCGAGTCGTCTTCCCAGTTCAAGTCCGAGTCGTTGGCAGGCGTGGCGTCGCTGATCTGAAAGTCGACTTGGAGTGCCGTCGCGCTCCAGGTCACGAACACCTGGCCCTTGGCGCTCGAGGCGCCGACGACGTAGCGGGTCAGCGCGTACGCGCAGTTGGTGGCGTTGCAGCCGTTGGCTCGGCACTTGTCGGCGTCGCAGACGTTGGCGGCCACGCAATCACCGACCACCTTGCAGCCCTTGTCGGTGGCGCATTGGGTGGTGCAGGTGCCGCCGCAATCGACGTCCGTTTCCGTACCGTCCATCATCGTGTTTTTGCAGGTATCGACGGGCATACCGCCCGAACCACCGCTGCCGCTCGCGCCGCCGGATCCTCCGGTGCCGCCGCTGCCGCCTTTGCCGCCTGCTCCGCCGCTGCCGCCGGACCCACCGGATCCTCCGGTGCCGCCGCTACCGCCTTTGCCGCCGCTACCACCACCTGAGCCGGCAGACCCGCCCGCTCCTGCGCCGCCTTTGCCGCCGCTTGCGCCGGCCGAGCCGCCCGTGCTCTCGCCGCTTTCGCCCGCGCTGCCGCCCTTGCCACCGCTCGAGCCAGCGCTGCCTCCGAGCGAGAGCCCACCGCTGCCGCCTCCGGCGCTCGCGCCGCCTGTGCCGCTGGTTCCGCCCTGTCCGCCGCCGGCGTGTGAGCTTCCAGACTTACCACCTTGCGGGGTATCGTCGTCTTCGCTCTGCGCTGCGCAGCCTGCACCGAGCGACGCCGCCAGCCACGCTGCGCAGCCGTAACGGAACGCGCGCGCGAAGCGCAGGCCATCGCGTTTACCGTCAGTTCGCAGCTCGATGCGCAGATCAGCCCTTGAGCGATTCCCGGTGCGGCCCATGTTCAAGCCATACCGATCGCAGCTGACGCACGCCACCAAAAGCGTGGTCAAAATTCTATTTTTCCCGATAAATTGCGGAGATCGGGAAGAGTCGGAGTTGCGAGAGTGGGAGTTAGGTCGAGCTATCGAGTCGCGGAAGAGGAGGCAGCGCGCTTGTCCTTGAGGGCAAGCTTGATCAGTTTACGAAACGCCGGGACGGGCTGCGCGCCACTCAGGAAGAAGTCGTTGATCAGGAAGCCGGGCGTGCCGTCGATGTCCGCTTCCGAGGCGGCCTTGGCATCTGCTCGCACGCGCTCGGCGTGGATGTGACCATCCAGCGCGGCGTCGAAGCGCTTCATGTCGATCCCGAGCTTGCTCGCCATTCGGCCCAGGTTGTCCCGAGACAGACCGCCCGGTTCCGACTGCGCTGCAAACAGCAAGTCGTGATACGCCCAAAAGCCCGTGCTCCCTTGCTGGGCCAGTACCTCTTGCGCTGCCTCGGCGGCTGGCTGTGCGTGCTCGTGAAACGGCAGCGGCAGGTGGCGCCACACCAAGCGCAGCGAGCCCGGAAACTCCTGCTCTAGCTGGCTCAGGGTCGGCTCCACGCGCTTGCAGTAGGGGCACTGAAAGTCGGAAAAAATCTGAATCACCACGGGTGCTGAAGCTTTGCCGCGGCTGGGCGCATCGGTCGGGAGCGCCACGTGCTTTTGCGGCGGGCCCGGCGGGTTCTGCGCGTCCTTCATCAACTCGGCGAACACTTTGCTCCGCGGCACGCCGCGCTCGGCGACGGCCCGAGCCCGGGTCAGCTGTTCGTCGATCAGGGCAGCAAAGTTCGAAACCGGCTGAGCGCCGGCTAGGCGCCGCCCGTTGATGAAGAAGTGCGGCGTGCCGTTGGCTGCGAAGTCATCGGCCAGCTGCTGCGACTCTTCGATCTTCACCAGACCTTTGCGCGCCGTGATGGCTGCGTCGGCCTGCTTCCACGGCAGGCCCAAGTGCTCGGCGACTTCACGCAAGTCGTCGTCGCCGAGCTCGGGCTGGTTCGCGAACAGCGCGTCGTGCAGCTTCCAAAAGCCCTGGTTGCCGCCCTTGTCGTACGCGAAGCGTCCGAATAGCGCCGCCGGGAGCGCGCGATCGTGAAACGGGAGCGGGTTGTCTTTCCAAACGATGCGTAAGTCTTTGGCGTAGCGTTTCGCGAGCTCCGAGATAGTCGCTTCGACGCGCTTGCAGTACGGGCACTGAAAGTCGGAAAACACGACGAGCGTGACCAGCGCATCTGCCGGGCCGAGCACGGGGTCGCCCGGCAGCACCGGCACATTCCAGATGGCGGTGTCTTCGGGCTCTGGTTCGTCCTTTGCGGGCGCCGGATCCACGTAGTTTTTGGCGGTGAGCAGGGGATAAACGCGCTGCGGCGGTGTGCCGGCCTGGCTCAATTGCTTGGCTGCAGCGAGCTGCTCGTCGATGACGCTCGTAAAAGCTTCGAGCGGCTGTGCGCCGGCCACGGTCACGCCGTTGATGCGAAAGGCGGGGGTCCCGAGCGCGCCGATGCGGTCCGCTACCTCGATGTCGTCATCTACCTTGTGCGCTGGGCGACCCGACGCGAGGGCCTGCTCGAGGGCGGGGCGCGCCACGCCGACCTCGGTCGCCCACAGCGCGAGGTTCTCTCGGGTGAGGGCACGTTGGTTGGCGAACGCGCGATCGTGGAAGGCGAAGAAGGCGCTACTTCCGCCTAGCATCTGCACGGCTGCGGCCACCTCGTGGGTAGGGCGAGCGTCGTCGTGAAATGGCAGCGGCCGGTGCTTCCACACCATGCGCAGCTGGCGGGGGCCGTAGCGCTCCTTCAGGGCTTGCAGCGTGGGCTGCACCCGCGCGCAGAACGGGCACTGAAAGTCGCTGATCTCCACGATCGTGACCGGTGCGTCGACGTCGCCCCACTGCGGGTCGGCGACGCTCACCGGCACTTTCGCCTGTGCGTGCTCGGGCCGCTCTGCCGGAGTTTGGAAGGGACCGCTCTGTCCACTCGAGACCCCAGCACCGCCCACGACCTTTGGGGTCTGCGGCTGTGGAGGTGTCGCAGGCGCACATGCGACGCCCCCTGCGCCTAAAAACACACACACGAGCGCCACCCAAATTTCCCGCGGCCGAGCCACCAAGGGCAACCGGGCAATCCAGGCTAGCGGACCGAGCGAAGCGAGCGGAGTGAGACGAGACACGAGCGGAGCCTAGCAAAAGGCGCGAGCTGCTTTTCGAAAAGCGCCGTGTTATCGGGCAAGAAGCGCCCTGATGAGCCCTCCCGAAGCGACAAGCTCGCCTTCCGCGAGCGAGCGGACCAGCACGGACAACGAGCATGTCGCCGAGCGTCTGGCGATGCATCGACAGCTGCTCTCTCGCCTGGCGCATTCCGAAGCGCTCACCGGCAACGATATCGACTCTGCCTACGCGCAGGTCACCGAGCTGATGACGACGCTGCTCAGAGTCGAGCGCGGCAGCGTCTGGCGCTTCGACGCGACGGGCGAACGCCTACAGTGTATGGACCTGTTCGAGTGGAGCGAGCGCCGCCACTCGCGCGGCGCGCTGATCACCGCGCAAGGCGTGCCCGCCTACTTCCAGGCACTGGCGCAGAATCGCTGCATCGTTGCGACCGACGCCGCGGCAGATCCGGCGACGCGCGAGTTCGCCGAATCGTACCTGGCGCCGCTCGGTATCGGCGCGATGCTCGACGCGCCCATCTGGGTGGGAGGGCGCATGGTGGGCGTCGTCTGCCATGAGCACGTGGGCGGTCCGCGGCGCTGGCAATTCGAGGAGGAGCTGATCGCTGGGACGATCGCCGACTTCGTTGCGCGCGTGATCGAAGCCTCCGATCACTTGCGCACGGAGCGCGTGCTGGGCGAGTACCGCGAGCACGTCGATGAGCTCACGCGAGTGGAGCAGGCGCTCCGTCGCAGCGGAGAGAACTTGCGCATCGTGCTCGGTGCGGCGCCTGTCGCGCTCGTGCTGACACGGCTCAGCGACCAGCACGTGGTGCTCGCCAACGAGCGCTGCGCGGCGCTCTTCGAGGTGCCGCTAGACGAGGTCATCGGTCAGCGAACGCGCGACTACTACGACAATCCGGACGAGCGCGACGCGGTCATCGGTCGCTTGGTGCGCGAGCGTCAGCTCGACGGCGTGCTGGTCAGGCTGAAAAAGCGCGGTGGGCAGCTGTTTTGGGCCGAGCTATCGGCGCGGATGGTCGAGCTCGACGGCCAGCGCTGCTCCCTGGTCGGGATTTTCGACGTCACCGCGCAAAAAAACCTAGAAGAGCAGCTGCGCGCGCTCGCCACCTTCGACTCGCTGACGGGTGCGTACAACCGGCGCTACTTCATGGAATTGTCACAGCGCGAGCGGGAGCGGTCCCGGCGTACGGGAGCCGCTCTTTCGACGTGCCTGCTCGACGCCGATCTCTTCAAAGGCATCAACGACCATTACGGGCATGTTGCCGGTGACCACGTCCTGGCCGCCATCACCAAGGCGATCAGTGGCGTACTCCGCAAGAGCGACGTGCTCGGCCGCCTAGGCGGCGAAGAGTTCGCGATTCTGCTGCCCGACACCGACCTGGCCGGAGCGCTGGTTCTGGCCGAGCGCGTGAGGAGCGCAGTGGCAGCAATCGAGCTCCACACGGGTGATATGGGCCGACTTCCGCCGACGAGCGCGCGCGCGCTGGCTGCGCTGACCGGGGCCGCGCTGACGGGGCTAGGCGAGGAACCGAGCGATCCGTACGGTGAGGCCGAGCTCGAGCCGCCGCCCGACTCGCGGCCGAGCGAACTCGTACGCGTTACGGTGAGCATCGGCGTGGCGGAGCTGCGAGCGTCCGATTCGGTCGAAGCGCTGCTGAAACGCGCCGATCGCGCGCTCTACTCGGCCAAGGACCGGGGGCGTAACCGCGTCGAGTCGTGAAAGACTTGGCGTCGGTGCTTCTGCATCTGGTACAGTGAAAAGGCTCCGTCGAGGCAAGTTTCCTCGAGGGCACCGGCGATGCGTAACCAGGGCAGCGGAAAAGGTCCGAACGCCAACGGTCCCACCGATTCGTGGACGGGACGTGCCGCGTCGCGCGAGGAGCTCTTGGAGCGCATCTCGTCGCTGGAAGAAGCGCAGCAGCTTCAGCGCGAGCTCATGGACTTCATCGTCCACGATCTCAAGGGGCCGCTCACGGGCCTGACTGCCAATGCCGAGTGGGTTTACGAGCAGCTCGCCGGCCAACCGGTCGCCTTGCTGCAGGCCGTCGAAGACGTGCTGCAGGGCGCGACTCGACTGCGTTCGATGATCGGTGACCTACTGCTCGTATCGCAGCTCGAGCAAGGGAGCTTTCCGCTCGTGCGTGAGCGCGTGGACTTGAACGAGCTCGTGCAGTCGTCGATGAACTTGGTGCGTCGCGAAGCCGATCAGAAGGACGTTACGTTGCTGCAGTCGACCGAGCTGGGAGCGGCTGCTCACGCCGATCCGACGCTGCTGCTGCGCGTGCTCTCCAACCTGCTCGACAACTCGCTCCGCTTCACCCCGCCGGGTGGTCGTATCACGGTGGCTGTCAGCAGCGGCCGGGGCCTGGACTTGCGAGTCGCCAACAGCGGCCCCGCGATTCCGCTCGCCGAGCGCGCGCGTATCTTCGAGAAGTTCGCGCGTGGCGACAGCAGCGAGCCGCACATGCACACCGGCCTCGGCCTCTACTTTTGTCGTCGCGCGGTGGAAGCGCACGGTGGCCGCATCGCCGTCGAAGATTACGAAGATTACCCGACTTGCTTTCGCGTTCAGGTCCCGGCGGCCTGAGGCCGGCGAGGCGACCAGACACGCGCCCGCGCGGGATCTAATTCCTCACCATGGCAGAACGCAACTCGCGGCCCGCGCGCGGGTGCGCGAACAGCCGCATTTTCTCGTGGCTGCGTGTGGCACGCGGTCTGCAGTACGGCCACCACACTCTACCCATCCGAAACCAACGCGGCGTGCTTGCCGTCGGCTAGCGGCGCGGCGTTCGACTCGGTCAACGAGGTTCCCATGACGCGAGCTGTGTTGTCTGCTGCCATCGATTCCGAGTGGAGGCTGGTGAGCCACGAGCGCCCTTGCCCGGTTTGTGGGGCACCCGATGCTTGCAGCATCCACACCGAGGATGACTTCGCGTGCTGCGCGCGCGAGCCATCTGAATGGAAGCTGACCAACGGCGCGTGGCTGCACCGCGTGGTCGCGTCCAGGACGCTCGCTCGGCCCGCCAATGTCGGGCAGAACCCGGTCGTAGCCAACGCTGAACAGGGTGACGCCGATCACTCGGGCATTCGCATCCGGCTCTAACGATGCAGCGACATAGCGAGCCACACAGTGACTCGCAGCGAGCGGTGTGTCCCGGGCTGTCGTCTGTGCAGCCGTGGGACGCCGTCAGCTCTCTGCGAGGCGAGTTGTACGCGTCCGATCACTTGACCGCGCACGCTGCCGACATCGCGCGCGCGCACGGCGAGCCTTCGCTCCGGAGCACGCCGGGTCCCCTGCGCAAGCGCTTCGCCGAGGCTCGCGCCCAGATCCGCGCTGCGTACGAGATCTTGTCGCGTGACGCGAAGAACAAGCGCGATCCCAGCCCGGCTGAGGAATGGCTGCTCGACAACTCGCACGTTGTTGATGAGCAAATACGCGAAATTCAAGAGGATTTACCCTGGGGCTATCTGGTCGAGCTGCCGCGAGTCGGGGCCGGCGCGATGCGCGGCTACCCGCGCGGCTACGGGTTGTGCCTCGACTACCTCCGTCACAGCGACGCGCGCGTCGATCTCGGGAGCCTCGCCGACTATGTGCTCGCTTATCAGCGCGTTTCGACGCTGACGATCGGCGAGCTGTGGGCGGTGCCGATCATGCTGCGGCTCGGCCTCACGCTGATGGTGGGCGCGCTGGCCGTCTCCGAAGCCCGCGCGAAGGATCGCGAGCTCGCCGACGGCTGGGCCGACGACCTGATCGTCGCCGGTCAGAGCAGCGAGTCGCTCCAGCGTCACTTGCGCGAGCTCGAGCGCCTCGACGACGAGCTTACCTCGGGCTTTTTGGTGCAGCTGCTCAAGCGCGTGCGCGAGCACGACGCCCCGCTCTTGCCGGTGGTCGACTGGATCGTCGGACGCTGCGAAGCGCTCGGCACCACGCCCGACGAGCTGACTCGCCGCGAGCACCTGCGCCAAGCCGCCGATCAGGTTTCGGTCGGCAATGCCATCACCAGCATGCGCGCGATCGCGGCGCTGGACTGGACGCGCTTCTTCGAGCTGACCAGCGGCGTCGAGGAGGTGCTGCGTCGCGATCCTTGCGAGGCGTACCCGCAGATGGATCAACCGTCGCGCGATCGCTGCCGTCACGCCGTCGAGCTCTTGGCTCGGCGCGGTAGGGTCGATGAGCACGGCGTCGCCGAGCGAGCGCTGGCGCTGGCCGTGGCTGCCCGCGCGGAGGGCGGCAGGCCAATCGCCGAGAGTCACGTCGGCTACTACTTGCTCGATGCCGGGCGAACGCGTCTCGAGCGAGAAATCGGCTACCGTCCGAAGCTCTCCGAACGCCTGCTGCGGCCCATACTGGCCTATCCAGCGGCGTTCTATCTGGGCGCCCTCCTGGTGCTCACGGGCGGAGCGTGCGCGCTCGCGAGCGGTGAGCTCGCTGGGCGCTTCGAGAGCTCGTGGCTGGCGTGGGCGCTGCTGCTCGGTCTGGCGATCCCGGTGAGCGAGCTGGCGCTTTCGCTCGTGAACACGCTGGTCGTGTTCGTGCTGCCGCCGCGCTTGCTGCCGAAGCTCGACTTCGAACAGGGCAAGTATGGCAACGCTGCCGCAAGTTTCACACGCGTGATCGATGGAAGCAAGACATCTGCGTTCCTTCCTTATGCTTATGCGAAACGTGCAGCTTCGTATTACAACCTTAAAGATTACAATAAAACCGCAGCCGATTACATCTATGTGATCGAACATTACACAACACATCCCGCTGCTGATGGTGTTTTGGTTTCTTTACAGGAAGCACTGAACCTCG
>JBEHXA010000025.1:0-25638 GCA_048498935.1 Myxococcota bacterium
ATGGTGTTTCCGTACTTCGTGCCCAACGTGCTGGCGATGTTCGGCATCGGCGCGTTGCTCTGCGCCCTGCTCTACCTGGCCGTGCGCGCCGGTTACTGACTACTCGCACGTGAACGCGTCGAGCGAGAGCGTGTCGTAGCTGAACGTCGAATCCCAGACGTAGCCGTAGATGTCGAACGTAATGATGGTGCTCGGCGTCGTTTCCAGCGTCGTGAGCACGCTCGCGAGCTTGGCCGGCGATGCCCAGTACTCGAAGCTGGTCCACGTGGACCTGGCGGCGCCCGAAGCTTTCCATTGGTGAAACTCGAGCAGCTCCGTGCTGCCACGAAACAGCCCTGCCACCGCGTAGTCGTCAGCGGGCGCGACCAGGCCCTTCGTCTGCTGATAGTAGCCCGTGAGCCGCAGCGACTTGGTTTTCGGCGGCAAAGTAACGGCCTGCAAGAGGTCCCCGTAGGCTTGGGTGTCCGAGAGGGGATCGGCTGCTAGCCACCAAGCCGAGTTGGGGGCTGAATGCGCTGCAGGATCCGGATTGATGATCGACTCCTGCGCGGAGTCTTGGAGGTCTTCGGTCCAGTCACCCTGGTCGAGGTCGAGGTTCGGGTCGGAGAGCAGCTGGGTCTTCGTGGCCGGCCTCGCAACGCAGCCGATGAGCGCGTCGCAAGTCACGCATTCGTCGTTGTCCGCGTCGCACAGCGCACTGTCGGCGGTATGCAAACACTCGCCGTCGTCACCGCAGCTGTCTACCGTGCAGTCGATGGCGTCGTCGCAATCGGCGAGCTTACAGCCACCACCGTTGCCGTCGCCGCCCGCTCCGCCCGCTTCGCCGGCGCCACCGGTGCCGGAGGTCTCGCCTGCGCTGCCGGGCTCACCCGCGTTACCGGCCGGAGCACCGCCGCGGCCGCCCGAGTGGTCGCCGGCTTCACCCCCAACGTTCGCGGCGCTTCCTGCGCTACCGCCTTGCGGATCCAGCGAAGGGTCGATTTCGTAGTCGGAGATACCCAAGAGCGACGAGCAGGCGCTCACCAGTACACTCAACGCAATTCCCGAAGATCTGGCTCGAATCCACGCCATGAGCCCGCCATCATGGCACAGCTGGACCCCCGCACGGGTGAGTAGTTTGCCCGAGCCTTGCGCTCGCCCGTGTGAACGGTAGCATCGCTCGCGGGAGTACCGGACGACTCATGAGCGACGACAACGACGACATCGCGCGAGCTTGGAACGGCGTCTTGTTCGACAAATTCGTGCGCTTCAAGCATTTGCTCACGGTTGGCCTCTCGCAACATGGCGAGGCGCTCCTCACGCGCCGGCCCCTGCCGCCCGGTGCGCGGGTGCTCGACGTCGGGTGCGGTTTCGGCGACATGACCCGGCGCATCGCGGCGGCCGTCGGTGACGGCGGGCAGGCTGTCGGCGTCGACGTAGCCCAAAACTTCGTCGATGCCTCGGCGCGCGACGCCGTGGAGGCCGGTGAAAAGCGAGCCGGCTTTTTCCGCGCCGACGTGCAAGTCGACGACTTGCGCGGCCCCTACGACGCCATTTATGCGCGTTTCGGGATGCAATTCTTCGCATCGCCGGTCGCGGCATTGCGCAACCTGCGTCGTTCGCTCAAGCCGGGCGGTCCACTCTGCTTCGTGACGTGGCGCAAACGCGAAGACAACCCCTGGCTTCACGACGCCGAGCTGTGCGTTCGCGATTTCATCCCGCCCGAGGCCGAAACGGCGGACGAGCCGACCTGTGGCCCCGGACCCTTTTCGATGCGCGGTCCAGACTTGGTCAGCGACCAAATGCAGGCGGCAGGCTTCAGTCACATCACTTTCGAGCGTAATGACGTGGATATCTGCATCGGTCGCGATCTGAAAGAGGCCATCGACTTTGCGATGGCGCTCGGCCCTGCCGGTGAAATCATCCGCCTTGCCGGCGCGGTCGGCGTGCAAAAGACGCCCGAGATCGTCGCCGCCCTCGAGCAAACGTTGTCGCGCTACGTTACGCCCGGCGGTGTTTTCGCACCGTCGAGCACTTGGTTGATCAGCGCGCGGGCCTAAACTTGGCCATGTTGATGCATCGGTTCGCCTTCCCACGCCTCGCTCGCTGCGCGCCGCTTTGCATCGCCCTCGCGGCGTCGGTCGTCGCTTGCAACAAGAAGGCGGGCTCGGGGTCACCGGCACCGGAGGCGACAGCCGAGGCAGCGCCGCCCGTCGACGCGCCCCGCCCTGCCGCCAAGACTGCAGCGGACTGGAATTACCCGATGGTCGCTTGGCGACCCGAGGCGTACGGCTTGAGCAGAATGGGCGCCCAGCGCAAGCCTGGCCTGGTCGTGGTCATGGCCACTTGGTGCCCGCACTGCCGCGAGTACAGCGGGCTCTTCAGCGATCCGGAAGTGGTCGAGCTCGCCAAGCGCTTCGAGATGATCCTGATCGAAGACGACACCGAAGGCTCAGCGGGCAGCCGCTGGAAGGTCGACGGTAACTATTTTCCGCGCACCTTCTTCGTGGCCCCGGACGGCACCATCGACCAGGGGTTCAAAACGTCCAATCCCCGGTACGCGTACTTCTTCAACGCCAATGCGCGCGAGGAATTGGTCGCCTCGTTGCGTCGGGCTGCGGACAAGTACGGCGTGATGTAGCCGAGCTGCAGGGCGGGTCGCGACGGCGCGCACAGCCGCCCGGCAGCTGATATGGTGCGCCGCGATGTGGCTGCGGTCCCTGTTCAATTCCTTGGTATTTCCGTTGTGGACGGCGCTGTGTGTGAGCGGTGCCTTGTGCGTTGGCTGGCTCAAGCGTGATCCTTCGTTCTTCTATCGCGCTCAGCGCGGCTGGGCACGCGGGCTGTATCGCCTGTGCGGCATCGAGCTCGAAGTGCACGGCGCTGAGCACATGCAGGCGGACGGCACCTACGTCATCGTCGCCAACCACGCCAGCTACATGGACATCCCGGCGCTGTTCGCGGCGCTGCCAAAACTGCCTCAGTTCATGGCCAAGAGCGAGCTCTCGCGCGTGCCGTTTCTGGGAGCAGCGCTGCGTGCGGGCCGCCACGTGCTCGTCGACCGCGGTAGCCGCGGCGCGGCGCGAAACTCGCTCGATAGCGCCGCCGAATACCTGAAGGCGAACGCGGCCATCATGATGTTTCCCGAGGGCACACGCAGCACGAACGGTGCGGTCGGTCGCTTCAAGACCGGCGCGTTCCGGTTGGCCAAGCTCGGTGAGGTGCCGATCCTGCCCGTCGGTATTTCGGGCACGCGCTACGTGCTGCCCAAGCACGGCCGCCTCATCAAGCGCCACCGTGTCACCGTTCATATCGCGCCTCCGCTCTCGGTGGCCGAGGTGCGCGATACCCCGCTCGCTCAGCTCAGCGATCGCGCGCGCGCGCTCGTTTCGGAGCTTTCTGGCCTCCCGCAGGACATCGGCTCCCCCTCGAACGAGTAGTCCCAAGTGGAGACGCGCGGGGTGTTGGACTAGGCGCGCGGGGTGTTGGACTAGGCGCGCGGGGTGTTGGACTAGGCGAAGCGAGTGCGTGTGTCACACGGGCTCGCGCAAGATCTCGTCTTTCCAGCGTAATAGCTGCGTTGGCGTAAAGACGGCGCGAGTCAAGCCGTACAGGGATGAACACCCACCCGGCTAAGACCCATTGAACTCGCTCGTCCATCGTTCCCCCAGCACCATCGAACTCCCAGCGGCTCACGCCATCCTGGAGATCTTGGAGGCTGAAGGTGTCGAGTACGTGTTCGGCGTACCGGGCGGCCCGCTCACCAGCTTTTTCGAGGCGATGCACGAGCGCAAATCGATTCGCTTCGTGCTCGCGAAGCACGAAGGCGCGGCCGCTTTCATGGCTGCCACGTATGCGCGGGTGAGCGGCAAGCTCGGCGTGTGTTGCGTCACCAGCGGTCCGGGCGCGACCAACGCGCTCACCGGCATCGCGAGCGCGCAGGCAGACTCGCTTCCCGTGTTGATCCTGACCGGCCAGGTTGCAACCCACGTGTTCGGCAAGGGTGCGATCCAGGAGAGCTCGGTCTTCGGCATCGATCTGGTCGACCTGTTTCGGCCGGTCACGCTGCAGTCGGCCATGTTCCCCAGCGTCGGACGCATTCCGGATCTACTGCGAGGCGCGATTCGTACGGCGTTCAGCGGCCGTCGCGGCCCCGTTCACCTGAGCATGCCGGCCGACATGCTGGGCCGGCCGACGCGCTTTTCGCATTTGCGACCGGAGCAATACCGACCCGGCTCCCGGCAGATCGACCAGGAGGCGATCGCCCGGGCGGCGACTCTGCTCGCCGGAGCGCGGCGCCCCTGCATCTTGGCGGGCCACGGTGTCTCGCTGTCGGGCGCCGAAGCCGAGCTGCTCGCGCTGGCTCATGCTCATCGCATTCCGGTGGCCACGTCGCCCAAGGGCAAGGGCTGCTTTCCCGAGCGGGATGCGCTCTCGCTCGGCGTGCTGGGTTTCGGCGGCCACGACCAGGCCGAGCGCTACTTGGGCTCGGGTGAGGTCGACGTGCTGCTCGTGGTTGGCTCGAGCCTCAACGAGTTCGTGACCAACGCTTGGACGCTACCGGCCAAGCCACGCAAGGCCCTCATTCAGCTGGACGTCGACGCTACCATCATTGGGCGCAACCTCCCGGTGGGCCTCGCGATGGTTGGCGACGCTCGAGCATCGCTCGCCGAGCTTTCGCTGGAGCTCATACGCCAAGGTGCCCCGGAGCGCCCGGCCGATCCGCTAGCGGAGCTCCGCGCGATGGTCCCGCGCCATATCGCCGCCGAGGTGATGACCTCGGACTCCGCGCCGCTCAAACCGCAGCGCCTGCTCGCCGAGATGCGGCGCGCCATGCCCGACGACGCCATGTTGTTCGTCGACAACGGCACGGCGATCATCTGGGCCGGTCACTATTTCGAGGCGCGTCGGCCGCGCACCTACTTCATCGACCTGGGCCTGGCAGCCATGGGCAGCGCGGTCGCAGGCGTCGTCGGTGGCGCATTGGCAGCGCCGGATCGACGCGCGGTGGCGCTCGTGGGTGATGCGGCGTTCGCGATGAACGGCGCGGAGGTGCACAGCGCGGCCGAGCAGGGCTTGCCCGTGATTTGGATCGTGATCGACAACGGTGGTCACGGCATGGTTTCCCAAGGGGAAACCCTCATGAAGGGCAAGAACCTCGGCACGTCGGTGTTCCGCGTTCCGCTGGACGTGACCGGGATGGCGCGCTCGCTCGGCGCACATGCTGTGCGCGTCCAGACCCCGCACGAGCTTCAAGCTGCGCTGGCCGTGGCCCGACCGTGATCGACGCCGTCGTGGATCCCGAAGAGCTACCGCCGACGCTGGTACGCCGCGCGCAAACGCTGGCCGAGTTCTCGGCCATGCGTCGTCGCACGGACCCGCCCACCTCGATTTATCCGAGCTCTACGCCGCCGCAGAAGCGCTGACGATTTTGCGTCGCCGCAGCTCCGCGATCGCAGCCTTCCCGTCGAACGCCACGGGCTTGGGAGGATCGTAGATGAGAGCGTCTTCGACGCTCGCTCGCACGTGAATCGAGAAGCGCTTGGGTGCAAGCAGCAAGATCGCGCCGAGCGCGCTGCGCTTGAGCGCCAGCATGAAACCGGAGCCCTCGAACACCGCCACCGCGAAGGAGAGGTGCGGCATGATGTTGGGCAGCGCATCTGCCTGGGCTTTGCGAAACTCGTCGCTCGGGATCTTGCTATCGGGCGGCATCACGAACAGGCCGACCAGAGGCTTGCCCTGCTTGGCGCTGGCTGCTGCGAGCTCGGCCGCATAGCTATGCACGTCGACGATCGCGGGTTCTCGACCCCACCTGATGGCATAAAGCCCGTCGAGTACGCACGATTCGTACGCCATTACCCTCGGTTATACACGAGCCTAACTCCAGAAGGAGTCGAACTCGTACAGGTCCACCGGAACGGTGCGCCCGCCGACGATTTTGTCGCCTTGGAACCGAAAGACAACGCAATGGTCGGTGTCCAGGCGCTTCCCCGGACGCTCGGCCCGCACGCGGCCATAGACGAACAGGTACTCGGCGTCGGCCACCACCGATCGGAGCTCGAGCCGCAAAGTGCCGTCGCTCAGATCCTTGCCGCGTCGGAGCATCTCGATGAGCCCGGCAATGTCATGCGTATGCCCGGCGAGCGGGCTCTTTCCCGGCACTACATAGTCCACGTCGGGCGCCACCAGCTCAGCGATGGTACTGAGGTCGCCCGCATTGAATGCCGCCATCATGCGGCGGTAGCGCGTCACGTTGGGATGCTCGGCGGCGTCGGACATGACGCCCTAATGGTAGTGCGACACCGAGGCTAAGGGAAGCGCCGGTTGTGCCGTTCGCCGCGCGCGCGCGACAGTGTTACAGCGCCGCGCATGTTTGGCTTCGGGCGATGGCGAGCGGTGCTAGCGAGCGCTTGGCTTCTCACCGGGACGGCTTGTTCGAGCGATCCCGTCCCTGCTCCTGGGACCGGCAACGCCGGATCAGGTGGCGCAGTAGCAGGCGGCGGAGCCGGGAACGCGAGCGGCAGCAACACGCTCGGTGGTGCGGCGGGTGTGAACGCTGGGAGCGGAGGAGCGGCGGGCGGCACAGCAGGGGCAGCGGGGAGCTCCAACGGTGGTGCTTCGGGCGCGAGTGGAGGCCTGCAGAGCGGTGGTGCGTCGGGAAGCAGCGGCTCTGCCGGAGCAAGCGGCAGTGCAGGTAGCGGGGGTGCTCCGGGCCCCACCGGTTGTGCAGGCCGCGGGATCTCGATGGCCGCCAACACCACCGGTACCGAGAAGGATACCGCGCATGCTCTGGTTGCCATCGACTTCGGAAACGACTTACCGATCGGTAACGCCGATCGCACGATCGAGTTTTGGATGTACGTGCAGCCGAGCGATTGGGTCGCCGAGGTGAACGAAATTTACGTTTACGGCACCGTCGGCAAGCTGCAGCAAGTCGGCCTCGATTTCGGCATGCCTGCCGTGAAGGGCATGCCCGCCAATCACGCGACGCTGGGCCCGTACACCGACGGCATTTACGACGACGATACGGGTGTCGATCTCGGCTTGAGCTCGACCGAAAAGCAGTGGATCCACGTGGCCATGACCGGGGACGGCCCGAACACGACGCTGCGCACCTACGTCAACGGCGCTCCGCGCATCGCCACCAAGTCCCCGATGAGCACTCAGCTCATCACGACCGCGTCGCCCTTCTACTTGGGCTGTAACCCCCCGTACTACGGCTGTTTCAACGGCCTCTTCGACGAGCTCCGGGTTTGGAACGTGCGCCGCACCGACGCCGAAATTGCCGCCTCCTACGACAAGGCCCTCACGGGCAGCGAGCCCGGCCTGGTCGGCTACTACAAGTTCGACGAAGCGCCTGGTGCTACCACCGTCGCAGACTCAGTGACGACTGCGGGTCACACCGCGCACCCGGGCACGCTCATGGCGGTCACGCCCGCTGCGCTACCGACCTTCGTGACGCCAGATCCGCTACCGACGGTGGCGTGCCCTTGAGTGGTTGCGTTGTCGAGCGAGGGAGACGAAGCCGCGGCGGCTGTCGCAAGCGCTAGGCCCCGGCGGGCTCCGCTCGGGCCTTTGCCCTACGGAGCAGCCGGCGTGAGCTCGACGGTCACGCTTTCGATCGTTCCGCCGGTGAAACGGTTGTTTCGTTGTGGGTACTCTTCGGTGACGGGCGTTTCGTTGTCCACGCCGACGTCCACGCCTTCGTCGCCCGAGTAGGCGAACGGCATCGTCTTGGGTACCTTGCCTTCGCCGACGAGCTTGCCGTCGACCAGTAGCCGCACCGCTCCGCCCTGTCCGGGCCTCGGACCATCGGGCGTGAACTCGAACCGCACCAGGTGCTTGCCGGCCGCGAGAGCTTTCGGCGAGCCCACGGTGGTGCGCTCCACACCGCCGAAGTTGTAGACGAAGCGTGGCCGTCCGTCCTTGACGAACAGGCTCCAACCGCCGAAGCGCCCGGCTTGCGCGATGAGCACGCCGTTGGCTGATGCCTTCGTGACTTCGACGGCTGCGGTGACGGAGTGCGCCCGACTCTTCAGGTTCAGGAAGGCGTTCTCCATGATGTTCTCCATGCCGGGAGCGAGCACCATCGAGCTGCGGCCCTGCTGCAGATCCGGGCGGCCTGCGATCCGCGCGTCGAAGCGCTCGGCGCGTCGATCGTCGAGCGGGTACACGTGATTCTTCACCGCTTCCTGGTCGAACACGCGCTTCAGCTCGGCAAGCTTGGTTGGGTTTTTGACGGCCAAGTCGTCGGCTTGGCTGAAGTCGGAGCGCACGTCGTACAGCTCCCATTTGTCCTGATCGAAGGGCGGGTTTTTGGCCATCACCCACGGCGTGCTGTGTCGCGTCGCGGCGACCCAGCCATCATGGTAGATGCCGCGGTTACCGAACATCTCGAAGTACTGCGTCTTGCGGCGATCTTCAGCCGTCCCGTTGCTGAAGCTGTAGAGCATCGAGACGCCGTCCATCGGCCGCTGCTTGGCGCCGTTGACCATCGTGGGCTCGGGTAGGCCGGCCGCCTCGAGCAGCGTCGGCGCGATGTCGATCACGTGATGGAACTGCGAGCGCACCTCGCCTTTGGCGTTCGGGATCCGCGCCGGCCAGTGCACCACCATGCCGTTGCGGGTGCCGCCGAAATGGGAAGCCACCTGCTTGGTCCACTGAAAGGGCGTGTCCATGGCGTGGGCCCAGCCGACCGAAAAATGCGGGAAAGTGCTGGGGCCGCCCCAATCTTCGAGGTGCGGCAGCTCGCTCTCGGCCGTCGAAACGATGCCATTGAGGGCCAGCATTTCGTTGAAGGCGCCGTCGGGGCCACCCTCGGCGCTCGCGCCGTTGTCACCCGCGATGTAGATGAACAGCGTGTTGTCGAGCTGCTTCAGGTCGCTCAGCGTCTTCACCAGGCGGCCGACTTCGAGATCGGTGTGCTCGGCGAAGCCGGCGTAGGTCTCCATCTGGCGCGCGAACAGCTTCTTTTTCTCGGGGCTGAGCGAAGCCCAGGCTGGGATTTCGGGCGGGCGCGGGGTGAGCTTGGTGCCCTGGGGGATCACGCCGGCGGCAAGCTGGCGCGCGAACGTCTCCTCACGCAGTTTGTCCCAACCCTGATCGAACTTGCCCTTGTACTTGGCGATGAACTCTTTGGGCACGTGGTGCGGCGCGTGCGTCGCACCGGGCGCGAAGTACATGAAGAACGGCTTGTTCGGCGTTATCGCCTTCTGGAACTTCATCCAGTTGACGGCTTGCGTCGTCATGTCGGTGGTGAAGTGATACTTGGGATCGTTCGGGGGCTCGACGCGCGCCACGCCGTCGAACAACGCGGGCGCCCACTGATTCGTCTCGCCGCCGATGAAGCCGTAAAATTTATCGAAGCCCGAATGCGTCGGCCAGCGATCGTACGGCCCCGACACCGAAGTCTCCCAAGGCGGCGTCTCATGGTACTTGCCGAACGCCGCGGTGCTGTAGCCGTTCAGGCGCAGCGTTTCGGCGACGGGCGCCACGCTCTCGGGACGAACGCCCGTGTTACCCGGAAACGCGGTGGCGAGCTCCATCACCGCGCCTGCGTTATTCACGTGATGGTTGCGCCCCGTGAGCAGAGCCGTGCGCGTGGGCGAACAGAGCGCGGTCGTGTGAAAGCGATTGTAGCGTAGCCCTGCGCTCGCCAGCTTTTCGAGCGTGGGCGTGCGAATTGGGCCCCCAAACGTCTCAGTAGCGCCAAACCCCATGTCGTCGATGAGCACCACGACGACGTTGGGCGCGCCCGCCGGCGCCTTCACTTCAGCGCGCGGCGGCGCCGCTGCGTTGCGTGCGTCTACCTCCGTGATCTTTTGCACGGCCGGCTCCGGGATCGGCAGCACCGTGCGATCCAACCCACCGGCAGGCGGCGCCGCTTGCGCAGCATGGGGCGGCGGGCTCACCGCGCTCGGTACTGGGCTCGGTGTGGCCTGCGTCGGTCCCACGTTCGTCGCCGCCGACGAACACGCCAGCGCGACCGCCACCGCGACCACGGTCGCAACTACCCCCAACGGATTGCCAAGCTTCATCACGAAAAGACCTCGATTCAACGGCGTCGGCGCCGCAATGCGCCGCGACACTCGCCCCTTAGTTTGCGCGCGGCAATAGGCCCATACGCCCGTTCTGGTGTCCGAGCGTCTCCGAACCATGCTAGGCCGAAATGCGCCGCGGCGCGCACTTCGGCCTGCTTCGGCAGAGCGCTCAGCTCAGCGCAGCGAGCACTTCGGCGGCGTGCCCCTCGGGCTTCACGTCCTTGAACACGCGGCTGATCTTGCCGTCCGCGATCAGGAATGTGGTGCGCAGGATGCCGACGCTGCCGCTCTTGCGTTCGCCCCACACTCCGAATTGGTCCGCGACGTGATGGCCGGGGTCGGACAACAGCGGGAAGTTGAGCGCGTACTTGTCGCGGAATGCTTGGTGGCTCGCGACGTCGTCGGGGCTGATGCCGTAAACGAAAGCGCGCTCGGTGAAAGCATCGCGCGTGTCGCGAAACTCTTTGCATTCGATGGTGCAACCCGGTGTGTCGTCTTTCGGGTAGAAAAACAGCACGATCGGCTTGCCTTGCAGCTGAGCCGAAGACACGCGCTCGCCCTTGTCGGTCTCGAGCTCGAAGCTCGGTGCTGCGTCGCCGGGATTGAGGATGGGCATGTTGGTTGGCCCGCGAGTATCATGGCAGACGAGCAGTCGCAATCGCGGGCCAGCGGGGTCGATGCTGCACGCCGGACCGCGACTTGTGCGAGCGTTGTCACACTCAGCCGCCCAGCCGCGATGTGCCGTGGTGAAGCTCGGTTTCTCGTGTTGGTTGCTGCTGGCGTTGCTGTTCTTGCTGCCGGAGGAGGTGAGGGCTGCACCCTCTTCTGACTGTCGGGCGGGTGGGGAGTCGGCGGCGCTTGGGCTACCGGCGCGTCCCACCTTTGGCGACTTTTGGCGCGCGCTCGGGGCGCAGATCGACGCGCTCGATGGGACCGCGCTGGAGTCGGAGCTGGTGGCGTTTGGGGAGCGGCACGGCATCGATCCGGATGCGCCCGGCTTGAGGCAGGAGTTTCGCCGGCTGTGGACGGCATTCGAGGCCACGCGCGATGGCGGATGGTGGAAGCTGCGCTGGCAAATCACCGATCAGGAGCCGACGTCGCTGCAGATTTGGAAAGCGTGGCGTCGTACGCCGCCGCGTGTCGGTTTCGCTGACGTGAGTGCGGTCGCTGAATGCGACGAGATCACCGCGCTCTTTTCAGTGATGGCGCGGCGCTTGGACGTGCGCGGTGTCGGGCTCTTTTACCCGACGTGGAACCACGTGATCGCGGGTTGGATGCCGAGCGCGCTCACCGAAACCAAGCGCGTGGTACTGGTGCCCACCACGCAGATCTTTCAAGGCTGTGAGTCGACGTTCGACCAAACTTCGTTTCGAGTGCCGAAGCAGGTGTACGAGTTCCCGCGCTACGATGTGCGCGACTCGACGGAGCTACCGGCGGAGCTTGCCGGCTTCTTGCTCGACCAGGTGCGCGCGTACGGCGAAGCAACGCCTGCGCTACTTGCCCTAATCCGCACCAAACGCGCCGAGCTGATGCGCTCCTCAATCGCCGACTGCGGCAGTTATCGCCAAAAGCTCGTCGCGCACCTCCGTCAAGCGCCGCTCAGCTGCGGGGATCGGCGCGCTCTGCGCCAGGTGGCGTTCGAGCTCGGCGGCGCCGCGACCACCGAGGCGGTGCTGAGCTTCCTGGCTTCGCCGTGAACTGCACCGCGTGGCCCTCTGGCTCGAAGGAAAAGCGCGCCGTTCGCCATATCGTGAGGTGACCCTCAGGCTCTTTCTCGCCGTTTCGCTCGTGGCAGCATGTTCCGCGCCTGCCGCAGACCCGACGACCGGTGGCGCTGCGAATGCGGGCGGAACCAGCGCTGCTGGCTCGTCGGGCGGTAGCGCGGCTGGTTCGATTGCAACGAGCGGTGGCGCTGGGGCGTCGACAGGTGGCGCTGGCGGTACTGGCTCATCGAGCGGTGGGGCACGGCCTACGGGCGGAGCAGGGGCCGCGACGGTCGGTGGCCAATCAGTCGGTGGCGACGCGACTGGGGGCTCGTCGGGCGGTACTGCCGCCGAGACGCCGGAGGTGTGCAAACAGCCCGCGCCCGCGGGTGAGCTTTCGGCAGCATGGCAGGCCTACGTGGCCGACCCCGACAAGCATCCCAACATCCCGAACGTGAGCTTTGCCGGCTACCACCTGGGTGAGGCTGCGCTGCCGACCGGATCGGGTCCGATGCTCAACGTCAAGCAGGCGCACGGAGCCAAGGGTGACGGGCAAACCGACGATACAGAAGCGCTGCGCGCCGCGCTGGCCGCCGTGCCAGAAGCTGGCGGCATCGTTTACATCCCGGACGGCGAGTACGTGCTCAGCGGTCCGCTCTTCGTGCATCGCAGCGGCACCATCGTGCGCGGTCAATCGCGGGCAGGCACGCGGCTCCGCTTCACCCGCTCGCTCGAGCAAAGCTACGCGGTCAATCGCAAGACCGACACCAACCAGAGCCGTTGGTCGTGGTCGGGTGGCATGATTTGGCTGGGACCCGAGAGCAAGAACACCTACCTGAGCTCGGTCGGCAATATCAGCACCACCTTCTCCGAAGATTGGAACGTGGGCGCCACGCTCACCACCATCGAGCCCGCCACGCGGGGCGAAAGCACGATCAGTGTGGCGAACACCCAAGGTTTGAAAGCCGGCGACTACGTGTTCGTGCAGATCGACAACGCCGCCGACCTCTCGGTCGTCAAGCACATGACTGGCGGTGGCGCGTGGGCCGATGCGTACGACTGGTCGTCCGGTAACTCGGGGCGCGTGACGGCGGGCGGCACGCCCAAGATCAACTGGCCCGTCCGGATTGCGAGCGTGAATGGCCAGCAGGTGGTGCTGGCTCAGCCCCTGCGCTTCGACTTGCGCGCCGCCTGGAACCCCAAGCTGTGCGCACCCGGTGACTGGCTCCGCGAGGTGGGCGTCGAGGAGCTCACCGTGGTGCTCGCGCGCGACTACAACTGGAGCTTCGCGGCGAATCACAACCTGGAACCGGGGTGGAACGGCGTTTGGTTCGATAACGTGGTCGACGGGTTCTTACGCGCAGTGACGGTGATCGACGCCGATCACGGCATCGGTGTCTCGGCCAGCAAGAACATCACGCTGACCGACTTCAGAGTCGACGGCTCGAACGCCGCTCGGCGCGTGCACCATCACGCGACTACCATGCGCATGATGTCACAGGATATTTTGTGGGAGAATTTCGAGGTGGCGTCGCAGCCGTTCCACGGCATCAACACCGAAGGCTTTTCGATGGGCGGCGTCTGGTCGAAGGGCACGCTCGCTCACGGCACCTTCGACACGCACCGCAACCTGCCGCTCGACTGCGTGCACACTGAAATCACCGTGAACAACGACGGCACCCGCGGTGGTGCGGCCGACGCCGGGCCGACCATGGGCGCGCGCTTCGTCAACTGGAACATCGACGTCCAAAATGATCGCGCGCACATGATCGCCGAAGCGAACATCATGCCGAGTGGCGCCCTCGTCGGCGTGCGTGGTCCCGCCGTAGTCGCGGCCGGTAACTCGCAATGCCTGGTCGAAGGTAGCGGCGCCAATGGGGCAGTCCCTGAGCCGCCCAACTTGTACGAAGCCCAGCTGCGGTTGCGGCTCTGTAGGCCCTAGCGCGGGGGCACCGGTAGCGAGTCCCAGAAAGGTCCGACGGTGGCCATGTGCGCAGCGGCCGGGGCGTTGTTGGTTCCGGGCGGTGTACACCAGATGACCGGAAATGCGGCGGGGCAGCCCGTGTATTGCACGCAATTCTCGTCAGGTTCCCAAGGGGCGGTGGCAGTGCCGGTGCATTGGTTGGTTTTCAAGATCTCGTCGCGCACCAGCGCCGAACCGGTGGGGCCGTTGATCGGATTGTTGGTGTCGTCCAGGCCGCTCTGCAGAATGGCCGCGAACGGCACACCACTCGGCGTAGGGTGCTGTTTGCGCAGCCCACCGCCAATGGTTGCGATGCCACGGAGCACACCGCCGCGCGCGAAGCCGAGCATGAGTGCCTCCCAGGCGCCGGTCGAGAACCCGCTCATGAACACCCTGTCGAGATCGACGCAGTACCGGGCCGAGATCTCGGCCATCACGGCGTCGAAGTAGGGGGGCTCTGGTGTGTTGATGTAGCCGTCTTCGAAGCACGCGCCGCCGCTGTACACGTAGCTCAGGCCGATTTGGATCGCGGTGATCCCGGTGGCCTGGAGCCCGCCGTCCTTGCCTGAGTCTCCGGAGGTGTTGCCGCAGGCGCCTCCGCCGAACGTGACCGGGTACGGCGTGTTCTTGTCGTAGCCGGGCGGCAGCTTCAAGAAGTAATTGCGCTTGGTGTACGTGTAGCCGCCATTGTTATTCGGGTTCGACGGATGCGCGATGATGAACTGCGGATCGACTCCGGTCACATCGAGGTCGTGCTTGGTGTAGGTGCCCGCATTGTCAGCCAAGGGAGCTGACATGCCGCAGCCCGTGCTGTACCGGCCAATCGGGTTGGTTCCGCCAGAGCCGCCGCCGCCCGCCATTCCACCGCTACCACCGCTACCGCTCGAGCCGCCAACACCTGCTGAGCCGCCCGCACCTGCTGAGCCGCCCGCGCCGCCGGTTGAGCCGCCTGCTCCGGCAGTAGCCGAGCCACCGGCACCACCAGTCGAGCCACCAGCACCACCAGTCGAGCCACCGGCACCGCCCGCAGAAGCGCCGCCATTGCCAGCCGCACCTCCAGAGCCACTGGAGCCATCAGTGCCACCAGTCGTACCGCCAGTACCGCCACCCATCGAGCCGCCCGATGTCATCGACGCACCGGCATCGCCCTGTGGCGCTCCACCATCATCGCCCCGCGCGCCTCCGTCTGCGCTTGGTGCACCACCATCGATCCCGGCCTCACCACCTTCGTGGCTGGAGACGCCACCAGCCGCTGCGCTATCCCCGGCGCTGCTTCCCACCCCGGGATGCCCGAGCGATCGCCCGCCCATCCCCGCGCTGCCTCCGGCTGGATCTGCGTCGCGCTCGCGCGTCGCCTCCCCCGAGCAACAAATCACCACCAGCGAGCACCCCACCAAAGAGAGCGCCCCAACGCCTGAAACTCGACCAAAGCTATGCACACTCCACCATTTGCCTCAGCCACGCCTAGACGTGAAGCGTCTTTCTCGAGTCCCACCCAAACCCACAGGGTTAGCTGGCGCTTTGCCGCGCAGTTTAGCGTCTGCAGAGGCGAACGGAGGCTCAGCCAGGCTCGCACAAGTAGTGCGCGAACACGCGCTCTACCTTGTGGTCGGCGCGCAAGAACATCACCTCCATGACGCGGTTTCTTCCGGCGCCGTAGTAGTGAATCGTCACGCTGGAGTTACAGCGGAAGACGTCGATGATCTCGAAGCGCAAGTCCGGATACTTGGCGAGCCCGCGCCCGAAGTAGTCGCGCAGCTCAGCGCGACCGCGGATCGTCGCTTCGCCCTTCAACGACGCGGCGAGCGGCGAAACTAGCTCCGCGTCGTCGGCATAAAGGTCCAAAATCGCCTCGAGGTCGTGCTGGTTCCAAACCTCGACGTGCCGCCTCGCAAACTCCAAGGCCTCTGCTGCGGTCAACATGTTCCCTGAGCTACGAGATAGGTGAGCGGCTTGGATCGGTCAAGGTCGGTGCGGCGCAACTTCACTCAGCGTGCCCGCCGACCGAGGCAGCTCAGAATGCGAAACCGGCTGCTGCCGATAGACCTCGTTCGCCGAGTGGCACGCCTTCGATCGAAAGATCGAGGCGGCGGGCGATGAGTACGACCAGCCCGGCGCCGAGTTGGTAATGGTGCACGTCGGTGCCAGTCAGGCTGTCGCCCTGGTACTGCCAGAAGATGGGGCCGCCGAAGACGCGCGCGAGGGCGTAGGCGCTGACGACGTTTCTGAAGGTCCACCCGACGAGGCCGCCGAGCCGCATGTCGAGCGCGGTGTACGCTATTGAGGGTGAAGAATCGGAGCTGCCTTCGCGGGTGCTGGTGGTCGCGAAGGCGAGCTGATCTTGAAGGAGCACGAAGGGGCGCGCGCCGTCGGCGTCGAGCACGCGCCACGAAGCACCGAGCAGCGCGAGCACGCCGGGCTGGAAGTCGTAGCTGATTCCATCTCGCTCGAGCCTGCCGGCTAGGAGCGAACCCACCCCGAGCTCGAAGGTCCAGCGGCGCGTCGGTGCGTAGTCCACCGTGGCGAGCGCGCTATGCCGCGTCTCGTCGAAGCGAAAGTCGTCGAACTTCACGGCCGTAGAGGCGAACCCGTAGCCGACCCCCACGCGCCACCGACGCCGCATTTGCTCCTCGTGCTCCTCGATGCTGCACGAGGAAACGCCCACCGCGCTGCCGCCCGACACGCCGCAGGCCCAGGCCCGCGCGGGTGCGAAAGCCAGCAGCAGCGCCGCAGCCAATGAGGTGCGACCCGCGAGGGGCGAGGTGACGGCAGAGCGTGACGGCACAGCAGCGTTACGCCTGCGCACCGCGAGTGGTTTCAGTAGCAGCACCATCCCTCCAAAACGCGGCGAAATCGCGACGCGCGCCGCACAGAGGCTGTTACTCGGCGCCGCCAGCGCCGGCGTTCGCCGCTCCTCCAGCGCTTTCTCCGCCCGCGCCCCCTGCGGCCACCGGAACACACTCGCTGATTGTCCAAGATCCAGAACACGTGGCGATGCGCGGACCTACACAAGTTGGATCGGGGTATTCGCAGTGCAACATCGCGGGCGGCCCGTCGAGGGTCATGCCGCACCCAAGCCCTGGCGTTGGCAATTGGGTAGGGCACGGCGGAGCTTGGCCAGGACAAGGGCCGCTGTACGGTATGGGCGCCGGCACATTCCAGAGCCCGTCTTTGCACGTGGCTTGCACACTCGAGGGGTAGCAGCCAATGAATGCCCAGTAGGGACACGAAAGCATGCCCTGACAGGCCGTACCGTTGATCGGTGTCTGCGCAGGGCAACTCGTGGCGCCACTCGCGCCGCCTGCCGACGCTGAAGCACCCGCCGTCGCGCCACCCGTCGACCCTGAAGCGCCCGCCGTCGAGCCGCTCGTTTGCGCTAACGAGCCCGCCATCGAGCCGCTCGAGTATTGCGGATCGTTAGTGCTCGTTTCGCCGCACGCAGCACTACTGCAGACGAGCAGCAGTACCGACAGAGCTATCCTCGTCCCCGCGTGTGTCTTCATGATTCATTGCTGCGCAGGCACAGAGCTCGTGCCCGCGTCGCTCACCAGAAAAGCATTACGCGTGCCAGCACGCTATCGCTCAAGTTCCCCGCTTTATGCCTGGTCAATCGATTCTGCTCTGGCACACCTTGGCGCAATGTTGGGAGGGAGTTGCGGCGTAGAGCTTCCAAGCGCGTCGTAGTAAGAGGGGGCTGACATGCAGGTGGCTCTTCGGCATTCGCTCGCGTTGCCGCTCATTTCGATTACGTGCGCCGCGCAGGTTTTTGCTCAGACTGAAGCGCCATCCGACGTTCCGGCCCCGGCCCCGGCTCCGGCTCCGGCAGCCGTGTGGTACCGCTCCGGCGAGGGATGCCCAGATGGCGCGGCCTTCTTGGAGCTGCTGCGTCGTAGAGAAACGCCCGCTCAGCTGGCGCAAGTCGGTGATCGCATCGACTTCGTCGTCACCCTCGGTTCTGGACCCGACGGCAGCCGCGGTCAGCTGGAACGTCA
Organism: Myxococcota bacterium; assembly: GCA_048498935.1. GTDB lineage: Bacteria > Myxococcota_A > Polyangia > Polyangiales > Polyangiaceae > PMG-095. The sequence continues at coordinate 17,678 of JBEHXA010000025.1, forward strand.
GGCAGAGCAGGGGACGGTCGCGCTTCGCGAAGTGCAAGGCAAGACGTGTGATGCCGTGGCCGATGCGCTGGCCCTGAGCCTGGCGCTCACCTGGGATCCAAGTCAACGCGGCGCACCCGAAGCTCCACCGGTCAGCGCGCCTGCACAGCCCGCTCCACGCGCTGACGCACCTAGCCCGGTACGCGTCGCCGCGCCCGTTCCGGCTCACGCAGTTGCTCGCACACCCGAACCTCCGCCGCGAACCATCTGGCTCGGCATCGAGGGCTCCCTGTGGAGCTTGAGTGAAGCCGTGCCATTTTTCGGCGGCGCGGTATTTGGTGAAGTGCGGAGCTCGCGGAGTGGCACTGGGTTCCGACCGCTCGTTCGCTTGAGCGCCGAGCTCCTGTTCAGCCCAGACTTGGGCGGCGAGGTCGAGGGCTGGATTGGCGCAGGGCGTATCGAGGGTTGTCCGGTGAGCTTCGGAACCGCGCTCTTGAAGCTGCGACCTTGCACCGGGTTCGACCTTGGCCTGCTCCGCGCAGCGGGGACGCGCAGCGGTGGCGCGAGCGCGAGTGACTTTTGGGCCGCTTGGTCGACTCAGGCCCGCCTGAGCTGGGAAACGGGGTCGAATTGGGGGTTGGACGCTCAGGTCGGAATCATCGTCCCGCTCACCCACTACGAGCTCGTGGTCGGCAAGCCCGAGCAGACGGTCTCCGAGCTGCGGCGCTTGGTGTTCGCGGCCGGCATCGGAGCGCATTGGGGCCCGCCGTGATCGTGAGCGCGACGCCGCGACATTACCCATCATGAGGCGTCCCGAACGATGAGGCGCGCCCAGGGTTGGGACGGGTGGGGGGGGACCCATTGATCGCGGCTCACGAACGATTCCGTCGTTTGGTCGAGGACCATTTCGGCTTGGTCTGGCGGCTACTGCGCCGCCTCGGCCTTTCGTCCGCCGACGCGGACGACGCCACTCAGCATGTTTTCATGACCGCCTCGCAGAAACTCTCCAGCATCGCTCCAGGCAGCGAGCGCTCCTATCTCTACGGAGTGGCGCTGCGCGTGGCGCAAAATCGCAAGCGCCAGCTGAAGCGCCGCCCGGAGCACGGCGACTTTGCCGAGCTGGACCTGGCAGATGAAAGGGCGCTGCCAGACGAGGCAGCCAGCTTGGGTGAAGCGCGAGAGCTGCTCGACCGATTGCTCGGAGGCCTGCCGGACGAACTGCGGCGAGTGCTGGTGCTGGCGGAGATTGAGCAACTCGAGGTGGCGGAGATCGCCGTGCTCGAAGGGATCCCGGTCGGAACCGCGGCCTCGCGCCTGCGTCGTGCGCGCGCCAGCTTCCGCGATGCGCTGGCCGCGGTGCCTACCGAACACCCCTTCCTGGTGGGCGCGCAATGAGCCGCGATCAACTCGATCGAGAAGCGGAGCGATTGTTCGATGCCGGTCGCCGCGAGCAGCCGAGCAGAGCCGTTCGCGAGCGCACGCTAGCGGCGTTCGAAGCGGTGCCACTCGCGCGCCGCCAGCGCGCGCGACATCGGTTGGCGCTGCTAGCGCTCGCAGCTTGCTTGGGCGTGGGTCTGTTGCTTTTGAAGCGACCGGAGCCGGTCGGCCCCTCGATGATCGGTCCGGAGCAGCAGGCCTTTCAGGCCCAACCGACGCGCGCTGCTTCAGCCGCGACTCCGCCTCCCGTGAGCTCGGCAGTGGAGTCGCGCGGGGTGGCTTCAGCGACGGCGTCGAGTAGGCCCAAGCAACTGGCGCCCGCTCCATCGGGTTCGGTAGGTCTCGAGCGAGAGCTCGAGCTTCTCGACGAGGCTCGTGAAGCGCTGTCTTCCGGCAATGCAGCGCAAGCGCTGGCGCTGCTCGACCGCCATCAGGCGCTGCGTGGCAAGAGCCTGAGCGCTGAGGCCACCTTGCTGCGCATCCAGACGCTCGCGAGCGCTGGCCGCACGGATGCCGCCGAAGCGCTGGCGCGCACGTTCATCGCCGGTAATCCCAATAGCCTATTGGCAGATCGGGCACGGCGCTTCATTCGAGCCACGCCCGCTCCGCAGCCTTCCGGGGAGACACCGTGAACGACAGGGGAACCTTCAAAATGAACCATCACCACATGTCACGTCCGTGGCTCGCGGCGCTTTCAGTCGGTTGCTTGCTCGCATGCAGCGGCAAGCTGAACGTCGGCAAGGGTACCGATGAGACTCCGACAGCGGGCGCAAGCGGGAGCACTGCCAAAGGCGCTGGTGGCAGCAGCGCCGGAAGTGGCTCCGGTGGCAGCGCCGGTACGCTCGGCGGCTCGGGCGGCACCTCGGGCAAGCCTGCCGTTACCAAGGTGGGCAACGCGACCACGTGCCCCACTGCGCTGCCCGTGACGGGTGAAAGCTGTAGCCTCGAAGGCACGGGCTGCGGCTACCCAGCGAGCGACAGCATGCTTTACACGGAGTGCGTCTGTGCCGAGTGGGGGGCGGGAGACACGCGCTGGAGCTGCAACAACAACGGTACTTCCTATCCCAGTTGTCCGGCCAGTCTCGAAAACGGAACCAGCTGCTTTGGGCACTTCTCTACTGAGTGCTGGTACCCGATCTCGATTCGCTGCAACTGCTTTCAAAGCACAGGCGTCTGGGAATGCACCAGCGCCGGTCGTCCGTTCGTCACCCCTGAGCCACCGAGCACCATTCGAGCCGAGTCACCGATCACTCAGCTCACCGACGCGGAGCGCGAAGCTTGGTGCGTGTGGTACCAGGATGCAGCACAGGGGCCGGGCTTCCCGCCGGTAGCGGATAGCGAAGTGGGCCCCGACGGCAGGACGATCGCCAGTGGTTGCCAATATGGGTATGGCGGACCTGCGTGCAACGTCGCTACGGTCCTTCTGTCTCCGCACCAGTGCGCGCAGAACCTGGCTCTTTCCGAGTGTGCGGCTCCCATTGGCGAGCTCACCGACTGCGTGAAGACCGTCTACAACCAGTGCATCCCTTCGCCCCACGGCTGCGCGCGCTTCGTTGAGGCCCCGAATTGTAGCGGAACCATCGTCTCGGATCTCAGCGGCATGGTGGGCATCGGCGGCGGTCCCTCGACGGCTGGCACGAGCGGGACCGGGCCTACCGGCGGCGGAGATTCCGTTCCTATGACGGGCGGCAGCGACACCGGCACGGGCGGCACCGGGCTCGAGCCTTACTCGCCGTGCAGCTTGCGCGTCGAATAGCGAGCCCACGAAAAGGCGAGTCGACGGGAAGCGAAACGCCTAACGCCTAGGCGCTCCTTTTTGCGGTTGAAATCGCAAAACCAATTGGTATAGTAAACCATATGGTTTTGGATCGTTCGCCCCGGCTGGACCTCGTGTTTCACGCCCTGGCCCACCCGGCTCGACGGGCGATTATCCGGCAGCTTTCGGGTGGCGAGCGCAACTTGAGCGAGCTGGCGGCGCCCCTCAAGATGACCTTCCCGGCCGCCACCAAGCACGTGCGCGTGCTGGAGCACGCGAAGCTCGTGCGTCGCCGCGTCGACGGTCGGCAGCACTTCTGCCGGCTGGAGGCCGCGCCACTCAAAGAGGCAACGCTCTGGACCGAGTCGTTTCGCCAGCACTGGGAGGCCCGCTTCGAAACGCTAGATTCGCTGCTCGACGACATGAAATCCGAGCCGCAACCGCGCCCTCGCCGCCCCTGACTTCCGCTTTATTCGACGTCCCCACTTCCGTTCGTTCGTCACGAGGACCACATCATGACCGCTTCCGTCACCACCACTCCCCAAGGCTTGCAAATCTCGACCCCCACGGACACCACCATCGTCCTTACCCGCACGTTCAACGCGCCCCGGCCGCTGGTGTGGGAGGCCATGTTCACGGCGGACAAGATGGTGCGTTGGATGCTGCCTCCACCCGGCTGGATCCACACTGCCTGCGAGTGTGACGCGCGCGTGGGTGGCAAGCTCTCAGTGGCGTGGAGAAGCGAGGAAGCCAATCAGGTCATGACACTCCGGGGCGAATTCACCGCGGTGGCCCTGCACCAGTCTGCCGTTCACACGGAGGCGATGGCGCTCGAGGGCGAGCCGATCGGCTCGCTGGTGGAGAAGCACGAGTTCGCCGACGAGGGCACCGCCACCGCGATGCGCATCACCCAAACCTACAACTCGAAAGAGGACCGCGACGGCGCCCTCGGCTCCGGCATGGATGAGGGCATGGAGGCTTGCTACCAAAAGCTAGAGGCTCTGCTCGGCGAACGCAGGTAAGTCGGTCCCGTTGGTTGCCACGCTGTCCGAAACGCATTCGCTGATTCGCAGGCTGCTTTCCCTGGCTTGGCCGGTGGCGCTCGCACGCTTGGGCATCATGGGAATGAGCGTGGTGGACGTGATGGTGGTGGGTCAGTTCGCGTCCGCACAGCTCCCGTTCCAGGCGCTCGGCTGGGCGCCGATCGGCGTGCTCACCGTGAGCGGCATCGGCCTCCTCACCGGTGTTCAGGTCCTCGCCGCGCGCGCGCTCGGCGCCGGCATGCCGGAGCAAGCAGGCGGAGCGTGGCGGCGCGGTCTCGTCGTTTCGAGCGTGGCTGGCGTGTGCGCTGTCGCGATCGTGTGGCTACTCGGCCCGCGCATTTTTACGGCGTTCGGCATCCAACCGGCGCTGGCAGAGCCTTCGAGCGCTGTCGCGCGCATTCTCATTCTGTCGGTGCCGCTGCACTTTCTCTACGTCACTAGCGCGTTCTTCCTGGAGTCGATTCAACGGCCCCTCGCTTCGACGATCGTGATGTGGGCCGCGAACGCCATGAACCTGGGGCTCAATCTGCTGCTGGTCCCGCGCTTTGGCGCAATCGGCTCGGCGTGGTGCACGGTTGGCGCGCGGTTTTGCTTGGCCGTGGCGCTCGTGAGCTGGGTATGGCGCTTGCGCGATGCTCGGTACTTTGGCGTCCGTGCCCCTGCCAGTACGCCGAGCTACGGCGCATTGCTCGGTGTCGGTGCTGCCGCAGCCGTGAGCCAAGCGGCAGAAGCGGGCGCATTCTCGGGCATGACAATCATTGCCGGGCGGTTAGGCGCTGAAGCCGTTTCGGCCTACCAAATCTTGCTCAACCTGTTGGCCATCGTGTTCATGATCTCGCTCGGGCTGTCGAGCGCCACCGCAGTGCTCACGGCCGAAGCGAGCGGACGGCGCGCCCCCCGCGACGCCACGCGCGCGAGCGTTGCCGGCTTGTGCGCCAACACTGCGCTGATGCTTCTGGCCGGCGCCGCCGTGTTCGGCTTCTCGGGCTTCATCGGTCGAGCCTACACAGCCAACCTGACTTTGGCAGGGCTCGTTTCCTCACTCCTTTGGCTCGTCGCGCTAGTGATGCCACCCGACGGCGCGCAAGTCGTGGCCGCCGCAGCGCTCCGAGCGCGTGGCGACAACTGGTTCCCCACCTCGAGCCACTTGCTCGCCTACGCCCTGGTAATGCCCGCCCTCGCCCTCTGGTTCGCCGAAGCCCACCACCGCGGCGTCGAAGGCCTCCTGCTCGCCATCTTCTGGTCCAGCCTCCTCTCGTGCACCGTGCTGTGCGCCCGGCTCTGGTGGCTGCGAAACGCCGAGCGCGCCTCGAGCTAGAGCTCGAACACCCCGTGTCCTGCTGTTCGGACACGAGGTCCAAGGGTCCTCTCTTATCTCGCGAAGCTTCGGGAATTGACGGGTGCGAAGAGTGTATTCTTCACGCTACACTTGACCGCGTTTTTGTATCAGGAACAATACATTAATGCCCACCCCGCACCGGGTCTCCATCGGTACCGAGCGCGCCCTGCGCAAGCTCGGTCGTGACCTGCGCGACGCGCGCCTGCGTCGCCGGCTCTCGATGCAAATCGTGGCTGAGCGAGCCCGCACGACGCGAGCCACTCTGATGCGCGTGGAGCGCGGCGAGCCAGCCGTCGCACTCGGCATCGTCGCCTCCGTTCTGAACGCGCTGGGTTTGCTCGATGGCCTTGCCCAACTGGCAGACGTGGCGACCGACCGCGTTGGCGTGGAACTCGAGGCCGCCCGTCTCCCGCGACGAACGCGAAAGACCGGCTCATGACGGACATCGATGTCGATTTGGGCACACGTCCGCTTGGCTCGATCTATCGGCACCCGAGCTCGAGCGGGGAACGCATTTCGTTCCGCTACGCCCAAGACTGGCTCGGCAGCTCAGAGCGCTTTGCGATCGACCCAGAGCTGTTTCTAGATTCGAGAACCACCACGCCCAAACATGCGGGCCTCTTCGGTGCGTTTTCGGATTGCGCTCCTGATCGCTGGGGTAGGCAGCTCATGCAGCGGCAGGAACGCCGCTCTGCGGAAGTCCAACGTCGCGCCGTGCGAACGCTTTCGGAGCTCGACTATCTGCTTGGCGTCTCAGACGAATCGCGTCCGGGGGCGCTTCGCTTCCGGGACGGCGGCAAATACGTGGCGTTCGATCGGGGCATCCCCCCACTCGTGCAGGTGGGCGCGTTGCTCGATGCTGCGCGGCGAATCGAACGCGACGAGGATGCGGATGAGGATTTGGCGCTGCTATTGGCGCCGGGGTCGTCACTCGGCGGCGCACGGCCCAAAGCCTCGGTTCTGGACCAGCACGGCCGCCTATCCATTGCGAAATTCCCGCGCGACGCAGACGAGTACAACGTAGAGCGTTGGGAATGGGTGGCAATGCAACTTGCGCGAGCAGCCGGGGTGCAGATCCCCGACGTGGAGTTAGTCGATGTGGCCGGCAAGCAGGTGCTCTTATCCCGGCGCTTCGATCGTGCCGGTGGGGAGCGGATCCACTTTGCTTCAGCGCTCACCTTGCTGGGCCTCCGCGATGGCGAGCGCGCCAGTTATCCGGAGATCGCCGAGATTGTGCAGCGAGACGGCAGCCAGCCGCGTGTCGATTGCGAGCAGCTGTTTCGTCGGATGGTATTCAATATCATGGTTGCCAACGTCGACGACCACCTACGCAACCACGGATTCTTGCGAGACGCCTCCGGTTGGACGTTGAGCCCAGCTTTCGATTTGAACCCGGTGCCTGCGGACGTGCGCCCCCGTGTGCTGAGCACCAACATCACACTCGACGACGCGACGGGCTCGCTGGTGGCGGCTCGTGAATCCGCAACCTACTTCGGCTTGGGGACCTCGGCTGCTGAGGAAGTGATACGTCAAGTGCAGGTAGGCGTGTCCGGCTGGCAACGTGTCGCGCGGGCAAGTGGCGCCTCGCAGCGCGAATGCCAAAGGATGCAGAGCGCGTTTCTAACTGCCTAGGGGCGCCAATACCGACGAGGGCCCGGCGCAGACGCCGTTGAGCAAGCGGGCGACGTGAGCGAAGAGCCCGAAGGGGATCCGGAGCACAGACGGTCTTGGCGAGTAGCGCTCCCGATACGATTCGAACGTACGACCTTGGCTTTAGGAAAGCTTCGGGGACACGGGCCAGGGATTCGTACAGGACAGCGAAACCTCAGAGGTTTCTCGCGACGGTAGCGTCGCGCTCTAGCTGCTCGCTTCGCTCGTTGCCCCGCCATTGCCCAGCAGGGGCGATGGCCGCGCGCAGATCATTTGCCGTCATGTCGGCGTAGCGCTGCGTGGTCGAAAGCTCGGCGTGACCCGCGAGGCGTTGAACCGTCGGGGCGCCGATGCCTTTTCGAAAAAGCTCGGTTACGAAGAAGTGGCGGAGGTCGTGGAAGCACAAGCCGGAGCGGCCAGCACGGCGCTGGGCATGCTTGAAGGCCTGATTGAGCCCGCTCTCACCCCAAGGCTTGCCGAGCGCCGTCATGGCGACCGAAGCCCAAGGGCTGGAGCGGCTCGACTCCGCCGCGTCGAGCAGTAGTCGAAGGGGCGCGGCGATCGGGATCACCCACGTCGCCCGACTTCGGCGTCCGTTGTGCGAGCTAGGCTCGAGGGGAGTGGAAGGCACGCAGGCAGCAGGCAAACGCCACGCTGCTGCGTATGTCGCCCATCGTGATCACCTGTGTCGGCGCATCGTGATCACCCAAATCGGGCATCGTGATCGGAGCGAAGCGACGCTGGCAGGTGGCAGGTC
>JBEHXA010000026.1:0-25255 GCA_048498935.1 Myxococcota bacterium
CTCAGCGAGCCTCATCCCCCGCGGCTCCGAGCGGGGAGCTTCACTCAGCCGCGCCACGCCGCTCAGCGGGGCTAGCAGCGCGGCTCCTCAATACTTCGCAGACCGCGGGTAGGGCGTCGCTAGTCACGGAGATGGTATCGATGCCGATGTCGGCCAGGAAACGCGCGAAGTCGGGGTGATCGCTGGGAGCCTGGCCGCAAATACCCACCTTGCGCCCGTGCAGGTGCGCCACCTCGACGACGTGACTAATGGACTTGAGCACGGCGGAGTCGGATTCGTTGAAGAGCGGCGCCAGCAGGGCCGAATCGCGATCGATGCCCAAGGTCAGTTGCGTGAGGTCGTTCGAACCGATGGAGAAGCCGTCGAACAGCGCCGCGAATTCGTCGGCGAGGATGACGTTGCTGGGAATTTCGCACATCATGTAGACCTCGAGTCCGCGGTCACCACGCCGCAGACCGTTACGACCAAGCTCGGCCAGCACGCGCTCGGCTTCCGCCAGTGTGCGGCAAAATGGAATCATCAGCTTGACGTTGCGCAGCCCCATCGTGTTGCGGACGCGCTCGAGCGCTTGACACTCCAGTGCAAAGCCCGCGCGGTAGCGGTCGTGATAGTAGCGCGAAGCACCGCGGAATCCGATCATCGGATTGTCCTCGTTCTCCTCGAAACTCGACCCACCGAGTAAGGTGGCGTATTCGTTGCTTTTGAAGTCGGAGAAACGAACGATGACGTCGCGCGGGTAGAAGGCGGCGGCAATTTGCGCGACACCGGACGCCATGCGTTCGACGAAGTACTCACTCGTCGTCTGCAGGTTACCGACGCGCTCGCGTATGGCTCGCAGCTCGTCTGCGTGCTTGACCAGCTCGGGGTGAACGAGTGCCATCGGGTGAATGCCGATGCGACTCGAAACCATGAATTCGACGCGCAACAACCCTACACCCGCGCTCGGCAATTGGCCGAGCCGGAAGGCATTGTCGGGATTGGCGACGTTGAGCATCACGGGGACGCTCGGGGTCGGCAAGGTGGCCGGGTCGAGCGCAACGTGCTCGTATTCCAGGGTGCCCGCGTAGACTCGCCCTTCGTCGCCCTCGACGCAGGATACGGTGACGACCTCGCCATTTTTGAGCACGCTGCTGGCGTCGTGCGTGCCCACGACGCACGGGATGCCGAGCTCCCTCGAAATGATCGCGGCGTGGCAGGTGCGGCCGCCCTGGTCCGTCACGACCGCCGAAGCCTGGCGCAACACTGGCTCCCAGTCTGGATCGGTCATCGGCGCGACCAACACCTCACCGTTCTTGAAGTGAGACAGTTCAGAGGCGGTCTTGATGACTCGCACAGGTCCAGACCCGATTTTCGAACCGACGCTCTTTCCGTGGGCTCGCACTTCGCTTCGCCCGCAGAGCTGGAACATCTCGAGCTCGGGCTTCTGCAGAGAGTGAACGGTTTCAGGTCGCGCTTGAACGATGAAGAGTTCGCCGGTCCTGCCGTCTCGCGCCCATTCGATGTCCATGGGCACCGGTTTGCCGGCGCGCTTCGAGTAGTGCTCCTCGATGTGCAGCGCCCAGCGGCAAAGCGTCAGCACGTCTTCCAAGTTGAGGCTGGGCACGTTGCGCAGCGCAGCCTCGGTGGCGCGTTCCTCGGTCGAGCCGGAGGGGCCGTACACGAGGGTGGTCGCCTTGTCGCCAATGTCGCGGCGAATGACCGACGAAAAACCTTGCTTGAAAGTAGGTTTGTGGATCCAAAACTCGTCGGGATTGACCCGGCCTTTCACCACGCTTTCCCCGAGCCCCCAGGAACTGGTCACAATCACGACGTCCGAGGATCCGCTTTCGGTATCGAGCGTGAAGATGACGCCCGCCGACCCCATGTCGCTGCGCACCATCTTTTGGACGCCGACTGACAGCGCGACGTGTCGGTGATCGAATCCTCGTTCGGCCCGGTAGGCGATCGCTCGATCCGTGAACAGCGAAGCCATACAGCTCCTGACTGCCTCCAGCAACGCCGGCACGCCGCGCACGTTGAGGTACGACTCTTGTTGCCCGGCAAAGGAGGCAGTCGGCAAATCTTCAGCGGTTGCGCTCGACCGAACCGCCACGTCCGTCGCCTCTTCACCGTAGGACTCGGAAAGACGCGTATAAGCCTCGACGAGCTGATCGCGGACCGCCTGCGGAAGCTGCGCAGCGCTGATCCGTTGACGAATGGCGGCGCCGAGCTTGGCGAGCGCTTGAACGTCGCTGTAGTCCAGTTGGTCGAGCGCAGGATAGATGTAGTCGGGCAGCCCGGCGTCCAACAAATGGTCCTCGAAGGCGCGGCTCGAAAGCGCAAACCCTTGGGGCACGACGACACCAGCCGGCGAGAGCTCGCGAATTAGCTCCCCCAGCGACGCATTCTTACCGCCCACTTGCTTAATGTCAGTGAGCGCGATGTCGTTGAAAGGTATGACGTAGCTCATGTTGTGCTTTCGAGTTGGCAGCACGTGGGCACGATGCAGGACACGTGCCGAGGCAGTGGGAGCGCGAATGCACATGAAACCCGCGGGAGAGCGAGTCGCCCGCTGCCGTTGGCGCCCGCGTATCGCTTCGAGAAGGGCGCGCAGCGCCGGAATGTCAGCACGTCCGCAAGCGCCAATATTGCGCGGTAGCGAGAAAATTGCGGCTTGAGGTCATGGGCGGCTCCGCGCAGCTTGCTTCACCGAGCCGCGCCAGTTGCGGCTCCGAAGCGTGAGACGACCCGGCCGGAGCGTCGCGTCTCGGCGCGACACCCCGGCCGTGAGGGCGTTCATTTGCTGGTGACGCTGATCTTGCGGGGTTGAGCCTCGGGGCGCTTCGGAATGGCGATGGTGAGCACGCCGTTCTTCAGCTCAGCGTGCGCCTTGTCGGCATCTACGCCCTCGGGCAGCGTGAACGAACGAGTGAAGCTGCCGTAGCTGCGCTCGCTCGCGTAGTACGTCTCGTTCTGCTCGGTTTTTTCGGACTCGCGCTTGCCCGAAACGCTCAGCCGATTGTCGTTCAGCTGAACCTGAAGATCCTTCTCCGCCACGCCCGGCAGGTCCGCGCGAAAGACGAAACTCTCCTTGTTCTCCTTCACTTCGAAATTCGGAGCGAAGTGCGCTTCGGTCTGGAGCGGCATGAGCGCGCCTAGTTGGAATGGATCCCAGCGAAAGAGCTCACGCATCGACTGAAACGGATCCCAAGCGGCCGGGCGGGCGAGGGTCGTTGCGGGGGAGCCACTCTGCTTCTGGATCGTCACGTTGTTCGACATTTGGAAATCTCCTGTTTGCCGTCTGAGCGACGGGGGTACGTCGCGGTAGGCAAGCGGCGTACCGTCGAAGTGCGAGGCGCTCGACCCGCAGAAACGAAGCGCTGCGAGCCACCCCAAGGATGCTTTGGTCGCACCTCGGACTGCCGGCGACGCATGCCCTGCGCTTTGCGATGGCGACGCGCGCATCCGTTGCGCCGACCGACTTCGTGAGGCTCCGAGCAAGGGTCGGTCGTGCTCGTGCGGCCTCGTGCGCCTCTGCGCGTAGCGCTGGGTCGAACGTATCTCGAGTCTCGTGCCGCGCTCGATTGAGCTATTGAACTGCACGAAAGATGCCGCTCTTGCGCTCTGTCTCCGTCGCTCCGGAGCCGAGGCGAACTCGAACGGGGACGCAGCTCGAGTTCGGCTGCGCCATCAGTTCTTCCGCCAGTCCGAGGAGCTCGGCGCGACCTTCCGGCGTTGTCTCATCAACGGCGGCCAGTGTCAGCTCTGAAAAGTCGTCGCGAGCGCGAGCGTGAGCGGAGAGCGCGAGAGCCATCAAACGACGCGCCGCCTTGGCTGGCCGGTCGTCGCGTGACCCTACGAGCAGAGTGGCTGACTCGAAGCTGCGGCCAGAACGATCCATACTGGCGATGCGTTCGATGACCCGGTGGGCGAACGCTAGCGGCGACTCCCCCTGCATTTGGGCGACAACGATGGTTTCGTCGAAACCGGCGGCCTCCGTGAGTCGACCCGCACCGCGTTCCAGCACGACGCAGCGAAGGCGCTCGTTCCTCGGCAGGGCCCACCACGACCTTGCGCCCGCTTGCAAACTCATGCTCGCGGCCAAGCAAGGGTCGTTCCAACCGAAAGGCAGCGAAGAAGCGAGCGGCCTCCGGTAAAGGATGCGCGCTTCGACTGCGGCTCGCGCATTTCTTGCGTTCTTTACGACCAAAGGCGCGGGCGGCGGCACAGGCCTCGGTCTAGCGATTTCAAGCACGATCGTGACAGCGGCGTTCTCTCAGTTGAGAGCACGGTTCAGCAAGGCAGCACCTTTCGAGTTTCTCTACCGTCGGCGGCGTCCCAGCGCGTTCGGCGAAACGTTAGCCGCTACGAACACGACGTTTTTTACGCTGTCGGCGCGCCGCGCGAGGCAGACAGCTTGAGGTGGGAGAGCTGAGCGTAAAGCTCGATGCGGTGCAGGACTTCGCGCTCGGCCCGCGCGCAGAGCTCGTGGTAGTGATGCGCGTCGAGCCGCTCGACGATGTGAAAGCGACCCTCGCCCGCCATATAGTCGGACACTTTGGCCTTGCCGGGCGTTGCGTCCAACACGAGCGGGGGCTCGCCCAGCTCGATGCGTCGAGGATCGAAGCGAAATAGCGGCCACACACCCGAGTCGACCGCGAGCTTTTGCTGGTGCGGCCCATGTGCCAAGTCGTAGCCATGAGCGATGCAATGCGAGTACGCAATGATTAGAGAAGGACCCGGGTAGCTCTCGGCCTCTGCAAAGGCGCGCACCGTTTGCGCGTCTTTCGCGCCGTAGGCCACGCTCGCAACGTAGACGTGGCCGTAGCTCATCGCATGCAGTGCGAGATCCTTCTTCGGCGTGTCCTTCCCCGCCGACGCAAATTTCGCGGAAGCACCCAGCGGCGTGGCCTTCGACTTCTGTCCGCCCGTGTTCGAGTACACCTCGGTGTCTAGAACCAGCACGTTGACGTCGCGGTCAGAGGCCAGCACGTGGTCGAGCCCCCCGAAGCCAATGTCGTACGCCCAGCCGTCTCCGCCGACCAGCCACACGCTCTTCTTCAACAAGTAGTCGGCGAGTAGCTCGAGCCTTCGGGCGTCGCGAAAATCCAGACTCGCCAGCCGTTGCCTGAGGGCAGCGATCAGCTCGCGCTCTTGAGCGATGCCCACCTGGGTGGCCTGATCGGTCTCCAATAGTGCAGAGACGAGGGACTGCGGCAACTGCGAGGCCAAGCTTCGAAGCAGCCCCTTGGCTTCGGCCATGTGCGCATCGACGGAAAGGCGCAGGCCGTATCCGAACTCGGCGTTGTCTTCGAACAACGAATTGGCCCAAGCCGGTCCCCGCCCGTCAGCGTCGGCCGCGTACGGCGTGGTGGGCAAGTTGGCGCCGTAGATCGAAGAGCAACCGGTGGCGTTGGCGATCAGCGCACGGTCGCCGAACATCTGCGTCAGCAGCTTGAGATAAGGCGTCTCGCCGCAACCGGCGCAGGCACCGGAGTACTCGAAGAGCGGCAAATAGAGCTGTGAGCCCTTGACGTCGAGGTGAACGTGGCGCCGATCGACCTCGGGCAAGCTTAGGAAGAAGTCAAAGCGTGCCCGTTCGGCATCGTGGATCGGGGCGAGCGACGTCATTTCCAGCGCACGACGGCTAGGATCCTTCTTGTCTTTGGCTGGACAGACCTCGATGCATACTTTGCAGCCGGTGCAATCGTCGGGAGCGACTTGCAGCGTATAGTGCTGGCCCTTGAGCTCCCCATCTTTCCAGGCGACGGACCGAAAGCCGGCGGGCGCCGACTCCGGAAGCGTTTCGTAGACCTTTGCGCGAATCGCCGCGTGCGGGCAGACGAGCGCGCACTTGTTGCATTGGATACAAAGCTCGGCGTCCCACTTGGGCACTTCGGTCGCAAGGGCTCGCTTTTCCCAACGGCTGGTACCGGTGGGCCAGGTTCCATCGACAGGAAACGCGCTGACGGGCAACAGATCGCCATGACCAGCGAGCAGAACCGCAGTGACGCGCTTCACGAAATCGGGAGCGTGGTCAGGCACCGCACGGCGACGCTGGCGGGAGCCGATAGAAGCGTCAGTCAGGGCAAGCTCGCTGATTCGCGTTAGGGTCGCGTCGACCGCGTCGAGGTTGTGCTGGACGACTTCGGGTCCCTTCTTTGCGTAGGTCTTTGCGATGGCCTGCTTCAAATTGGCGAGGGCTTCGGGCAGAGGGACTAGGCCCGAGAGTGCGAAGAAACAGGTCTGCATCACGATGTTGATGTGACGTCCGAGGCCGCTTTCGAGAGCAATTCCGTAAGCGTCGACAACGTGGACGCGCAAATGCTTGGACAAAATCTGCTGCTGCACCTCGCGCGCGAGGTAGCTCCAGGTGTCTGGACCGTGCGGGCTGTTGAGCAGCAGCGTGGCGCCCGGTCGGGCTCGTTCCAACACTGGCAGCCGTTCGAGCAGGTCGAGCTGGTGACATCCCACGAAGTGCGCCTGCTCGATCAGGTAGGGACGCTGGAACGGCTGCCGACCAAACCGTAGGTGCGAGACCGTCACCGCACCCGACTTCTTGGAGTCGTAGACGAAATAGCCCTGCACTGCGAAGTCGCTGTTGTCGCCGACGACCTTGACGGTGTTCTTGCTCGCGCCGACCGTCCCGTCCGCACCCAAGCCGAAGAATACGGCCTCGTAGAGGTCGCGTTCGCGCACCTGGAAATCAGCGTGGACCGGGAGCGACTCGTTCGTCACGTCGTCGATGATGCCGAGCGAGAAATGCCGTCGCGGTGCCGGCCCGTCCAACTCGCAGAACACGGCCGCCACCGTGGCCGGAGATAGCTCTTTCGAAGAAAGGCCGAAGCGACCGCCGTAGACCTCGCAACCACGCAGACGGCCTCCTTCGGCCAACGCGGCAACCACGTCGAGGTACAGAGGCTCACCGACGGCGCCGGCTTCCTTAGTCCGGTCGAGCACGGCGACGCGCGTGGTCGAGGCCGGAAGCGTGGAGAGAAAGCGCGCGACGGCAAACGGGCGATACAGCGCGACCCGCACGACGCCGACGCGCTGCCCCCGTGCGACCAGCTCCATCACCGTCTCTTCGATGGTCGACGTCGCCGAGCCCATCGCCACGAGCACGGTAAGCGGCTCGGGGTGACCGTGATATTCGAAAGGCTCGTAGCGACGACCTGTGCGCGCCGCAAAGCGAGCCATTTCGTCCTCGACGACGGCCGGACAGTCCCGATAGAACGAGTTCGCGGCCTCGCGCGCCTGAAAAAAGGCGTCCGGATTCTGCGCCGTGCCCCGCAGCGTTGGATGATCGGGCGTGAGCGCGGTCTGAACACGACTGTCACGGTACCTCTCGTCGACCAAGGCGCCGAGATCTTCGTCGCTCAGCTCCCTCACTTTGACGAGCTCATGCGAGGTCCGAAAGCCGTCGAAGAAGTGCAGGAACGGGACGCGACTCCTCAGCGCCGCCGCCTGGGCGATGCAGGCAAAGTCGTGCGCCTGCTGCACTGTCGCCGACGCGAGCAGCGCAAAACCGGTCTGCCGGCACGCCATCACGTCGGAGTGGTCACAAAAGATGCTCAGCGCGTGACTCGCGATGGTGCGCGCCGCAACGTGAATCACGGCGGGCGTCAGCTCACCTGCCACTTTGTACATGTTGGGCAGCATCAGCAGCAGCCCCTGTGAAGCGGTGAAGGTCGTGGCCAGCGAGCCGCCCATGAGCGCGCCGTGAACGGCTCCCGCGGCCCCGCCTTCCGACTGCATCTCGACGACCGTAGGCACGTTGTTCCAAACGTTGAGCCGGCCCTTGGTCGACCAGTCGTCGCACCGCTCCCCCATGACAGAGGCGGGCGTGATGGGATAGATACCGATGACGTCGTTGAGACGGTAGGCGACCGACGCTACCGCTTCGTTGCCATCCATCGTGCGCATGCCGTTGCTCGACATCGTCTCCACCTGGTTTACTCTTCGTGCCGCACTTCGAGCCGCCTGCGCCGCCCCCAAGCAAGGCGCGTACCGCCACCACCGGCGGCCAAGTTCACTCTCGGCAGCCGCGATTCACGCGCATCCTGCGTATGCACGAAAAATTTTCGGCGCCGGGGAACGAGCTTCTTGCTACCGCACCGGCGCGCGCGTGGCCCGATGCGGCATTTCTCGCGTCGCCGGGCACTGGGCACAAATCGTGCTGTCCGCGGCCCATGGATTTCATCGCGCAACTTGCCGAACCGCTTCCTCACCGAAATTTCGTCGCCGAGGAGTGCGCCATCGCCGCCGGCGACGCCTTGCTCAAGGCGACGCTCGACCTCCCAATGGCGGCCCGGGGAATCGTCGTGCTGCTCCACGCCAGCAGCGCCGATCGGTTCAGCGCGCAAAATCGTTTCGCGAGCGAAGTCTTTGGACAAGCTGGCTTCGCAACGCTGCGGGTCGACCTTTTGACGCCGTCCGAAGAAGCTTCTCCGTCGCTTACCCAAAGCTCTGCCCCGCGCATCACCTTGCTGCTGAGCCGAACGCTCGCCGTCGTCGATTGGCTGCGAAACCAGCGCGAGACAGCTGACCTCGCCGTCGGACTCTTCACGACCGGCATGGAGACCATTCCTGCGCTCATGGCAGCCGAGCGCAGTCCCGGGATCACTGCCGTAGTCTCGCAAGGCGGCTACCCCGATTTCGCGCCCGACACCCTCGGGGACCTGCGCGTTCCGACCTTGACCATCGTTGGCCGCGATGAACAATCCCGAGCTGCCGAGCTTGCCTCCGAGTTCTTTGCTCGACAGTGGGCGACGCGCCCCGCGTGCGTCGTAGCGCGGTAGAATGCGAGCGTCGCCAGCACGCCCGCGCCCTTGATTCGTCCGCGAATTGGCGATTCGCGCGGGCGCAACCATTGCGCGGGCCCGCCAGTTCGGGCGCAACCCTTGCGCAGCTCATCCTGCACAACCCTCGAATATGGCGTCGTTTTGTGAATCTGCGGATTGGCTCGCGCCATGCATGCGGGGCTCCGGACAATCATGGCCAACGACCCGGTCGATGCAGTGCCAAGTACGGGGGCGCCAGACCGTTCGCGTTCTGACGTTTACCTGACAGCGCAACACCTCGCTCCACGCAGGGTGCTGGTCGTGGATGACGAGCCGCTCGTTCGGCTGTTCGTGGCCCGGGCTCTCAAAGCGTCTGGCTACGAGGTGATTCAAGCGGACAGTGCCGAACGAGCCATGGAGCTACTAGCGACCGAGGGGCACGCACTGTCGTTACTGCTGAGCGACGTCGGTCTCCCTGGCGCGTCCGGGGCCGACCTCGTCCTGTACGCGCGGCGGCACTTTCCAGACCTGCTCACTCAGCTGATGTCAGCCCTGTCCAGGCAATGCCTGGTGAGCCAAGGTTTGCTTGGCGCGGATGCACACGTACTGCAAAAGCCGTTCAAGGTGGCTGACTTAATCGGCCGGCTCGATCAGCTATTGGGACCGCGATCAGTCGCTACTGAACGGCCCGCAACGAGCTGGCGTCAGCCGCGCAAGATCGCCATCCAGGCCAAGTAGCAGCGAGCAAGATGCTGCGGCAGCGACGCGGCATGGACCGCGTCGCTGCCATTTCGTGACTTCAGTTTGCCTGCGGGACTGCGACTAGCTCCTCGATGTTCGGTTGGAGGGTGATCTCGATGCGACGATTTTTGGCCTTGTGCTCGATCGTGTCATTGCCGGCGACAGGATCGAACTCGCCGTAGCCAGCCGCAGACAACGACGCCGGCGTCATACCGCTTTCGGTCAACACCTTGACGACCTGCAGCGCTCGAGCCGTCGAGAGCTCCCAGTTGGATTCGAATCCCGAGTAGCGAATGGGGTCGTTGTCCGTGTGGCCCGAGACTTGAAATTGGCGATCCTTGATGGTCGCAAGCGCGGCAGCGACCTGGCTCAAGGTTTCCTTGCCACGCGAGCCAAGTCGAGCCTTTCCCGAGTCGAACAAGACGTCGGTCGGTAGTATCAGCACCATGCGACCGCTCCTCAGCGCGATCTCGAGATCGCCGGCATCCACCATGTGGCGCAGCTTGAGCGCCAATCCACGAAAAAGACTCGCCCGCGCCTCTGCCGCGGCCTGGGCCTTGCGCAGCTCCTCCAGCCTGGCCTTGGCCTGCGCCAACGAGCTGGCTAGGGCCCCTTTGCTGGACAACAGCGCGTCGACGTTCTTACCCTGCTTCGCGAGCTCGGCGCGCAGCTGCTGATCCTGCGCCGTAAGCTCGTCGAGCGACCTGGTGCAGGCGGCGTATTTGTCCGCGGCAACCTGAAGGTTGCCGGCGAGCTCCGCGTTCTTGCCGTCCATGAGTCTCAGAGAGTCGTCGAGAGCGACTATCTCAGCGTTCTTTTGCTTCAGCGTGACGCGCGCGGCGGCTTGGTCCGCGCGCAGCTTCTGCGCGTCCTCCAACGCCTGGTCGTATTTGCCCGACGAAACGCAGCCCGTCGCAGCGAGAATGAGTGTGAGAGAAACCAGGGATGAGTTGGCCATAGGCACCAAAGGGGTGCACGGAGCATGCCGAACACCAGGGCATGCTCACCGCTTCGGCCAGCGGCAGGCGATGAGCGGGCGCGATGCGAGCGCGTCCGTGCAGTCGTGTGTCTTCTCAACTTGGATGGCTCGAAAACTCCCGGCGTGGCTGCATGCTCGGTAGTGGCAGCAACTTCTCGAGCTCAGCGCGCTCCAGGGTCTCTTGGTCGAGCAGCGCCGCCTCGAGCGCCTGCAGTCGATCGCGGTGAGTTGCAAGTAGTTGCATGGCTCCGTCGAGGGCGTGTCCCAAGAGCTTGCGCGCTTCCTCTTCGATGACCCGCAGAGTGGCGTCGCTCAGGCCGCTTTCCACGGCCATCCTCTGGCCCAAGAACGGGTGCTCCAAGTCGCGTTCGTAGTAGACTGGTCCCAGCGCCTTGCTCATGCCGAACCGTGCCACCATGCTGGAGGCTACCTTCGTCGCTTCCTTCAAGTCGTTCTCGGCGCCGCTCGAGAGGCTGCCGAGGACGAGCCTTTCGGCAGCGTAGCCGCCCAATAGCACACGTAGCTTCGACTCGAGCTGGCGTTCCGATGCCAAGTGCCGGTCTTCGGTTGGGGATTGCTGCGTCGCACCCAGCGCCATCCCGCGCGGGATGATGGTGACACGCTCGAGCGACTCGCATTCGCGCCCATAGCGCGCGATGACCGCGTGACCCGCTTCGTGGACGGCCACGCGCCGCTTCTCTTCGCCCTGCAACTTGGCCTCGCGCGGGTCGCCGAGCACGATCTTGTCGTAGGCAGCGCTGAAATCTACGGCTTCGATAGCCTCGGCCCCACGGCGCGTCGCGCCGAGCGCAGCTTCGTTGACGAGGTTGGCTAGATCCGCACCCGAGAATCCGGGCGTGTTCCGCGCGATCGCGTCGAGCTCGACATCCATGCCGAGCGGTTTCTGTTTCACGTGAACCTCGAGGATGGCCCGCCGCGCGTCGAGCTCGGGTCGGTCGACGATCACACGCCGATCGAACCGACCTGGCCTCAATAGCGCGGAATCCAGCACGTCCGGTCGGTTCGTGGCGGCCAGGACGATGGTCAGGTCGTTGCGGTCGAACCCGTCCATCTCGGAGAGCAGCTGATTCAGCGTCTGCTCGCGCTCATCGTGTCCGCCGCCGAGTCCCGCTCCCCGCGATCGTCCAACTGCGTCGATCTCGTCGATGAAGACGATGGCTGGCGCGTTCTTCTTGGCTTCGGCGAACAATTCGCGCACCCGCGCTGCGCCGACACCCACGAACATTTCGATGAACTCCGACGCGGTGATACTGTAGAAGGGGACGCCGGATTCACCCGCGACGGCTCGCGCAAGCAGCGTTTTGCCGGTGCCCGGCGGGCCGACCAGCAAGACCCCGCGCGGCACCTTGCCGCCGAGCCGCCGGAAGCGTTCGGGTTCCTTGAGGAACTGCACCACCTCCTGCAGATCTCGCTTCGCCGAGTTGAGACCCGCGACGTCGTCGAAAGTGACGTTTGGGGTGCTCGTTTTTTCGAACTTGTGGCTCTTCGTCTTGAGAATCCCACCAAGCGAGCCCGCTCCGATCATCATGCTTTGAGCGCGACGCGAGATCCAGAGCCAGCCGCCGATGATGACCAGCCAGGGGAGGAGGCTGAGGATAAGCTGAACGGCGAACGGCTGCTCTTCCGTCTTCACTTCGATGCGCACGTGCTTCTGGCGCAGCAGCGGTAGAAGCGCTTCGTCTCCACCCGGTCGGAGCGTCTGAAACGTCTTGGTCTTGACCGCACCGATCATCTCGGGTTGCTTCAGAGAGCCGTCGACGACCAGTCCCTGGAGCACCACGGCTTCGACCTTGTCGGTTTCGACCCACGCATAGAATGCTGAGTAGTCGACTGCCGGATGCTGCGTGGCCTGGTGCGCCGCGCGCCAGTACCAGATCCCGAGCAGCATGACTGCCAGCACGATCAACGTGTGCCACGACGGTCGATAGGCTTGCGTGTTCGGACCGCTTGGTTCGCGATCGGAGGGCGGATTGGGCAGAGATTGAGGCATGGGGCACCTTCCTAACGTTACGGCCAGGGCCTTGTTCGTCTTGGGTTGCCAGCGGCCAAGAACTTGATGCTTGATATGGCTTCCGAGATGTGGGACCCGAGCGAGCTTCATCCGCTGCACGTAGCCCGGGGCGTCAAGTGACCTCGGCGAAGCCAACCACGTAGTTGTGACCGTAGTCCTTCGCGCAGCGCGGGCAGGTGGTGTAGAAGAAGTAGAGGTCGCCGGCCTGCTTGCCCTTCGCTTGAGCGAAAGACCGGAGCGAATCGCACCACGATCGCGCTTCGGAGAACGGCCCGTCGAAGACCTTGGTCACGAAGCTTCCGGTCACGTGTACCATGTCGGCACCTGGGACATCGTGGTCTACGGCGAATAGATGCTCGCCATGCCACGGGGACTGATCCCTGCTCAAGACGACGAAGCCCCCGCCCTCGGCGTGGGCACGGCGAATGGCGTCGAAGGTTCGTTGAAATACGCCGCTCATATTCAGCGGTACGTGAAAGAGGTTAATGGTGGACGCGCGAACGAACGGCTTGCCCACAAAGGTCAGCTGCTGATCGTCCCACGGCGTCGGTTGAAACCGCGGACAGCACCCAGTGGGATTGTCAGTTGGATCATAGGGCGGCAGTTGATTGACTTCCATGTTCGGGGCGAGGCAAGGAGCGTACCGAGTCGCCGACCTCGACTCGGTGAGCTGCCAGGGGTCACCGGTCTAATCGGGCTGCGTCTCCAGCTGCATCCGCTCGTTCGCCGACGGCACATTCTGCATGCGAGGGCCGAATGATTTGCGTTCTCGTTGACGGTCAAGACAGTCCCGCCACCTTGAACATCTCCGATCCCCCCAGGTGGAATCGAAGAGGAACGCCGCGCGCGTTCCGGCACGCGACTTGCCAGGCAGAAGTCATGAATTCTGTTTTGGCCAAGCTCATGCAGGACCACCAAAAGCTGGACGCACTTCTGCGGCGCCTCGCTAGCGGTAGAGCTGCACACGAACGGCCGAGCCGATTTCATGCCTGTGTTCCTCTCGGAAGCGGCGACCCGTGCGCAGCCACTCTCGACTTTCACCTCTCACTTCGGAGCGAAGCGGCGTGACGAAAACTGAAACCATGCCAATGCAAAGACGCAGGCGAATCGTGCTCACCGGCGGTCCAGGCGGTGGCAAGACGACCGCTGCCGACCTCTTGCGGCGAGAGCTGGGCAAGCGTGTGGTCGTGGTCCCGGAGTCAGCCACCATCCTGTTCAGTGGCGGTTTCCCGCGCTCTTCGCACCTGGAAGCCAATCGGGCCGCGCAGAGCGCCATCTATCACGTGCAGCGAAACCTAGAAGACGTGCAGTCCGTGCTCTATCCGGATCGTGTGCTGCTCTGCGATCGTGGCACCGTCGACGGCGCCGCATACTGGCACGACGGCCACGACGCCTTCTTCAGGTCAGTCGGCACGACGCTTTCCGCCGAGCTGTCGCGGTATGACGCCGTGGTCTTCTTCGAGACAGCTGCCGTAGCCGGTCTTTCGATCGAAGGAGGGAACCCAGTTCGTTGTGAATCGCTCTCTGTGGCAGTGGAGCTCGACCAAAGGCTCCGCGCCTTGTGGTCGCAACACCCCCGCTTCACGCTCATCCCGCACTCGAGCTCCTTTCTCGAGAAGATGTTCAGAGCCGTGCGCATTCTCGAAACTTTGGTCCGCGGCGACTTCGTGAACTGAAGCCCTCGGCATGGTGCTGAACTGAACGGCGCAACGATTTTCACGACATTTGGAGCCACGGTGCAGAGTCCGTGCTCCACGAGATGGAAGCGCGCCTGCACCAGCCGCTATGGCGAGGCTAGCGATTCGCGGCAGCGTATTCCATGAATAGCTTTCCCCAGGGGGTCGATGCCTTCCAGGCGTCGAACACTCGCGCGTCGCGCAGCTTCCAGCGATAGTGGTCGTGATACAGCTCGCTGCTCAAAGCGAACAGCTTCACCAGCGGTGTGCGAAAGCAGAGTTTCTGCAGCGGTTTGAGCGGCCCGAACCACATGAATTTCCCCACCCGGCTGGCAATATTGTCCCCGACCTCGAAGTGCCAATTTTCACCGGAAATGTCGTCCCCAACGAGCTCGACGTCACGAGGGTCGCCGATTCCCAAGCCGGCGTCGTGCGCGAGCCTTATGTACTCGATGGCCAATGGGTCGAAGCCCATCATCTTTGCCGCGACCGCATCGACCGCGACCTGATCGCTGCTTGCAAGCATGTAGTCTTTGACGATTGGGCGCAGCGTACGTGGCCCGGGCCCGTTGCCGGCCGTCGTACCGTCCATGATCGCAAAAAGGCCGGCGTGGATTTCACGCTGAATCGCCAACAAATCGACGAGCGTTTGATGGATCCAGCTGTGCGTGTAGTGGCGCTTCGCCGATAGCAATCCGCCGAAGGCATTCTTCATCGCGCCCGTCGTAGTCGTGTAAATGTGACACTTCATGGTCGGCAGATGAACGATGTTCTTGCCGATGAAATAGTCGGGGATGCGCAAACCCTCAGGAAAGATCTGGTGCAAAACGTGAAGCTTGGCCTTCGGTCTGAACTCGACCCAGCGCATGTCGTTCGGTTCGAAGTTATAGAGGACCGGCACGGCGTAGCGTTCGAATATGGGCCGATAGTGGTTCAGGTCCTCGCCCTTGAAAGCGTCGGTCACGACCGTCTTGTTCTGGACGCAGACGAGCTCGCGGTATCCGGCTTCGCGTAGTGCCACAATGCTGCCCTCGAGCTGCCACGGCGTCGTATTCGCGCCCGGGAACGGGAAGTGCCACGAAATGTTGTCCTTCAAAATGGTCGCAACCGCGGGATCGAGGGCAGAGCGCAAGCCGGCCAGGTCGCAGAGCCTCACGATGTCGTCCAGCACGTTCCGTGGGCTCACTTTCAGGACCGCGACGCGGCTCTTCGTCGTCACGCTGACCTACCTTTGAAAAGCTCCACGACGCTCGCGGGCTCGGAGCGCTCCCGACCGAGTACGGCATGGGACCTCGAGCGGCCGACTTTCCACGAGTGCCGATTGGCGAACGGCCAACGCGCGCATGCAATCTCCATTCTCGTGATTTGAAGTTCAGGTCATAGCGCCGCAGCGTTCGAGCGCTTCTTGGACGTGGCTCGGGGTATGCCAGCTGAGGTCCTTGGCGACCTCGACCACCTCCAACGATCGCTCCCACTGACCGTTCAGGGCCTCGCGTAACAAGCCCAGCAATTGCGGCTCGATCGCCAGAATGAGCTTGTCGGGTCGCTCCGTGCGCAGCCGCCCCTGGAGCGCGTTGGCGATGCGCTTGGCGAAGCGTCGCTCTTCTTCGCTGCGGTGCCCCTCACGGTGATCGTCATACTCGAAGGTGGCACCGTGGGGACTGCGGTTGCTGCCGCTCCGCAGGCTAGAAAATAGCTGTTTGCCCGTGAGCTCGCCGTCCGGATCAGTCAACGCTTCGAGCTCAAAGAGCTCATGGCCGTGGGGTTCGACCCCGGCCCGGGGTGCGCTCGGCACGCTGATGAACAAACGGGCACGCGAGCGATCTGCGACGACGACGCACGTCTTCATGGCTGAGACCTCCGAGGGCAAGCCCGTGCAAGTCGCGAACCAGCCGTCGGAGCGGCCGCATCGCAACGCCGTTCCCGGCTTGCGCTCGAGTTCGGCCCGATTCTATGACGAATAAAATGCGCTTCAGCGAAAACCCTGCGGCCGTTGGAACCGGTTATATTGCTGCATTCGTCAGGAACGCCGACCGGCATGCATCGTGCTTTCCGGTCGCGACCATGAAAACGGGGAACATTCTGATCGTGGATGACGAGGCGACCGCACGAAACGCACTCGCCCGGGCGCTCGAGCAGGTTGGTCATCATGTCACCACGGCCTGTGACGCCTTTGAGGCGCTGAAGCTAGTCGATGATTTCGAGCCCGATTTGACGCTGGCTGACCTCATGATGCCAGGCATGACCGGGCTCGATCTGTTGAAGACCCTTCGGGCTCGCGACGCTGATGCCCAGCTGGTGCTCGTCTCCGGATATCGAGATGTCGAGACTGCGGTCGAGGCTATGCGATCAGGCGCGTTTCACTTTCTGTGCAAGCCAGTCGATATCGACACGTTGCTGACCATTGTCGAAAAAGGGCTCGCCGCTCGTGAGCTACGCCGGCAATCCTTCTCGCAGTTCCCCCCCCCACAGACTCGGTTGATTGGTGAATCGCGCGAGCTGAAGAGAGTCATCGAGACCGTGAATCGCGTCGCGACCAGTAGCGCCACGGTATTGATCACCGGTGAGTCGGGTACTGGCAAAGAGCTCATTGCCGAGGCCTTGCACGACGGCTCGGCGCGCGCCGCAGGGCCCATGGTCCGCGTGAACTGCGCGGCGCTGGCGGACGGCGTCTTGGAAAGTGAGCTTTTCGGCCATGAGCGAGGTGCCTTTACCGGTGCCGCCCACCAGCGCAAAGGGCGCCTGGAGCAGGCGCAGGGCGGAACGCTGTTCCTCGACGAGGTTGGCGAGTTATCGCACGCGGTCCAGGTCAAGCTCTTACGATTTCTTCAGGAGCGAACTTTCGAGCGGGTCGGGGGCAACGAGCCCATCAAGGTGGACGTGCGGGTCGTCGCGGCGACGAATCGCAATCTGTCCGAAGAGATCGCCAGAGGAGCGTTTCGTGAGGACCTTTTCTATCGCCTGAACGTCATCCGGTTGCGCTTACCAGCGTTGCGCGACCGTCCCGCCGATATCCCCCTGCTAGCCACGACCTTCCTCGAAAAGTACGCGCTGGCCAACGGCCGGCCAGCTCGCAGGTTCGACGATGCCTCCCTCGCTGCGCTGACGATGCACTGCTGGCCGGGCAACGTCCGCGAGCTTCAGAATGCCGTAGAGCACGCGGTTGTGCACGCGAACGGCCCAATCGTGGAGCCATGTCACTTGCCGGAGAGCGTCACCAACGGGTCCACGAACAACACGGGACCTCACGTGCCTGGGGCCAGCTTGGAAGACCTCGAGCGGCACGCCATTTTGAGCACACTCCAAGCACACGGGGGTTCGACCGTGAAGGCTGCTCAAATACTCGGCATCAGCGTGCGCAAAATCCAGTATCGCATTCAGCAGTACGCGAAAGCACCGCGAAGGCGAGTCACATCGGTCAAGCCAAGCTCGGCGGCGTGACTCCGTCCGACGTCCGCAGTCCCGAGCGGCGCGTTCAGTGGTCTGATTGTTGCTTCGCACCACATAGGAGACCCCATGCGAACAGTTGGTGAGTACTGCACCCGAAGCGTTGTCATGGCCCGACCAGACCAGAGCCTGCGAGAAGTGGCGCGGCACATGCGCGACCACCACGTGGGCTGCGTGGTGGTCATTGAATCCACCAACGACATCTCGAATGGAGTCGCGCCGCCGTCGCACCGGCCCGTCGGCATCATCACGGATCGGGACCTGGTCGTGCGCGTTTTGGCTCAAACCGATCAGCACCTCGATCAAATTCGCGTCGATGACGTGATGGCACGGCCAGTCATCACCGTCGGCGAGAACGACGAGCTCTCCGACGCTCTCGACGTGATGCGAGATGCGGGCGTGCGTCGTCTGCCGGTGGTCGACGAGGTGGAGTCGGTGGTTGGTTTGCTTTCCTTCGACGATCTCATTCGTCACTACCAAGGCAATTTCGGCGCATTCGCCGATCTACTCCAACGCGAGCGCGAGAAAGAGCGGCTTCCGGTTCGCTGATTCGGACTGATCGACCTCGCCTTCCAAGTCGAGAAAGCACATGGCCAAATTGTTCGCCTACGGGTTCATGCTGTGGGGCTTCATGTTCGCGCTCTCGTCGGCTCTCTATCCCTGGCGCATAGCATCTCCGCGGCTCTTCGAGGTGGTCACGGCTCTGGCGCTCGCCGGCGCGACAACGATTGCCACCGTACGTTACTTGGCCAGCGGCCGACTCCAAACCATGAGCCGCGCCGTCAAGGCCGCCTGTATTTGGCCGGTGCTCTGTCTTGGCATGGACTTGGTCATGCTCGAGGTCTTCCCACCTGCGCCGGCGGAAAAGCGGCCGTTCGAGCTTAAGAGCCTCGTTCGCCTTCGACTCGCGCCTTCGACTCGGCCCACGGCATGCCCGCACCAATGCCCGGCATGTTGTGTGCATCTCGCCCCAGCATGCTACAAAAATTGTTCGCGAGCTTCATCGGGCACCTGAAACCGGACCGGGCGACTGAGCGCGCGACGATGAAGCTGGAGCTCCTTCCTCCGGAGCGCCACGGGGGGATGCCGCTGATGGACGCGCTAGCCTCGCGTTGCTCATCGCGAGAATTTCAGTCAACACCTCTGCCTCCCCAACTGCTTTCGAATTTGCTTTGGGCAGCGTTCGGAGTCAACCGTACGGAGAGCGGCCAGCGCACGGCGCCTTCCGCACTGAACGCACAGGAAATCGACGTGTACGTTGCCATGCCGAGCGGCGTGTACATCTATGCCGCTAAGACACACTCGTTGAACCTGATCGCGGCCGCGGATGCACGCAAGGTCACCGGCTATCAGGATTTCGTCGACAGCGCTCCCATCGATCTCATTTACGTGTCCGACAGGGCTCATGTCTTGGCCTCAGCGGAAGCCAACTCCACCTATGCAGCCGTCTCGACCGGCGCCATCGTGCAGAACGTTTATCTGTTTTGCGCTTCCGCCGGCCTCGCTACCGTCGCTCGCGCTTTCTTCGACCACCGAGCTTTGGCGCAAGCTTTGACCCTAGGTGAACACGAGCAGGTCATCCTGACCCAAACCGTCGGCTATCCGACGATCCGACCGGACTTCGTCGAGTAGAAGTGGCCCCCGCGGCCTGTACGACGTCTGCGCGTCACCGTGACCTTCACGCCAGCCCGAGGCATCCCAACCGAACCGAGACGGGCCTTCGCAGGTCGTCCTGACCCATGGCGTGAGCAGCGCGCTGGCTCGCTTTGCGCGGGCCCCGTTCGTCGCGTCCGCCGCACTGCCTGAGCTGAGCTCCGTCTCCGTGTTGCTCGTGACGACGAACCTTCAATGATCGGTGCCGCTGCTTCCGGCGCAATCCTGGCGCGACAGCGCAACCGTTGCAGGGTTCCTGTAGAAGCGGAGCTTGTTCAGCTCCACGGCAACGCAATGATCAGCATGGCCATCGCTTCACTGTGGTTGCCCTGCTTGCCTCTGTTGCCGGGACATGTTGCCGACGTTGGCGCTCATGCTCATGAGCACGTACTTGAGGGTATTGGCGAAGTTCCTCCGTGGTAGGTGACGAACGCAAACGCATCGGTTGCGCGGACGAAGCGAGGCGCCGGCAAAGCTTGCGAGGGGGCTCGTGGGCCAGCCCAGATCACCAGCGCGCGGAACTCGGGGCGTATAGGGCCAGTAGCCTCGTGCGAGGGGATCCTGCTGGCGCAAACTGTCCGTCTAACCTTGCCACCACCGTCCCTTGTCGGTGGTCGGCGCAAAAAGCTGCGTGACCGACGAAATCGCGTGCGTCGCGAGGCGCCGCGAATCGGCGATACGCCCCGCCGACCGCGTCGCCGCAGTGGCGAACGACGAATCATCTTGACAAGGAACTGATTGCGCACCCGGTCGCCAGGCGCATAGAGTCACGTTACGGCCGGGTGTCGTGAAACTCGGCATTGTCTCGGGGAGCTTTGCTTGGAACGAGTTTTAGTGGTCGACGATGAGCCGCAAGTGCTGCTTGCGCTCGAGGATTTGCTGTCCGAAAAGTTCGTGGTTCTCAAAGCCGGTAGCGGAGAGCAAGCGCTGTCGCTGATTCAAGCGGATTCGGAGGTGGCGGTCGTGGTCACGGACCAGCGCATGCCTCGGATGAGCGGCGATGAGCTCCTGGCTCGGTTGGAAGGACGAACTACCGCCACCCGGCTGCTGCTCACGGGCTACGCCGACGTGGAAGCAGTTACGCGGGCCGTGAACCAGGGGAGAATCTTCGCCTATGTCACCAAACCGTGGAGCTCCAGCGATCTGCTCACGAAGGTGCAGCGAGCAGCCGAGCATTTCCAGCTAGCGCGCGAGCTCGAAATCGAGCGGCGGTTGCTCCAGGACCTGATGGAGAGCATCCCCGACGGCATCTACTTCAAGGACGCAGAGCTGCGCTTCCTGCGCGCGAATCCCGCCTTCTTGGCGCGTCTGGGGCGTAGCGCAGCAGACGTGGTGGGCAAGAGGCTGAGCGAGCTGGTCGCCGCGGAGGACGCGCACGAGGTCGAACGGGCCGAGCGCGAGCTGCTCGGAGGCGGCAAGCCGGTGCTCGACATGGTGCGCGCCGAAAGCAGCAATGGCCGCATGCTTTGGCTGTCCGAGAGCAAAGCGCCCGTCAGAGGCCCCAACGACGCGGTGGCTGGTCTCGTGACCATCTCGCGCGACATCACGTTACGCAAGGACGACGAGGTGCGCTTGGCGCGCTTGACCAGCGTGCGGACGCTGATCAGCGGCATCAATGCCGCCGTCGTCCGAACGCTCGATCGTGACGAGCTCCTGAGCAAGTCTTGCCGCATCGCTGCGACCGCAGGCGAGCTCGCGCTGGCCGTCGTCGCGCGCGTGTCGGCCGAGTCCGCGAGCGTGGAGCTAGTGGCGTCCGAGCCGCCTGGTCATCCAACCGTCGAGAAGCTCAAGATGCACCTCGTCGGCGGGCGTCACGACAGCCCGCTGCTGCGTAGCTTCATGGCGGCCCCCGGCCCCGTCATCATCAACGACATCTCCAGCGACGAGCGGCTCCGATACAAGTCGTTGATGCTGGAACATGGGCTGAAATCTGCGGCGGTCCTGCCCATGATGAGCCAAGGGCGCATCGATTCGGTGTTTTGTCTTTTCAGTACGCGGCCGAACTTCTTCGATCGCGAAGAGGTCCGGTTACTGCTCGAAGTGACCGACAACATCTCGTACGCGCTCGAACACATCGGCAAGACCGAGCGCCTCGACTTCCTGGCTTATCATGACGAGCTCACACGGCTACCGAATCGTGAGCTATTGCTCGAGCGTTTGGAGCAGCAGATCGCCGCGGCTCGCGGGGACGCGCACCGCTTCGCGCTGTTGGTGCTCGACGTCGATCGTTTTCGACACGTCAACGACACGCTCGGGCGTGAAGCCGGCGACGCCTTGCTACTCCACGTAGCCGAGCGACTCTGCAGCGTGGTCGGCGATCGAGGAACGGCAGCGCGCGTCTTCGGGAATACCTTCGCCGTCCTATTGCGCCCGCTCGACAGCGAGTCGCTGGTCGCCTCTTTCGTCGAAAATGAGCTGCTTTCAGCGCTGCAACGCGGGGTTTCAATCAAAGACGTGGAAGTCTCGGTCTCGGCACGCGTGGGCATCGCGGTATTTCCATCGGACGCGAGCGACGCCGCAGCTTTGCTCTCGAACGGCGAGGCCGCCGTCAAGAAGGCCAAAGCGAGCGGCCAGCCCTACGTCTTCTATGCGCCGAGCATGAACGCGCGGGTGGCCGAAAGGGTGCAGCTCGAAACCAAGCTACGTCGCGCGCAGCAGCGCGACGAATTCTTGCTGTATTACCAGCCCAAGGTCGATCTGCGAACCGGTCGCGTTCTCGGGCTCGAGGCGCTGATTCGCTGGCGCGACCCAAACGGCGCGCTGGTGCCGCCGGGGGTGTTCATCCCGTTGCTCGAAGAGACCGGCCTGATCCGCGACGTGGGCCGCTGGGTCATCGCGCAGGCCGCTCGCCAACACGACGATTGGAGCAAGGCTGGCAAAGAGCCGCCTCGGATCGCGGTCAACGTTTCGGCCATGCAGCTGTCGGCGCCGGATTTTTTGACGTCGCTCGACGGCATCCCTGGGTCGGCCATCGAGCTGGAGATTACGGAGAGCGTCTTCGTCGAGGATCTCGAGGGCTCGACCGCCAAGCTACGCGAGGCCAGAAAGCGCGGCTTCACGATTGCCATGGACGACTTCGGCACCGGCTACTCGTCGCTGAGCGCGCTCGAGAGCTTGCCGCTCGACTCGCTCAAGGTCGATCAGTCGTTCGTGCGGCGTATGCTCGACAGCGCTCAGTGCACGTCGATTGTCACCACGATCATCTCACTGGGTCACGCGCTCGACATGAAGGTAGTGGCGGAGGGCGTCGAAACATGGGAGCAGGCGCGCCTGCTCCGCCTCGTGAAATGCGATCAAGCCCAGGGGTACCTCTTTGCGAAGCCGGTACCTGCCGAGCAGGTACCCGAACATCTGAACATGCAACACGACCTGGGCGGTGCCAAACCCGACCGCTGACCCACGACGACGTGCTGCGGGCGCCATGCATCTCGCGTGCGAAACGCCGCGGGCGCCTTTCCACGCAATCTCCACAGTCAAGGTACGTCGGGTTTCGGGAAAGCGCCGGCGACGGTTCGCGCTCCTTCGCCGCCCAAAAGAGAGGATTCAGGGACGAGGCATGCTCTAGCAGTTCAATGGGGGCCTTATTGGAGCTGGACCCTCACGTGTTAGGGTGCTGACCCCATGTCCTGGAAGGTTCCCTTTCTCGCCCTGGGTTTCACGCTTTTTGCTTGTGGCGGCTCGGCCCCCCCCGCAGCCGAGCCGACGAGCGCGAGCGCGAACGATGCTCCCCCCGCTGAAACGGCTGAGCCCGCCGAGCCGGCGCGCACCGCCGAGGATGAGCGTGAAGGCTTCTTGAAGTCGTGCCTGGCGTCGCAGGGTCAGGAATTCTGTGAGTGCGGCTTCGAACAGTTCAAAGAGGTGTTCAAAGGGGTCGACCTGTCCAAGCCGATCGCGCAAGACGATCCGCGCTTCGCCGAGCTGAAGCAGAAGACGACCACGGCGTGCGCGGCGAAAGTGCCGGAAAAGGACATCAGGGCGGGCTTCATGAAGGGCTGCGTCGAAAACGATCAGCGCCGAGCCAAGTATTGCGATTGCGCCTGGACCTCGATGCGCAAGCACCTGAGCGTCGCCGACTTCATCAACGCGGGCGAAGACGATGCCCGCTTCGTCGAGCCCAAGAAAGCGATGGTCGTCGAATGCAAGGGCAAGTTCCCGACCGAGATCGCCAAGTTCGACTTCATGCAGGCATGCACCAAGGGCAATTCGGCGGAGGAGAAGGTCTGCAGCTGTCGCTGGGGCAAGCTAAAAAAGCAGTTCTCGACCGAAGAGATCGTGGCCGGCACCGCCGACGTAGCGAGCGTCAAGGGCCTGGGCGACTGTAAGTAACTGCGCCGAGGCGAACTTCGGAAGGGCGTGGCGAACGGTCGCCAACCAGCGCAAGGCGGTTAGATCACACCGGTCCCGCGCCAATCCTTCAACTAGCCAGCCCCACGCGACTGCCGCTGCCACATACACGCCACCATAAGCCGCGTAGGCTCCGCCGGCCGTGGGATGAAATGAGGGCAGCCACGCGAACAACGCTACCAAGAGAGACATTCGGGGACGATTCCTGCAGGCACGCAGGGAACGAGCAAAGCGACTCGGCTGTGTGGCCTCTGCGTGGTAAAGTCTTCTCGATGGCAGCCGATGCAGCTCGTCGCCAAGCGACCTACGACGACGTTCTGCGCGCGCCCGATCATCTCGTTGCCGAGGTGTTGAACGGTGACCTCCACACGAGCCCCCGACCCGCAGGACCTCACGCGGAGGCAGCGTCGGTGCTCGGTATGGATCTGGGCGGCGCCTTTCATCGGGGCCGTGGCGGACCGGGCGGATGGATCATCCTCGACGAACCCGAGCTTCATCTAGGTCGCGACATTCTCGTTCCCGACCTGGCTGGGTGGCTTCGGTCGAGGCTACCTGCGGTGCCGCCTACTCCGTTTTTGGAACTGGCACCGGACTGGGCTTGTGAGGTGGTCTCGCCCGGAAGCGAGCGTATCGACCGTGAACGCAAGTTGCCTATCTACGCTCGCGAACGCGTCTCCCACGTGTGGCTGGTCAATCCGCTCGAACGTATGGTCGAGGTCTACCGGCTCGACGGGGACGGCTATCGCCTAGTGGTCACTCGTGGCGGGACGGATCGCGTGCGCCTCGAACCGTTTGGCGCCATCGAGATCGAGCTCGAAGCCCTATGGCCGACGCCGCCAGTCGAAGCTAAGTAGCGCATTTCATGGGCTCCGCATGGTTGACCTCGACGCCCCGGACAATACGCCGGCTGTACAAGCGCTCTTTGCGAGTTTGAAAGCCGCGTTGCCGGAGCTAGAGAAACTGCTGGCCGAAACCAGCGGCGAGTGGGGCTACGAAGATCCCGTCTACCGGTTCTACCACCAGAGCTTCAAGGTCTACGCGCTGGGGCACTCGACCAAGCGGATCGTCTCGGCACTACAGGCGCTAGCGCCGGAGCGGCCGCTGAACGACTGGTTCGTGCGCATCGTCGCTGAAGGAACCGACAAGAAATTTGAACACGAGCACAACGCTCGCTGGCTGGAAGTGACGCGGCCAATCGTCGAGGCTTTCTTCCACGCGCGTTACTTCCTCGACATGGCGGTCACCCATGGACGGCAGCTGAAGGCACCGCCACGCATGCTCCCGAGCGGGTGGGCGGCACTGCTCTACCTATACCGCCTCCGTTGAGCGGGCGCCGCTGCCGCTGTGACGATTCGTTCGCTGTAGCGCACGAGGAGGGACTTGTTCACGAAGACGACGCCGTAGGCGGAGGCGTAGTGACCAGGTCCCTCCCGAGTGCACGGGAACCCCTGCGGGGTTTCCGGTGCACGAGGAGGGACTTGAACCCCCACACCTTGCGGTACCGGAACCTAAATCCGGCGCGTCTGCCAATTCCGCCACTCGTGCGATGTAGAGAGGGCGCAGGCATAGCGCGAGGGAGACAAGAAAGTCGTCCTTTGCTTTGCTCGCCTCTTCCAGGCGTCGT
>JBEHXA010000027.1:0-24618 GCA_048498935.1 Myxococcota bacterium
CCGCCAACCAGGGCAGCGCGGGCAGCGCAGGCTCGCCCGGCGAGCCCGACGATTCGTGCCAAGCCATGGCCGACGCACCTGAAACGTCGGACGCCGTGCAACCGCTCTATTCGGCCGCGGACGCCGTCAATCCGCCAATTGTCACCAAGCTGCCCGACGGCACCATCCTCACGCGCGGCGCCGGGCGCGTTCGCAACCGTCAAGAGAAAGACCAAACGTTCAACACCTACGATCCGGTGTACTTCGAGGACCGCAGCTTCGGCTTGATGGTGGAAGATCACACGCTGGCGGGCACTCAGCTAATCCGCACGACCTACCTGCCTATCGCCAAACCAGGCACCGGCAACCTCACCACCAACTGGCGTGCGTGGAAGCAGGTGGGGGACGACGGCACATTCCAGATCAACGCCACGATGACGGCTTCAACGACGACGCCTGTGCCGCCAACCGCTCCGGCCGCAGCGACAGAGGTGTACGAAACCAAGTCGGCACCCCAAGGCCGCAGCATGGCCGCAGACAGCACGCTCGAGTTCGAGCTCGGCATCTTCCTCGACGCGGCAGCGCTCACCACGCGCGGCTCGCGCTCGTCGTACCACTCGGACACGTTCCGCTACGTCATCGGCAAAGGTGGCTTCACTCCGAACAACACGGACTATCCCGAGGCCCCCGGCCCCGTGCCGGAGGCGCGCT
This sequence comes from Myxococcota bacterium, assembly GCA_048498935.1. GTDB lineage: Bacteria > Myxococcota_A > Polyangia > Polyangiales > Polyangiaceae > PMG-095. The sequence goes on from JBEHXA010000027.1 coordinate 691, forward strand.
TGGGAGGCGCCACCACGACCACCTGGCTTTACAGCGAGCCGGAGATGTCGTTTTCGCAGATGGCGCTGAATATCCAGCACGAAAACGTTCAAAACTTTCTGGAAGGGCGGCGCCTCTTCAACACCGACTTCTTGACGGGTCAGCACAGCAACGGAGGCCCTGCCTTCGCCGCACAAGCCAACAAGGCCGGGCCGCTGATGAACACCTCGTCGTGCGAGAATTGCCACACGCACAACGGCAGCGGCGCACCGCTGGTGGGCAGCATCAGCGAAGCCACCTCGCTCGTATTCAAGCTGTACGGGGCCCCCGAGCTTGGCGGCCAGCTCCGGCTTCAACAAGGGGCAGCCAGCGTGAGCAGCTCGCAAAAGGTAATCGTCATGCTCGACGACGGCACCTCCGCCGAGCTGACTCGCCCGGTCTACACGGTGACGGCCAACACCGGTGACGCCTCGCACTACTCGCCCCGCGTCGCGCCTCAGCTCGTCGGCTTGGGTCTGCTCGAAGCGGTCGATGAATCGACCGTCCTGTCCCTGGCGGATCGGCTCGATTGCGATCAGGACGGCATCTCGGGGCGGCCGAGCTACGTGCCGGACAGCGCTTCGAGCAAGCTGCGCCTCGGCCGCTTCGGGTGGAAGGCGGAAGCGGCGGGGCTTTCCCATCAAGTCGCGCAAGACCTCGCGGTTGGAATGGGCGTCAGCAATGCTTTGCTTCCGGACCAAGGTCAGGCTGAGCTCACTGACACGGACGTCATCAAGCTCGTCACGTACTCGGCGCTGCTGGGCGTGCCGCCACAGCGCGCCCACGGCACACCCGAGGTCGCCCGCGGGCAAGAGCTGTTCACGACCGTGGGCTGCGCCAACTGCCACGTTACCCAGCTGCTCACCGGGGCCAACCATCCCTTCGCCGAGCTGCGGAGCCAAACCATCCAGCCCTTCACGGATCTGTTACTCCACGACATGGGGCCGGATCTCGCCGACGAGAGCGGCGTGCCAGCGCCCGACCTGGCGAGCTCTCCCCCTTCTGCTTCCGAATGGCGGACCCCGCCGCTTTGGGGCATCGGCCTGCGAGCAACCATCAACGGCCACGATGCCCTACTGCACGACGGTCGCGCCGCCACCGTACTCGAAGCAGTGCTGTGGCACGGCGGTGAAGCCGAAGGTGCCATCAAGAGCTTCAAAGCGCTGCCGGCGGCGGATCGCGATGCACTGCTGGCGTTCGTGAGCTCGCTGTAACCCCCGGCCCACGCTTCACTGCCACTGCCACTGCCGCCCGCCCTGGCCCGGGCGAGTCGCGCGCACGAGGTGCGAAGGTGTGCGAGGAGGCTCCGCGTGCGGCGGTGAGCACCCACCCTAAATCGTGCCATCCCCGCGACTTCCGCTAATTTTACGGGGCGCCCTGAATACGGTCACATTGACGAGCGCGCGGGACGAGCGTTACCTGAAAAGAACGGCTCATGGGCGCCCTATTGGCGGGGCGGGTGGGGCCGTTCTGAAGGCGGACCAGCTCGCAGCATGCCGGAAGCAGCGCTAACTCATGAAACCCTGGGGCGATACCAGCTGCTGGTCCCTATTGCGCGCGGCGGGATGGGGCAGGTGTGGCTCGGGCGCCTCAAGGGCGCGCGCGGTTTCAACAAGCTGGTAGCGGTCAAGACCCTGCTCCGCGATCAAGAAGACGTGGTTCGGCTGGAGCGTATGCTCGCCGAAGAAGCGCGCATCGCGTCGCTCATCGAGCATCCGAACGTCGTGCGCACCATCGAGCTCGGCGAGGACAGCGGTGCCCTCTACCTGGTGATGGAGTGGGTCGACGGTGAGCCGCTCGGCTTCTTGCTGACCCGCGCCGAGCAGCGCGGCGGCATGCCCATCGGGGTTGCGGTGCAGCTCATCGCGCAGGTGCTCGACGGGCTCCACGCAGCGCACGAGCTCAAAGACGCGAATGGTCCGCTCGGCGTGGTGCACCGCGACGTTTCGCCGCACAACGTGCTCGTCACGTACGACGGCATCGCCAAGCTGGTCGACTTCGGCATCGCGAAGGCCACGCAGCAAGCGTCGTCCAACACCGTCACCGGCGAGATCAAGGGCAAGTTCTCGTACATGGCTCCGGAGCAGATCCTGAGCGGCGAGGTAGACCGGCGCTGCGACATTTTCGCGACGGGCATCATTCTCTACCTGCTCACGACGGGTCGACATCCCTTCAAGCACCACAACACCGCCGCGGTGATCCACGCCATCACCACCGACGATCCGGTGCCGCCCCCTTCGACGCTGCTGGAGGAGTACCCCCCGGAGCTCGAGCGAGTGCTGCTGAAAGCGCTGGAAAAGGACCTGGAACAGCGCTGGTCGAGCGCGGAAGAGATGCGGCTCGCCCTCCAGCAAGCCATGCCTGAAGCGTTCGGTGACGCGGGGCAAGCCGAGCTTCGGGCGTTCATGGAGCGAGCAGTCGGAGATCGTAAGGTCGCCCGGCGCGAAGCCATCTATCGGGCGCAACTAGCGGCTGACAGCCGCGCGATCGAAACCGCCGCCAGCAAGGCGCTCGATCACGGACCCGGCCAGAGTGCTTCGTCGCTGCGCGCGATTTCGATCTCGCAATCACCACCGCACGAAGAGCGCGTCACCATCGAGCACACGCAGCTAACCGAAGTGGCTCCGCAAAAGCGCGCAAATCGCGGAGCGTGGGTAGCAGCGACGCTCGGCTGCACGCTCGCATTGCTCGCGTTGCTCATGCGGTCGGCGCCCTCGCCCGACGCGGCAACTAGCGCTTCCGCGCCCGCCGGGGTGTCCCTCGACCCGCCGCCGCTTGCTCCTTCGGCAGCATTCGTCCTGCCGTCGCCGAGTGCGCCAGCGGCGGCAGCCGATTCAGCGTCGGCCACGGAAGCCGCACCAGCCGCTTCCAATGCGACTGCGGGAACCCCGCCGCCCAAGGCACCCAGCGCAGCGAAGAAGCCTCGCGTCACCGCCACGCCGAAGGCCGCTGCGTCACCCGCCGCGACACCACCCGCCCCGCGTGACGAGCTCATCGCTCCCGACTACGCGCGCTAGCTCGGGCGCCGTTAGTCCTTAGCCGCCGCCAAAATCGCCGAGTAGCCCGGCTGATGCCGAGCGATGTACAGGCATTCGTCGTCGACCGCGATGCCGTCCACCCCGGTGTCGGCAGGCGCCTCGTTCGGGTCGAGCGCCTTGAACCGCTGCACTTCGCGTGGCTTTCCACCGCTGCGGGCGAGGCGATAGATCTTTTCGTCGAGCGCGTAGGCCTCGGCCTGGTCGATCCAATAGTCGCGGGCGTCGGCGACGAACCGCGCGAACGGAGTATTAGCCAGCTCGGCGATGCGCTGCGGTGCGCCGCTCGGCAGCTCCACCCGATACAGGCCCCCTGCAGCCTGAAAAGTGAGCTCTCCCGGTGCGAGCTGGATGCGCTGCGGGAACGCCTTCTTCTCCGCGAGCACCTTGACGGCGTGGCTCTCGCGATCGACAGTGAGGATGCGCCGACCCGCCCAGTCACTGACGTAAACGGCGGAATCGCCAAGGGCGACATACCTGTAGTCGCAAGCTGGACCATCCGAGCTCACTCCCGCGCGTTGAATCTCGGCCAGCTGCTCCGGTTCGCCCCCCGTCACTTCGATACGCTGCAAGTGATCTGGTCCGCCTTTGGGACCACACCCCACGCCGTAGACATGCCTGCCGTCGCCAGCGACGCCCTCCGCGAAATCTTTCGCAAGCCGCGCGCTGGAACCGTCGAGCCCTAGCCGAATCAGGGCCTTGTTTTCAGTCAGGTAGGCGGCCTCATTCGTGAACGCGAAGCCGCGCGGCTCGCCTGGCCCTTGAAAGGTACTCAGCTTGCGCGTCGGCTCGCCGCTCCGCGGAACACTGAGCAGCATCACGCGCGCCATCGGCTGCTGGTAGGTGAGCACGAATACGACGCCCTCGCGCGCAGCCATCGCTAGGAACTGCTCACCGTGCGTGGCGATCGAAACCACGCCGCGCTTACCCAGAGCCTTGCAACGCGGGGCGTCCACGAGTACCGCCGAGCTCGGCGCCCGCGCGCTCGAACTCACCGAGCTCGGCACTGAGCCACCGGCAGAAGGAGTTGCGGTGGGAGAAGTCGACGTTCCCACGCTCGCGGAACCCGCCGGCACTGTCGGATGAGGCGGCTGCCCACGGCCCTTGCAACCGAGCCCTCCCGCCAGGCACGCGCCAGCGACCGCCACCAGCGCAACGCTGCTGCAAACCTTGCCCATCAGTGCAAGATAGCCGACCCCGGGTGCGACCACGAGCGATTGAGATCGCGCGGTCGCAACTGGCGAGGAGCATACTGAGGCATGGCTCGTCGCTACTTATTCGGCCTCACGGTGCTCGCTCTCGGAACCGCGTGCGAAAGCGATTCCGCTGCCCCCGCTGGCGCTGGCGGCAGCGGCACCGCGGGTAGCTCGGCGGGTACTCAAGCGCTGGCGGGCTCGGCCGGTAACGTGGCAAACGGCACGAGCGGAGCGAGCGGCGCGAACGGAGCGGCCGGTAGTGCTTCATCACAGGGCGGTAGCGGAGGCATGAGCACCGGCGGAAGCACCGGCGGAGGCGGGGGCAGCGGCGGACAGCAGCCGGCCGGCAACGCTGGCCAGGGCGGAACGAGCGGAAGCGGCGGCGCAGGTGGCACGGGCGGCAGCGGCGGCGCGGCTGGCCCGATAGCGAGCGAAGGCTGCGGCAAAGCCGGGCGCCCGAGCGGCGGCAAGGTGTCGGTACCCAACGATCGCATCTACGACTTTCCGGAGACCTACGACGGGCAGAAGCCGATGCCGCTCGTCATCGCGCTCCACGGCGCCAACAATCAGAACACCATTTTGGAAACGCTGAGCAACGGCTCGCGGCTCGAAGCCGACTTCGTACGCGCGTTCCCGAAGAGCAACGGCAATGCTTGGTCGTTCAGCGGCGGCACAGGCGCGGACGCTCAGCGCATCACCTCTGTCTACGATCAAGCCCTATCGAGCTATTGCATCGACAAATCGCGAGTCTTTCTCACCGGTCACAGCTCGGGCGCACAGATGTCGGTGCAGATGATGTGCGTAGCCGGCGGTGACCCGCGCTTCAAAGCCGTCGCACCCGTCGCCGCCAGCAAATACTGCGACACCCTCAGCCCCGTGCCGGTCCTGTACATCCAGGGGCAAATGGATGCGCAGCGCAACAACGGTAACGGCGAAAACGTGGTGGCCGTCTTCTCCGCCAGCAACATGTGTATGCCGACCAGCATGCCGTATCCGGCGATCGCGGGCTGCAACAGCGAGTTCGACGGTAAGCCCGTCGACCCCGGCTGCATCAGCTATGCGGGCTGCAGCAAGCCGACCATCTGGTGCTCGCACAACGACAACAACTACAACCTGGCGGAGGGCCACATGCACGGGTGGCCCTGCTTCGCCAGCGACGCGATCGCCGATTTTTTCCTCGGCCTTCCGTAAACATCGCGCGAGCTGCGCCACGAGCATCACGCGATTATTTCGCCCCGAGGCGTCTGAAAACCGCGAGCAGGTAGGATCTGCTCGCGGCCCCGCCCGGGCGCGAGTAATCCGCCCTCGATGGTCGTGCTTCCGTCACGGATCGTGCTGCTCGGGCTGGCGCTCTCTATCGGAGTTGCGAGCCGAGCACACGCGCAGACCATGCCCGAGTCGAACAGAGTCGACACGGTGCGTGGAGCCATCAAGGGCAGCACGCGCTTCATCGGCCTCGGCGGAGCCTTCGTGGCGATCGCCGACGACACCGAGGGCGTCGCGAAGAATGCGGCATCGGTCGCGGTACGCCTTCCGTACTCGTGGGACGCCTTCAGCTTCAGCTTCGGTGTCGACATCTCGGTCGCCACCTGGTTGCCGAAGAACGACCTGTACAACGCGCCAGAGAACGGGGATTCCAAGAGCGGCGCGTTGTTCGGCTCTCTGGCGGCGCTCGCGAATTACCGACACTTCGGCTTCGGCGTGGCGGCGGAAGCCGAACAGAACGCGCTGAGCCATGACGCGCAGGGCATCAGCACCAAGCGCACCGCCAACTTCGGCTTGATCCACCTGGCCACCGCCTACGGCTACTTCGACGGACAGCTGCAGCTCGGCGCGGGCCTGCGCATCGTCGGATTCAGCTTGGACGTCAGCAAGAGCGCCACGCCCCTGACCGCCGGCGTCGGCTATGCGGCGGGCTTCATCGTCAAGCCGAAGCGCCGGCAGTACCGCGTGGGCGTCGCCATCGAGCAGCCCATCAATGCGGAGCTCGCCGGCGAGCCCGGCGCGCCTCCGACGACGGTGGCGATACCGTGGACTTCCGCGCTGGGCTTCGCCTACCAATTCGGCACGCGCCCTCTCAACCCGTCGTTCGTTACCGCAGCCGATCGTGCACGCCAAATCGCCGCCGGCCGTGAACCCACGCGCGCCGACCTGAAGAAAGCCGAACAGCAGCTGTTCGAGGAATACCAAAAGTCGCAGAACTGGTACCTCCTGCTGAGCACCGAGCTGGCAGTGATCGAGGGCAGCAGCGAATTCTCGCTCGGCCGGCACCTGGCCCTCGACCAACCGCTATTTTCGCCGCGCCTGGGCCTCGAAACAGAGGTGGTGCCCCGCTATCTCAGGCTGCGCGCCGGCAGCTACCTCGAGCTCGCGACCACCGAAGACGGCCACTCACGCCTGCACGGCACCGGCGGCCTCGACGTCAAGCTCTTCCGCTGGGACGTGTTCGGCCTGGTCCACCCGTTCGACTACTGGCAACTCTCGCTCGCTGCCGATGGCGCAAACTCCTACCTCAACACGTCGCTCAGCATCGGCTTCTGGCACTGAGCGCGTTCGCGTCACGTGGTAACGTCGCTCGTATGCCTTTCGCCGTAGGGACGACCGCGCTCGTCGAGGGGGCTCTGAACGCCGCATTCGACCTGCTCTTCTTGCACGGTCGAGGCGAAAATCACACGAAGGGCCTCGACATGGTGCGGCTGCGAGCGCCGTTCAGAAATGCCGAGGCGACTCGACTCTTTCGCATCATCGCGCCCCAGCTAGCGACCGAAGCCGAGCTTTGGGGCGATCACCTGGGCGAAGTCTTCGAGCTTTGTAAGAGGCTCGCACCAGCGGCCGGCACCGGGGAGCGGCCGCTGTTCGTGGTCGGCTTCAGCATCGGGGGCGCAGGAACCGTCGACTTGGCGAACGTCGCTGCGGCGAGCGGTTTTGCGGTCGATGCATGGTGCGCTGTCGACGCCGCCAGGCCGCCGGCAATCGATGGCGCCGGGCTCGTTCCGCACCTCATCATCGACGGCCCCATGGGCTACCGATCAGCCCAATCGATCAGTGTGGCGTGCCCGCCGACGGTCGACTCCAAGCATTATCACGGCTGGGTCGCGCAGCACGTGATGCAAGACGGCGCTCCGCTGGCACCAGGCGGTGCCAGCATCTATACGTGGTTCGCCAGTATCGTCGCAGCGCGTGCTGAGCGGGCCCCAAGCGTTTAGCGGCTTCTCAGCGACGGCCTTGGACCATCTTCCAACCGTTGCCGGACGGGTCCCGAAAGCCCGCGTCGATGTTGCCGAAGCGCTCGACCGGCTCCTGGGTGAATTCCACGCCGCGGGCGCGCATGCGGTCGTAGGCGACGCGGCAGTCATCCACGGTGAGCACGAGCGGGGGCATCGCGCCCTTCGCCACCACCTCGCGGAGCGCCTGCGCGGTGGCGGCGTCGTGCGTCGGGGGGCCGGGCTTGAACAGACCGAGCTGGAATGACGGCTGGTCGGGATGCTGCACCGTCAGCCAGCGGTATTCCCCGTTTTTCACGTCCGTGTGGATACGAAACCCCAGCTTTTCGACGTAGAATTCAACCGCTTCATCCTGATCGCGCACGTACAGGCCAACTAGATCGACACCCTGATTCATGGGACCTCCGTTTCTTCGGTCTCGTTCCTATCGTCTTCGGCCTGCCGTCGCTTCTCCGAAACTGCGATCGTGAGGTGCGGCCGATTTGCAGCGCTGAGGTAGCAGACTGGCACGGGGTCCGGCTCGCGCGGCGTCGCCTTTTCGCGCGCGCGGAGCTCACCAGGGCTTTCGCCGGTGACGTCCCGGAACGTGCGACCGAAAGTGCCCAAGCTACTCCACCCCGTCTGGAAGGCGATCTCGGTGATCTCGAGCTCGGTTTCGCGCAGCAGCCAGCTCGCTCGCTCGATGCGCCGCGTGAGCAAGTAACGGTGCGGAGGGACGCCGAACGCCTCTTTGAACGAACGCGCGAAATGCGCTTCGGAGACCCCGCTCACGCGTGCCAGTCGCGACACCGGCCAGGCCTCGTGCGATGCCGCGTCCATGCGGTCCTTCGCGCGCAGTAGGCGCCTGAGTAGCTCCGGGTCCTGGGGCACTGCGCTTTCTTCCTGCTGCTCCAGGATATATGCAACCCTTTCGGGCCTGGCTACGAGGAAAGCCTGGGGAGCGAGGCAAAAAAGGCGCTACGGCGCCGCAGCTACTCAGCCGCTGAGCGCTGCACCGCGACTAAACCGGCGTGCGCACGCTGAGGCCGACCGTCGCGTACTTGTCGACGAAGATGTTGCCAGCGCCGTCAATCGTGACGGCGAGGTGCGGGAGCGGGCTCGTCGCGGGACCGACGAGCACGTTGCCGTTGCGATCGAACTTGCTGTGATGACACGGACAGTCCAGCCGCTCGCCCTCGAACACGACAGCGCAGCCCTTGTGCGGGCACTGCATGCTCATGGCGTAAATCCCCTGCGCATCGTGTCCGATGAGGAAGAGCCCAGCAGCGACGACGAGCGAGCCCAGCGGAACGTCGCTCACGTTGCCTGCAGCATAGAGATTGGGGTTGGAGCTCACGCCCGTGCCGGCCGTACCGGTGCTCGCCGATCCGGAGGTACCCGTCGCTTTTCCGCCATCACCGACGAAGCTGGAGCCGCCGGTCGTTCCGCCGGGGTTCGTGCCGCCGACTTGGAACGTAGAGGTGCCCCCGTGCCCGCTCCCTCCGCTAGGCGAGCCGCCATGACTCGTGACCGGGCTCCCGCCACTGCCGGCACTGCCGCCAGCGTTGGAAGCCTTGCCGGCGGAGGAGGCCATGCTACCGGCCGCGCCATCGGACGAGCCCTCGCCCCCACTGCCGCTCGGCAGCGGGCTCTCGGGACCTGTGCCGGCGCAGCCGACGATGGGTCCGGTCGCCAATACTTTGAGGAAGACTCTGCGCTGGGTCTGCACTTCTAAGCTTTCGTCGACCTGTGTCTCGGGGTCGGCCGAAACGATCAGAATTCACCCTAGCAGACGGCGCACTTTGTTCGAATTTCAGCGGCTTCACGGCGCCGTGGACGACTGGACACTAAGCCCAATCCACGGCGTTCTGGCCGGCCCAGCGTATCGAGGTGAGGCATGCACCGAGACGGTGGTCGGGAGTGAACCTCGGCGCGCCAACGCCCGAAAACGCCCGGTAGCGCTCACGAGCGTTGGCCACGGTCCCCTGTTACTCGCCGGCCGCCTGCAACAACTCGGCGGGGTCTGCCGGCACAGGGCGAGCGCTCTCGCCGTCGAGCGTCAAGTCAGCCTCGAAGCTCCGGCCGAGATAGGGGTCGAGCCGTTCACGCACCGTGTAGCCGACGCGACCCTGTTGGTCCTGGCTGATGCCGCTCAGCATGTCGTGCAGCTGACCGAGGTTCGAGGCGCTGAGCCGGGCTCCACAAGTTTCACCCTGGCAGTCTACGAAGGCGATGCGGCTGCCTTGGCTATGGCTCACCAGGCCGTCGAGGTGCTCGGTCAACTTGGTGATCTTGGCGACCATCTCGGCCGAAGGTGGCTGACCGGTGCCTTCGAGCTCGGCTGCGTGCGTTTCGAGCTTCGCCTTGGCCGGCTTGGCCCGCACTGAAGCGGGCGAGGCCGCCACCTGCGCTGGCACTGGCGATGCGGGTTTGTCTCGGCTCGTATCGAGCTCGCATGAACAGACGCAGCAGCCGAGTAGCAGAGTCGCTACGTAGGAAGTGTGGTTCATCGTCGTGGGCTCCTTTCTGCCGCCATCGGCTCAGCCCTCGTCCTTGAACAAGACCAAGCTGTTCAAAAAGGAGATCAGGTGCTGCTGCGCCATCGTTCCGGCGTTTGCGAAGTTGTCGCGAGCCGTCTGAGCTTCACCACCGTGCTCGAGGATCGCCTCTGTCAGAGTCGCGGCTCGCCCGTCGTGCAAGTAAGGCGCGGTCGACCCGACACCCCACAGGTTTTCGGTCATGAACACCGACGCGCCCGTGCCCTGTTCGTCCACCTCCTCAGCCAGACGAGAGCCGAGGTCATGACGCCGTAAATCGCCGAAAAGATCGACTTGAGCTCGGCCCTGCGCGTCACGCTGGAAAGCTCCGAGTGGTTGGCCGTTGGTGGTGATGATATCGCCGTTCTCCAGCGCGTCGCGCGTGAGGTCGATGCGAATGGCGGCGTCGGAGCGCAGCGCCGAGCTGCCGTAGCTACGACCGTTCGGGAACACGTCGCCCGGGTCACGGTACGCCGCAAGCGAGCTCGGCTCCTGAAAAATGGGGTTGTTGATGAGCAGCCGCCGCGCGTGACAGCCGCTGCAGCCCAGCCGATCGAATACGGCCGAGCCGTCGTTGATCGCGGCCAGGTCCGCTGATGAAAGGGCAGGAATCTCCCCGACAGCGGCCAGTTCCGGCAGCGTAGTCGGGCGCGGCTGCCCTGCTTGGTAGACGGTGAGAGCCGTGATGTCGCCGACGAAGAGCTCGTTGGCAACCCCGTCCCCGTCCCCGTCCACCGTAGCCGGGTCGACGCTTGGCGACCCGAGCAGCTCGGTTGCCTGCATGCCCAGCTCGTTGTGCGCCGCGCCGCGCACGAAATCGCGGATCGTGGCGGTCGAGCCTTTCCATTGGAAGGGTCGCACTACCAGGTCTGCGCTCAGCGGCGCAGTCGTTCCCGCCGCCGGCACCAACGCCTCCGTGCACGCGATGGAGCCTGCCGTGTGCGTGACGCGCAGCTGTCCGAACGCGATGCCCTTGCTGCTGAGGTTGGAGGTCGATGTGCCGCCCGTCGTGGTCGTGCCACAGCCGAGGTTGCTACACGCCGAGGTGCGCGTGGCCTGCAAGTCGACGGTCATTTCTTCGGCAAGGCGCTGCAGCGCACCGAGGCCAAAGACGTGCGGGGTGTTGCGTTGAACCATGCGATTCAGCGCGCCCAAATGATTGGCGTCACGATGCACGTTCGAGGCAGCGGGACCCGCGCCGTCGTCGCCACCCAAGTTGTGGCAGTCCGTACATGCTATCGAGTTTGGCCCCGTCGCGCGCGAAGGCACGTGATTTGCCCATTGCCCAGTGCCACGCAAGTCCGCACGCGGCATGCGCGTGAAGCGCGAGCCCACACCCACGTTGGCACCACTGCCATCCGCCGCGTTGAACGGTGCGGCAAAAAGCTCGTCGCCTATTTCGAAGGCCTGATCACGCGCGGAAGCGTTCTGGCCGGAAAGCACCAGATTCGTGAGTGTGGCTTGAACGACGTGCGCGCCTATCGCGCTTATCGCCGTTCCGTGAACATTGCGCACGATGGTGCGTTCGGCGTTGCTGGTCACGAGCGCCCAAGCGCTCACACCCGATCCGACAACAACCGCTACTGCCACGCTACCGAGCACCACCGTCTGCTTTCGCTTATGGCTTCCGATCGCGATCATTTCGACCTCCAAATGGAACTGCGGACACACCACGACCGGGTGAGCTCAGGTACGAGCACACGATTGACGAGGCGCAGTTACACAGCCGCCCCATTCGTGAAGCCGCCCTCGCTGAACAATGCCAGCGAGACGGCTCCTCGATGTCGTGTCGTTGGTGTTCAGAGTGAGTGCAATGTGGCGGTCGAGCGTTACAAGAACGGCCCAACTAACGCGTGCGTTTGAGCCGCACCGCTACACTTTGATCACTTGTATGGAGTTAGCGTCCCATAGTGGGGGGGCCTGGTGGCGTCTCGTGTCGAACAGCGCGAGAGCGAATCGCCCCCTCGCTTCTAGACCGCAATGCGAAAGTCCGAGCACGACACCGAGCCCAGAGAGGCCGCAGAGCTCGCTCCAATCAGCGGCTGCAGGCGCCTGCATGTCCGCAGCGCTGAAGGCTGGGCCGATCTTTACGAGCACAACTGGGCGCGTGTTCTGCGCTACGTGCGGCGACTCATCGGCAGCAGCGGCGGAGCCAGCGCGGAGGATCTGACGCACGAAGCCTTTCTCATCGCATTCGCCAGCTGGGAAAATTTTCGCGGCTCGTCGACAGCCAGCACCTGGCTCTGCGGCATCGCATTCAAGCTCGTACGCCGACATCTCATGCGTGAAGCCATTGCTTCGCGCATGCTCGGCCAGCTTGCGGCGTACGACAGCGCGACGCAGCTCGGCCAAGCACCACCCGACACGCTGCACGACCTACGGGAAACCGAGTTGGCGCTACTCAACGCCGCGCAAGAGTTACCGGGGTCGCTGCAAGAAGCGTTCGTGCTGCACTGCCTGGCAGGCCTCTCCGCGGAAGAAGCAGCAGCGGAACTGGGCGTTTCTCGAGGGAATTTACGGGTCCGGGTCGCGCGCGCTCGCGTGCTCGTCAAACAGCGCTTGGCGGCCCGACGCCGTCCGGAATAGCAGCCCCTCGAGCAGCCTGACGAAAGTACCAAAGAGGAGCGCGCGCCGCGAGCTCAGCGCGTGACGTCCGCGCTCCGAGCCTGAGTGACCAGCTCTTCTACCGCGCGCGGGGTGCCAAACCCGGGGCCTCCCAGGAACGCCTCCAGCTTGAGATAGCTGGTGCTTTGGCCGGCGGATACCGAGAGCGCGGCCAAGGCGCCGTTACGCTCCAGCGCGACCAGCAGACCGACCAGAGCAGAAAGGCCGAGCAGCAGGAGCTCGACGCGACTCGCCTTCGACGGCGGCATCGGAGACAGGAGAGCTGAAGGTGCGCCGAGCGGCACGAACGGCGAAGCAAAACTGGGTGGAGACGCGCTCGCGATCGGCGAAGGTGCAAAACTGGGTGGCGGCACGCTGGCGACCGGCGGCGGCGCGAAGCTCGGCGAGTGCGAGAATGGCGCTGCGGCGCTCGACGGCGGAGGCAGCGAGCCGCGCACCGGCGGTGGTAGCGGTGCCGGCGGCGGAGGAGGAACGCTGCGCACGGGCTCTGCGACCGCGGCCGGCGCGCCGCTCTCATCGTCGTCATCGAGCCCAGCGACGACACGCAGCGGCAACCACTGCTCGGTGCCCTCCTGCCGGATCAGGGTGTCCGGGTCGATCACTTCGAGTCGAAACAGGTCGTCGATTTGGTCGAGCGTCAGAAGCTTGACCTCGCCCGGAGCCATCCGCACGTGAAAGCGCTCCTGTTCCGCGCCGCTCATTCGGTTTTTCTTAGCATACCTCCGCGCCGATGCAGTAGCTGTCGATAGGCGATGAGCAAGGGCCCGTTCGAGGATCCAGAGCTGCAAGCCATGCGCGCTTCCATGCGACCTGCATCAGCTGGAGTGCGCTGGGGGCGAGTCGTGACCGGCGTCGTGATCGTAGCGTTCGCGACCTTCGCGTTCGGCTACTATTTGCCGCTGAGGCGGGCCCACGAAATGCTGACTGCACGCTTCGGCGAACTCCGCGCCAGCGTCGACGCCACGAAGCGAACGACGGAGGAGGCACGCAAGCGCGCCGAGCAGCTCGCTGAAGAGCTTCGAGCCACGCAAGGCAAGCTCGGCCCGCTCGAGGAGCGCGACAAAGCCGGAGCCGCCGCAGGCAGCGCGCTGAAGAGCGCGCTCGAGCCCAAGCTGCAAAAGGCGATCGCCGGCGGTCAAACGGCGGTCGGCACGCTCGGCAACCAGGCGGTGGTTTCCTTGTCGTTCGGCTCCTTGCTCGCGCGGGGCAAGCTCGAGCTGAGCCCGCCCGGCAAAGCGAACCTCTGCGCCATCGCGAGCGCGGCCAAGCCTCGTTCGATTCGAGTACGGGCTGTCGCCGGGAAAAAAGACATTCCGGCGGCGCTAGCCGCAAAGCTCAAGACGCCACTCGAGCACAACCTCGCGGTCGCCCAGCTCGTGAGCCAAGCGCTGCTCGATCAATGCAAGGTCGATCCGACGACGCTGAGCGCCGCCGGTGTCCCGTCCGAAGCAGCAGCCACCCCAAAGCTCGAGGGCAAGCAGCTCAGCGGTCCCCGCGTCGAGCTATGGCTCGAAGGAGCGTGAGCGGCCCATTCACGCGCATGGCGCGACCGGCTTGATCGCGCCAGCACAGGCTTTGGCTCGAGTGCGCGCCTCGTCCGTGTTGGAACCCGCAGCGAGCGCAACGCCCATGCGGCGACGCACGTAAGCTTCGGGCTTACCGAATAAGCGCACGTCGCTCTCCGGAACCCTCAACGCCTGGTCGACGCCCTCGAAGCTGACCGCGTTAGCCTCGACACCGCCGTAAATGACCGCACTGGCGCCGGGAGAGCGCAGCGCCACGTCGACCGGCAAGCCCAGAATGGCGCGCGCGTGTAGCTCGAACTCGGATAAACGCTGAGAGCACAACGTAACCAGCCCCGTATCGTGAGGACGCGGGCTCACCTCCGAAAACCAGACGTCGTCACCGCGCACGAACAGCTCGACGCCAAACACGCCGCGCCCCCCGAGCTCGTCAGTCACGGCCTTGGCGATGGCACGCGCGCGCATCAAAGCCAACTCGCGCATCGGCTGCGGCTGCCAGCTCTCGACGTAATCTCCATGAACCTGAACGTGCCCGATGGGTTCGCAGAAGTGGGTTTCGACCTCACCGTTCGATCCAACCGCGCGCACCGTGAGCTGTGTGATCTCATAGTCGAACGGGATGAGCCCCTCGACGATGACCTTGCTCTGCGCCACGCGGCCGCCACTACCGGCGTATTCCCAAGCTGCGGCCAGCGCCTCGGCACTTCGCACCAGCGACTGGCCTTTGCCGGACGACGACATCACGGGTTTGACGAAACACGGGTAACCGATGGCGTCCGCGGCCGCGCGCAGCTCCGACAAGCTCTCCGCGAAGCGGTAGTCAGAAGTCGGGAGTCTCAGCTTCTCCGCTGCCAGGCGCCGAATACCTTCTCGGTTCATCGTCAGCTGAGCGGCTCGCGCGGTCGGGATAACCTCGGTCACGCCTTCCGTTTCGAGCGCGACCAGCGTGTCCGTAGCAATCGCCTCAATCTCGGGCACGACCAGCGCCGGTCGCTCGCGCTCGATCAGCGCGCGGAGCGCGGCCCCGTCCGTCATCGCGATCACGTGGGAGCGGTGCGCGACCTGCATCCCGGGTGCGTTCTCGTACCGATCGACCGCGATGACCTCGACCCCCAAACGCTGAAGCGCAATGATCACTTCCTTGCCCAGCTCCCCGCTGCCGAGCAGCATGACTCTGGTGGCCGAGGGAGAAAGCGGGGTACCAAGCTTCATGGCGGCGAAGAGTAGCCGAAGTTGGCAAGCTTGTTGCTGGGACTCGGTTCCATGCCGGAAGCCAAGACCATCAAGCACGCAAAACGGGACCGCGCCGAGGGCAAGAGCCCATCGACCCAGGCGGGTGAGTTCATCCGCGAAGAGATGCACCACATCCGCGAGGGAAAACACGGAGCCCGAAACACCAAGCAGGCCATCGCCATCGGCCTCTCCAAGGCCCGACGGGCCGGCTACGGGGCACCTCCCGGACCGGATGCGAGCGCAAAAGTCCGCCGCAAAGCGGCTCAGGACAGCGCGCACGCCGGCAGCAAACCCAACCCGCGGCGCGCCGGCGCCACCGAGCGCGCCCTGAAAGACGAGCCGACCGCGGCTGCTTCTCATACCGCGCTCTCGCGGCACGCGAAGGCTTCGGCAGAAAAGCGACGTAAGGCCGGCGGCTCCAACTCCCCACGCGCGGCAGCTCAGCGCGCCGCCAAAACTCGCAAACGGAGCGCCGCGAAAGCCGCCTAGCGTTCATCGGGCGCCCGCCCCGTTTCGTCACGACGGGGCGTGATTGCGTCGAACGCAGCGTCGGCTACTGCGCACTCGACCGCGCAAAGATCGCGTCGCGAGCAATGTACGGCACTTCGAGAATTGCTCATCGTCATCTCCTCGACTGAGACGCCGATGGACGATGCTCAAGAAATGTGAGGGGGGGACCACCCCTCGGGGCGTTTTCTACTTGGCCTGGAGCGCCTTCGCTTCGCTCAAATGCTCTTCAACCGCTGCGCGGCCCTTGCGAAGCGCGTCAGCTACCTCGGGCGTCTTGGCGGAGGGCAGCAATTGAGTGTCGAGCAGGTCGAGCACCTTCTGATGTCCGTCGACTTGGCTCTTCAGGTAAGCAGCGTCGAAATCGGCAGCGGGCGCGCTCTTCAGCGTCTCGAGCGTCTTTTTGCCGTCGGACCGCAGCGCCATCGCGGTCGCGCTGTCGGCCGGACTGAGGTTCAGCTTCTTCACGAGCTTGGCTTGTTCACGCAGCGCCTGATTGTGGTGGTTCACCATCATGTCGGCGAAACGCTTCACGGCCGGGGCTTTGGCGCGGCGCTGAGCCAGCTTGGCCTGGTCGACCTCGGCGGTATTGACCAGCTCGCTGAGCTTCGCCATCTGCGCCTCTGTCAGAGCTTCGAGCGCGGGCGGCTCCGGTGCTGCGCTCGCCGCGGATGCGGCCGGTGCCGTCGGCGCAGTAGGCGAGTCGGTCGAGGCCGGCTGGGCCGGAACCGGTGGCGGCGGCGGCAGAGCTTCGCCCTCGGCGACTTCTTCGCTCGTCGGAGCGCGCTTCTGGTCGGTGGCGCAAGCACTCACGGAGAGCAAGGACAATGAAAGCAGGAGGGACAGCGATTTCATGGGCCGACACCGAGCACGAGCCGTGCCGGCGCAGAGCCCCGGCGAAACTGCCCCCCAATGAGGCACAAATGAGGCTCCGCGACCGCGGAGCCCGAATAATGTTTGCGCTACACTTCGTGGCAGTCGCCGCTCTACTCAGAGTCGTGTGCCGGTAACCAGGAGCACCAAGAGCACTAAGAGCAGCATCCCCGCGGGAGACCAACCAGCGTAGCCAAAGCGTGAATGGCCGAGGCCGCCGCCAATGAGCGCCAGAACCAACAAGATGACGAGAATAGTGAGCATGCCGGATGCAGTTGCAAGTCCGTGGCCACTCCCACCTCCGAGCGACAGCCCGTGCCTTGGACGCCTACGCCCGCCACCGATTGCGACAAGCGTGGCGTTTTTGGAGTATCGGCGGCACTGCGAGAGATCGCTGCTCTACTGCGATTCCTTGGAGAAACCCGCTTCAAGGTCGAAGCTTACGAACGCGCCGCCGACGTAGTGGAGGCGGTAGGCACCGAGCTCGCGCCGCGCGTCGAAGGGGATCGGATGCGGGAGCTGGCCGGTATCGGCCCCGCGTTGGCACAGCAAATCGCCGAGCTCTGGGGCACTGGCACCTCACGCCTACTCGAACGCCTCAGACAACAAGCGCCGCCTGGAGCTGCCGAACTGAGCGGAGTCGATGGCATGACGCCCCGACGCATTCGGGCGCTGAGCGCCGAACTCGGTATCGCATCGGTGGCCGAGCTCCGTGCCGCATGCCTCGAGCAGCGCGTGCGCCATGTCCCTGGTTTCGGTGCACGCACTGAAGCCGTGCTCCTCGCAGCCTGCAGCCGCTGGCAGCAGCGACTCCCCCAAGTCCCGAGCCCACTCGTGATCCGGCGGGCCGAAGAGCTGCTGAACCGGCTCATCGCGAACCTGGCGGAGGGCGCTTTGCTCGCTTGTGGGGCCGGTAGTCTGCGGCGTGGTGCCGAGACGATAAACGAGCTAGCCCTCGTAATCGTAGGCCCCGAGCAGCTGGTGTGGGAGCGCCTGGCTCGACTGCGCCAAGTGCTGCGTATCGACGCTACGCATCGCGCGGCTCAGCTGAGCGGCGGAGTCACCCTCTCGATTTGGCTGGCCAACGAGCGCAACTTCGGCAGCGTCCTGGTCGAAGCTACCGGGAGCGCCGCGCACGTCTCGGCCCTCGACCAACGAGCCCGCAGCCTCGGAGTTTCGCTCGCAGACTGGCCAACCGAACACGCACTCTACGGGGCGCTCGAGCTAGACTACGTGCCACCCGAGCTCCGAACGGGTGCGAATGAGCTCGAGCTCGCGGCGCGGCACGAACTACCACGGCTGCTCGAAGTCGAAGACATTCGGGGCTTCATCCATTGCCACACCACCTACTCCGACGGCCGCAGCAGCGTGCTCGAGATGGCTCGCGCCGCGCACGCGCTCGGCAAGCAATACATCACCATCACGGATCATTCCCCGAGCGCGCACTATGCGAGCGGGACCTCGCTTCGCGACCTCGAGCGCCAACACCGCGAAATCGAGGCAGCTCAGGCCGAGGTACCGATTCGTATTCTGCGTGGCATTGAAGCCGATATCCTGGCAGACGGGAGCTTGGACTTACCGAGCGAGCTCCTCGATCAGCTCGACATCGTGATCGCGAGCATCCACGCCCGTCATCGCATGTCGAGCAAGGAGATGACGGAGCGCATCCAGCGGGCGCTGTCGCTGCCCATCTTCAAGGTTTGGGGCCACGCCCTGGGTCGGATTCTCAACCACCGCGACCCTATCGATTGCGATGTCCTCGCGCTGCTCGACACGCTCAGCCGGTCGCCTGGCGCCATCGAGCTCAACGCCGACCCCCACCGTCTCGACCTTCCGCCAGACTGGATCCCGGCGGCGCGAGAGCGCGGGATTCCGTTCGTGGTGTCGGTCGATGCTCATTCAACGCAAGGTTTCGACGCGCTTCGTCATGGAGTCACGATGGCTCGGCGAGGTGCCCTGACCCGTTCGCAAGTCCTCAACACACTTCCGGCGCCCGAATTCTGCGCGCGGGTGAAGCCTCGCGCTCCGGCGTGAGCCCCTGAAAGACCTTCGGCAGAGCGGCGCCGCCTTGACGAGACCGTCAGCACGCCCCACGGCTGAGCCAAGCTTCGCTAGCACCTATCACCCCATGCACGACGTCATCTGCGCCGCGATTGAGAACTGCGAGCTGCTGGAGTTCGACTACGACGGGCTTCACCGCGTCGTCGCACCGTACTGTCATGGCTCGATTCGCGAGCGGGAGGTGCTGCGCGGTATTCAAGTACGCGGCGACAGTCACTCACGCAGCTGGGGGTTCGGCAAGTTGTGGAGCCTCGACAAGGTGCGAAACCTCCGCCGAAACGGCGAGTCGTTTATTCCCAACGACCCGCACTACAACCCGCGGGACAGCGCCATGACGCAAATTCACTGTGCTGTTCAACGCTGAAACCGCTGGCACGGCTCCTGCTTATGCGAGCACATGAGCAAACTCTTGCGAGGCCTCGCTGCCGGCTACGGAGCCAAGAAACTGGGCGGAGGCTGTTTCACGACCATCTTGATCTTCGGCGTGCTCTGGTACCTACTCGGCCACTTCCAGATCTTTCGCTGAGCGAGGACGCCTTAAGTCGCTTCTGGTCGGAGCCGCAAGAGCTCACCGTCCTCGTCGTCGGTGAGTACATAGATGGAGCCGTCGGCCGCCTGCACGATGTCGCGGAAGCGAGCCTTGCGGTCGGTGAGCAGGCGTTCTTCGCCAACGACGTGATCTCCTTCGAGCACGAGGCGCACGAGCGCTTTGCTCGATAGTCCTGCGATGAAGAAGTTGCCTCGCCACTCCGGGAACAGCGAACCGCTGTAGATCATTAGCGCTCCTGGAGAAATGACCGGGTCCCAATAGTAAACCGGCTGCTCGAGGCCGGGCTGCTGCGTGGTCTGGTGAATGCGTTCACCCGAGTATTCTTCGCCGTAGCCGATGACTGGCCAGCCATAGTCCTTGCCAGGCTCGACCAGGTTCAGCTCGTCACCACCTCGCGGTCCCATCTCCGCGACCCATAAGCGCTGCCGCGCATCCAGCGCCGCGCCGAGCACGTTGCGATGGCCCAAGCTCCAAATTTCTGGTCGCGCTCCCGCCTTTTTCACGAATGGATTGCCCTCGGGGATGGTTCCGTCGCGCGCGATTCGCACGACTTTTCCAAAGTCGCTCGCGAGGTCGCGCGCTTGCACTCGCCCCGGCAAAATGGATCGTTCACCCAGGGTGACGAAAAGCGTACCGTCCGGCGCGAAGACCAAACGGCCACCAGCGTGCATGGTCGAGTCCAGCGTCGGCTGCATACGAAAGATCACCTTCAGCTGGTCGAGCTTCGGCTTGGCGCCGTCTACCCAGCGCGCGCTCGCGACGGCGAGCCCGTTGCCACCTTCTCGCGGCTCGTAATAGGTAAGAAAGACCTGCGGCTCAGCCGCGAAGTTGGGAGCCAACGCCACGTCCAATAGACCGCCCTGATCGCGCCCGTCGACCCGCGGTAGCCCTGCGACTTCGGCTTGGCGCTCGCCTGTCGCCGTCAGCACGACCAAGTTGCCGGCGTGCTTTTCAGTCACGAGCAAGCGACCATCCGGCAGGAATGCCAGCGCCCAAGGCAGCTTCAGCCCCTTGGCAAGAGTGCTCACCACGAAGCGCTGCTGAGTATGAACTCCAGGTGCGCGCGTTTGGTCCGCAAAGGCTGGCTTGAACTCGGGCACGTTGGGCGGCGCAGTCTCGACCGGTAGGCCTCTGGCCGGACCAACCCTCGCCTTAGTCGATTCACCCTTGCCGTCAGCCTCCACGACTTTCGGCGCTTGCTCGGGTTGGTGCGCGTTGGGTGGTGCGGGGCGACACGCCTCACATGGGAAAAGAACGACCGCCCAAACAGGCACAACGCACGCAGGTTGCTTCATGGCACGCCGCGTGTGCAATCGACGTGCCCTGCCTCGCTATGCTGGTCCTGTCAGGGATGCGCGATGTAATACGTCGCCACTTCCATCGCGATGTAGTTCGCCGCTGTGGTCGTGTAGTCCGTGTCGTTCGCGAAGATGTACGAGTTTTCGCAGTCGGGGACGTAGTACTTGGGGCCCACTTTGACGAAGCCGTTCGACGCGGCCGCCACCGCTTCGAAGGCTGCGTCTTCGTAGGGGGCGATGATGGTGTCTTTGCTGTTGTTGTTGGGGCACAGCATGTTGTTGGGCGCTCGCCCCATCGTCAGAATGTTTAGCTCCTTCACGCTCGGGTACTTGGCCTTCACGTTGGTGACGACGTCGTTGAGGAGCTTTTCCCAGCCTGGTTGATCCTTCGTATCGGGGCTGAAGCCCACGAAGAGCGCGCGGTCGGGCATGGTGGAGTTCATGGCGCAGGGGTTCTGCACCGGGAGGTTCCACAGATCGCTCTTCGGGTCGGCCCACTTTTCGGCGAAGGAGTACTTCTGCATCTTCGCCTCCCACTTCGTCGCGTCGATGCCGTCTTGCAGAAAGGTCATGTCGGCGCCGCCCGGGTCGGTGCCGTTGAACCACTGACTGGTCGTGAACAGGCCGAGGACCAACGTGCAACTGAAGGGCCCGGCAGAAACGGACCCACCCGTTCCGCTTTGCGCTCCACCACTGCCGCCCGGCGAACCTCCGCCAGCCACGCCACCTGACGCACCGCCCGAGCCGCCACCGGCGGCGCCGCCAGCGATGACTGCGCTACCCGCCGTGCCCGCCGTGCTCGACGTACCAGCCCCCGTTCCGCCCGAACCGCCGGCAAAACCGGCACCCGAGCTGCCACCCGTCGACGGCGAACCTGCCGCAGTCTGCGCCCCGCCAATGCCCCCCGTACCTGCGCCTGCCGCACCGCCAGGCGAGTCCCCGCCATTGCCCGAGCAAGCAACCGAAGCGAGTGCCGAAAAGAGCAGCTCATGCCAACGACGAAACCGCATGGGGGTCACCTCGACGAGACGAATTGTCAGACAATGACGCGCGCATAAAACTGCCAGCGCGCTGCAACTGGTTTGCTGCGAAGATTCAAAGTGGCAATGTCCGAAGCGCGTGAAAAAGTTGAAGGTCATTCCGCCGATGCAGTGCGACGCGGGCTGCGGCCAGTGCTGCGGCGTCGTTCCGGCGACTGAAACGGAGTTTCGCGCCATCGAGCGGCACATTCGCGCGCACGGAATCGAGCCCGCGGCGCGCACGGACGGAACGTGCCCGTTCTATCAAAACGAGGGCTGCGCGATTTATCCGGTGAGGCCGCTCCTTTGCCGCTTGTACGGCCACGCCGCTGACCCTCTGATGACGTGTCCGCGCGGCTACAACGTGAACATCCCTGAACGCGACGTCGTCCGCATGTTGCGGGCAAACGGCAAAACCACGCACGTGCTGCATGAGCTCGCCCCCAACTGGAACGAGGTCGCGCACCTGATCCCGAGGCGAAATCACGACTGAGCGGACGACGCGAGCCGCACCCAATGATGGGATACCCAGCTGCCGAACACCAATCGTTCGGAGGTTAGGAGGCAGGATGAAGCAGTTCGTCGGCTTGGTGGCGCTGCTGGCGCTCACCGCATGTGGAGGCACGTCGCGACGGAATGACGCGACGCAAGCAAAAGACCCCGAGCCCTCTTCCGGCACTGGCGGAAGCGAATCGGGTACCGGCGGTCGCCACGGCAAACCGACGCCGTCCACCGGCGGGAGCGAAGCGAATGACGGTGGAGCCCCTGCAGCTGCCGGCACGGCGAATGCCGAAGCCGGTGGACACCCAACGGCCGGAACCAGCGGCATTGGCGGCGCAACGCCAGCAGGTGGACAGCCCGGCAGCGGCGCCACCGGCGGAACCGACAAGCCCGGCGAGTACTTTCCCGAGACTGGCGGCATCGGCTACTGCGGCGCTGAAGGGGGCTGCATCGTGGACGTCCCGAGCGTGCCGGCGGTCGACCCACCAGGCCCCGTGCTCTGCGGCGGCGTCGCTTGTCCCCAACCGAAGGCCTGCTGTCTCACCGACAGCCACTGCTACGATCCAGCCACCGATTCCGAGTCATGCCCCGAGCCACCCGAGGATGGCGATCTTTGGGGTCGCCCGGCGTGCACATCGAACGCGCAATGCCCGGCCCGCACTGTTTGCTGGCTCGAGACCGGCCTTTGCCAGGGCGTCGGGCACTGCCAGCCGATCGGCAACACCGGCTCGTGCGGTCCCGGCGACTTCTGTAATACGTGCGGCTGCGACGGTAACAGCTATCCGGACTTCCAGACTGCGGCGCGCGCCGGCACCAGCATCCCAAGCACTTGGGGCGGCAGTTGCGGGTCTCTGGTGCAAATCGATGCCCAAACTTCGCGCCGCCTCTGCGGCAAGACCGAGGACTGCATGGCCGGTGAATCGTGCTGCGCGATCACGGCCACCTGCTATCCCAGCGACAAACCAGCGCTCTGCCGTATGCCACCCGACGGCAAGAGCTATCCCTGTCTGACCAACGCGCAGTGCGTTGGTTCGGAATACTGCGCCGCCGAAGGCTGCGACACGCCCGGTTTCTGCGCACCGCTCGGCCCCCAAGAAGAGTGCGGCGTCACGATCGAACCCACCTGCGGCTGCGACGGCAAGACGTACACCAGCCCACCCTGCGCCGACTACAAAGGCGTCCGCATCGCGCACGCTGGTGCGTGCAACTGAGCGGTCACGGCGCCGGCGAAAAGAAATCGGGCGCGCCTGGTGTCGATGTGGCCGCCCAGACTTTGACATTCCGTACCTGGCCGCTGTTGTCGAAGCTGCCAAAACCGACGTAGCCGTCCGTGAATTTCTTGTCGTTCGCCGTCAGGATCGGCGCGGTTGGCACGTCGAGGTCGATCACGGACATATCGCCCGTTTCGACGTTACGCACGACGCGCAACTTCTTCCACACGTCGCGACCCCAGTCGTAACCGGTCGTGAAAGTCGTGGAGATGGCGGTGCGATCGGCGTTGTCTACGATGAGGATGTTGTGCGCCACGCCGTCGTGCGCAGTCGAGATGTGCGCGTAGTAGAACTGGCTGGGGTTCAGGAAATTCCAGATGAACACCATGTCGCGATGACCATCACCGGAGGGGCTGGTCTGCAGCATTTCCGCGTCCATCACGAAGCTCGTCACCTTGATCGACTTGATGATGGCGACGCTGAACGGCGACTGCGCCCGCAGGCTATACCGCCGTTGCCGCCGATGAAGCCTACTCGA